>JAIQFJ010000065.1 GCA_020073325.1 Terriglobia bacterium | reverse complement strand
AGCTCGCCCGATTCCTTGAGCGACTTGTTGAGCTTCATCATGAACCCGATATGCGCCTGAATATCGGCCTTCGGCCAGTTGAAGATCTCGTTCGTGCCGATCTTCATCGTGTTCATCATCAGGATGTATTTCATATTCCTCGTCCTTTCGATTTTCGCGCCGTTGGGGGCGCTTTCACGAGTGAGTCGGAGCCGAAACCCGGTTCTCGACAGGGGTCGCGAAATTATTTTGGAGTGACCCGCAGGTTGGCGAAAAATCCATCGGTGCCGGGTCCGGCCCACAGCGCGATCGCACCCTCGCCCGGGCCGAGTTTCAGGTCCTTCACGATCAGCACCGGCTGCGCCGCACGCTTGACGTAGAACACGGCCCTGGTTCCCGAGACTTCGATTTTCAGGTGCGTCCAGACGCCGGGCACGACGTCGACATAGGACTCGTACACGCCCTCGCTTTCCTTGCGCAGGCGATCGAAATTGAAATCGGGATGACCTTCGTAAGCCGCGGTGTGATTGCGGCGGAGTTGATCGTCGGCGCGGGCGTTGGTGGGCCGCAAGGAAAGCAGCTCATAGTGCCGCGCATCGGACTGGACGCGAAATGCAACGCCGATGAATCCGCGAGCCGTGTCGCTATGGCCGGCGGCGAGGTCTCCCGCGACGTCCACTTCAATCACGCCGTCGCGAAATTCGGACCCTTGGATGACCGCCAGCGCATCGTCGTTGTCGCGAACCGGATCGGGGATGAGATGAATCGCACTCTTGCCGCGATAGCGCGCCGATCCTGCTCGCACTTTGTGTAACTCGAATTGTTCGTGAGAAGCAGCGCGCCCCGCGCTCGCCAGCAGGGCGGCCGCCGCCATGAGTCGAAACATTTTCACCCATGCTTGGACGCAGCGCTGGACGAAACGTTGGAGTCAACCCCGGCCTGATGCGGTTGTGTGAAAAATATCGGCGCCTCGCCGCTCCCTAAGTCCCGACGATGAACCGCGACCAAAGGGAGCGGCGAGCGCGCTTAGAGCGGATTCACAAACCGGCTACGAATCCAAGAAATGAATCGCGCGATCGATTTCTTCGGGCGTGATATAGAAATGCGGAGCCATCCGCACCCAGCCCGCGCGCGACGCGGCGCATACGCCTCGATCCTTCAGCTTCGCCACCACCGCGTTCGGATCTTCGCCCGCCTTGCGGAAGCTGACGATTCCAGCCCCGGTCTCCGGCGTCCGCTCGCAGGCGACCTCGTAGCCGCGATGCCGGACGCATGTATCGATTCGATCGCCCAGCGCCTGCACCGCCGGTCCAATCCTCTCGACGCCCGCTTCGAGCACCATTTCGATTGCGGCGCGCAGCCCGTAGCAGCCGATCGTGTTGAGCGTCCCGCATTCGTAGCGCCCCGCATCAGTGCGCATGGCCATGTCGCGCGAGCCGTAATCGCTGGAACTCGCGACGTTCATCCATCCGAACTCCACCGGCTCCACCTGGTCCTGCAATTCGCGCGAAATATAAAGGATCCCGCAGCCTTCCGGACCGCACAGCCACTTGTGCCCGTCCGCGGCCAGCGCGCCGATGTGCATGGCGCGAACATCGATCGGAAATACGCCGAGCCCCTGGATCGCGTCGACGAAAAAAATCGCGCCGCGATTCCTGCAGATCTCGCCGATGGCCTGCAGATTCGCGCGATAGCCCGTCAGGAATTGCACGAAGCTGATCGCCAGCAGCCGCGCTCCTTTGGCCGCTTCATCGATCGTGTCGAGCGAATCCATCACCGACAGCCACCGGATCTTCACGCCGCGCGATTCCAGACGCCGCCACGGATACTGGTTCGACGGAAACTCTTCTTTGAACGCCACGATCACGTCGCCGGGTTTCCAATCGATTCCCAGTGCGATGACGGCGATGCCTTCCGACGTATTTTTCACCAGCGCGATTTCTTCGGCCGATCCGTTCACCAGCCGTGCCGCCGCGCGGCGCAAACCGTCGTAGGTTTCAAGCCATTGGTCGTAATGCAGCGAGCCGTTGCGCCAGCAATCGTCCGC
The DNA here is from genome assembly GCA_020073325.1 of Terriglobia bacterium. Lineage (GTDB taxonomy): Bacteria > Acidobacteriota > Terriglobia > Bryobacterales > Bryobacteraceae > Palsa-187. The sequence goes on along the minus strand of JAIQFJ010000065.1, from coordinate 18,347 downwards.
CAGCCACTTCATCGCATCCGCCGCCGGCCGCGACAACGGAGCCACCGCCGCATGATTCAGATAGATCCGCGTTTCCGTCACCGGGAACTCCGCCCGGTAATCCATGAGATTTTTGAAACCCATTTCTCCGAGGATACGTTATTACGGCATGCGACTCGCGGCTCTCTGCGTCGTCTTTGCCCTGGCCGCCGGGGCGCAGGATTCGCCCAAAGACAAAAAGAAAGATCCCGACCAGATCGGTAACCGCGACGTCTCCAAAGGGATCAATTTCTATTCGATCGATAAGGAAATCGCGCTCGGCAAAGTGCTGGCACAGCAGGTGCGGCAGAACGCCACGATTATCGACGATCCGATCATTTCCGAATATGTGAATCGCGTGGCGCAGAACCTGGCCCGCAATTCCGACGCGAAGGTCCCGCTGATCACGCAGGTGATTCAGGATGACAGCGTCAACGCGCTGTCGCTTCCAGGCGGGTATTTTTTCGTGAACACGGGCCTGATCGAAACCGCCGAGACCGAAGCGGAACTGGCCGGCGGGATGGCCCATGAGATCGCCCACATCGCGGCCCGGCACGGCACCCGGCAGGCGTCGCGAGCCCAAGTGACGCAGATGGCGACGATCCCGCTCATTTTCATGGGAGGATGGGCGGGCTACGGCGCCCAGCAGGCGGCCGGTCCGCTGACCGCGATCTCTCTGCTGAAATTCGGCCAAGCCTTTGAGAATGAGGCGGATATGCTCGGACTGCAGTATCTTTATAAGACCGGGTACGATCCTAATGGCATGGTGGATATTTTCGAAAAGATCGAAGCGCTGGAGCGCCGGAAGCCGGGGAAGGTATCGAAGTTCTTCTCGACGCATCCGCCGACCGGCGATCGGATCGTCAAGGTGCAAAAGGACATCGAGGAGTTTCTGAAATCGCAGCCGCAGTACGTGGTGACGACTTCGGAGTTCGATCAGGTGAAGGCGCGGCTGGCAATGCTCGAAAACCGGCGCAAGGCTTCGCCGCCGGCGCTCGACCGGCCGACGCTCCGCCGGGCTCCCGCAAAATTGACAGAATTGGCGAAATCTGAATGAGGCCTCTGCGCGTCTAAGGGATGAAGGATATACTGTGTTAAGAAGGAGTCCGCACATGCGACGCTTTTATGGACTCGTAGCCGTTCTTTCCCTCCTCTCGGTCTCCGCTTACGCGGGCGACAAGAAGGAAAAAGACCCCGAAGAAATCGGCAATCGCGACGTCGGCAAGGGATTGAACTGGTACTCGCTCGAAAAGGAGATCGCGCTGGGCAAAGGGCTCGCGCAGGATGTCGAGCGGCAGGCCAAGATCATTGACGACCCGATCATCGCGGAATACGTGAACCGCGTCGGCCAGAACCTGGTGCGGAACTCGGACGCGAAGGTCCCGTTCACGATCAAGGTGATCGACACGGAAGACGTCAACGCGTTCGCGCTGCCGGGCGGATTCTTCTTCGTGAACTCCGGCCTGATCCTGAAAGCCGATAGCGAAGCGGAGCTGGCCGGCGTGATGGCGCATGAGATCGCGCACGTGGCGGCTCGGCACGGCACGCGGCAGGCGACGCGCGGTCAGGTGATGCAGCTGGCAACAATTCCTCTCATCTTTATGGGTGGCTGGACCGGCTACGGCATCCAGCAGGCAGCCAGCGTCCTGATCCCGATCGGGTTCCTGCAATTCTCGAAGGCGTTCGAATCCGAAGCGGACATGCTCGGACTGGAATACATGTACAAGACCGGCTACGATCCGGAGGCGTTCGTCGACTTCTTCGAAAAAATTCAGTCGCTCGAAAAGAAGAAGCCGGGCACCATGGCCAAGGTCTTCTCGACGCATCCGCCCACCGAAGATCGCATCGTGAAAGCGCAGAAGAACATTCAGGAACTGCTGAAGGAGCGTCCGGAGTACGTCGTCACGACGTCGGAATTCAACGACGTGAAGGGACGGCTCGCCATGCTGCACAATCGCAAGAAGGTGGACGATAAGGACCTGAATCGTCCAAAGCTGAAGCGCGCGCCGGGAACCGGTACGTCGACCGACGGCGGCGACAAGAGCGCGCCGACCGACGACGATCGTCCGACGCTGAAGCGTCGTCCTGATTCGAACTAAGTTCTCCCTAGGTGCATAAAAGGCCCGCGGAAGTGGAATCCGCGGGCTTTTTTCGCGTTAACCGCACCTATTTTTCGGGCTACCACCAACCGATTCACCCGGGCGACAGCCCTGGCCGTGAGGCCGGGGTTCATAAACGGAAGCTCAGCATCCAACGGCCGCAAAGGTCCAGTAGCGTCAACGTCTGTCGGGACGCACGTCGAAAGAACCCCACCCTCACGAGTCTGTGTGAAAATGATCGGCGTCGGCCGCTTCCTGCGGTCGCGGTTCCTTAAACGGCTGATTCAGCGGGATGGCGGCAATGAACCGCGACCGCAGGAAGCGGCGAACGTTCAGTTTTCACACAGACTCTCACGGGCGTGGCTTGACCACCGCTTCGATCGCCTCCAACTCCTTGCCTGCCTCGGACCATTTCCCTTGCGCAGCCAAGTCACGATACCGCTGCAAGTGGCGCCGCACCTCGTCGATCCTCAAATCGATCGACGTAGCCGGCGCCGCCGCACTTGACGTCTGTGTGGTTGCGGGTACGGCGGGGGTCTGGCCGCGCTGGATCGCTTCGAGCTGTGCCAGCGCCTGTTCGTACGTATCCGCGTACACCAGCGTGTTGCCCACCACCAGCGCGACCTTCTTCAACTGCGGCATCCGCGCCTGCGGAGCCTGCAGGAAAATCGGCGCGACATAGATAAATGTGTTGTCGATCGGGATCGCCAGAATCTGGTTGCGCAGCACCTGCGAGCCTTGCTGGTTCCACAACGTCAGGTCCTTCGAAATGGTCTGATCCTGGTTGATCAGCGCCTCCACCTGGATCGGCCCCGAGATAATTTCCTGCTTCGGCAGATCCAGAAAGACGAGGTCGCCCAGATGCGCTCCGTCGCAGCGCGCCACCATCAGGCCGATCAGGTTTTGTTTGCCGCGCGGCGTGAACGGCACGGTGAGCATGAATTCAGGATCGGGCTCGCCCGGGATTTTCGCGATCATGTACGTCGGCGGAACGGTCTCCGCCTGGCCGCCCTGGCCGCTGGTGTACGTGGCGAGGTCCCACAAATCGGCGCGATTGTAGTACGCCTCCGGTTCGCGCATATGATAGGTCCGATAGATTTCTGCCTGCGTGCGAAACAGCATTTCAGGCGAACGCGTGTGCGCGCGCACGTCCGCGGGCATCTCCGCCGCGTCGCGAAATAGCGTCGGGAATAAATGACGATACGCGCCCACCAGTGGATCGCCGGGGTCGAACACGTACAGATTCACGTTGCCGTCGTAAGCATCGACGGTCGCCTTGACCGAATTGCGGATGTAGTTGAACCGCCCGATTCCTTCTATCAACGTGTCGCGCGAATACGGATGCGCGTCGCTGGTGGTGTATCCGTCGACGATCCACACCAGGCGCCCTGCGTTGGTGATCACCAGATACGGATCCGCGTCCCAGGAAATAAATTCGGCCAGCGCCGCGAGCCGCTCCGGAATGCGGCGGCGGATCATCATGCGGCTTTCCGACGTCAGCGAATTACTCAGCAGAATATTGCCGTCGCCTTCGGAAATCGCGGCGAGAAGGCGTGCGCCCGACAGCGGGAATCCGCCGGAGCCGTCGTATTTCGTCGAGACCTGGCCCGTCCCCGACGGATAGTCGAACTCGGGTTGATCGGTGCGGACGAAGACCGGCTCGTGCGACATTTCGCCGAAATAGATTTGCGGCTTGGTCACGTGGAGGCTCGGCGTCAGAACCTCCACCGGCGCATCCTTGATCAGCAGCACGGGCGACCCGTCGGGCTGAATGCGATTCGCCTCCGCCAGCGCCAGCCCGTAGCCGTGCGTGAAAATCAGGCTGCGATTGATCCACTGATTGCGCGCGTCGCCCAACTGATCCAGCTCCAATTCGCGAGGCGCGAGAAGAACCTGGCGCAAGCGGCCGTCGATCTGATAGCGATCGATGTCGATGTCCTGATAAACATAAGGACGCAGCGGCTGAATCTGGCCCAGCGTGTCGTGAAACGCGCGCCAGTCCCACAGCCGCACATTGTCGAGCAGCGGTTTATTCTTCGCAAAATCGATGCGCGACTCGGGATGTGCCTCAAACGGAACTTCGCGCGAGTGCCGGTCGATCCCGTACGCTTCGCGCGTCGCCTGAATGTGGCGCTCGATGAACGGCCGTTCCAGCGCGAGTTCGTTCGGCCGCACATAGAGTCCGCTGACGATCGGCGGTAGCACCCAATCGATCAGAATGACGATCGCGCAACCAGCGGCGAGTTTGCGCCGTCCCGCGATCACCAGCAGCGCTGCCAGTATCGCCGCGCCCGCCTTCGCCGTCTGCAGCGGCAGCCCGAAGTGCTGCTGAACATAATCGATTCCGACAAGTAACTGGCCGTGATTGCTCAGGAGCATGTCGTAGCGGCCCAGCCAGAAGCTCCCCGCGAGCATCACGAGAAAGGCCGCGGTCAAGCCTTTCAGCATTCCCGATTCAAGTTTGCCGAGATGCCGCAGATCGCTCAAATCGATTTCCGTTCGCGACCCGAATCCGGGAAATTCACGGCGGATCTGCCAGCCTCGCGCTGCCGCGTAATACACCAGCGCGCCCGCAAACGTCACCGCCGCCGCGAAATCGATCAGCATCGTGTAGAACGGAAGATCGAAGAAATAAAATCCCAGCGGCTGCCCGAACGCGGGATCTCGCCACTCGTTCGACGCGAGCCCGTGGCCGCCGAAGTAGCGCGCCACCGTCCAGCCATCCACCGATGCGAGCGCGATGATGATCGCCAGCAGCGCGATTCCGAGCGTCGTAATGCGCGCGTAGATCGGATGATCGCGCAACCGCTCCCCGCCGTGCTTCACACCGCGCGCGTGGGCGATCCACATGACCGCAAACACGATGATCCACGCGCCAGTGCCCGGGGCGTAGCGATAGAACGACATGAGCAGCCAGGTCGGTACCTGGCCCAGTTCGCGCCACCAGTAATAGTCGATGAACGTCGCGCAGATCGACCGGCTGAAGAACAGCAGCAACAGCAGCGCCCCGATCCATAGAACAATGCGCGGCCGCCGGTCGCGCTCGCCGATCTCGTGTACGTTCACGCCTACGCTTGTACCACAGTGGGGACCAAGGTGTGGCGCCGCAGCCACTACAATGGAAGTATCCACACATGAGCCAGCTCTATACCCGCGCCGATCTGGTCCGCGCGCGCGCCCAGTGGCGCCGCGACGGCAAGACCGTCGTTTTCACCAACGGCTGCTACGACATTTTGCACCCCGGCCATATCCGGCTGCTCGAAAAAGCGCGCTCGCTCGGCGACATTCTGATCCTCGCGCTGAACACCGACGCGAGCGTCGCCCGGCTGAAAGGTCCCACGCGCCCGCTGATTTCGCAGGACCAGCGCGCGCAGATGGCGCTGGCGCTTGAGGCCGTCGACGCGGTGACGTTTTTCGACGAAGACACGCCGCGCGAGCTGATCGCCGAAGTTCTGCCGGACATTCTGATCAAGGGCGCCGACTGGGCTCATTTCATCGCCGGTCGCGAAGAAGTCGAGGCCGCGGGCGGCAAGGTGATGGCGCTGGCGCTCGAACCGGGTTATTCGACTACGAACATCGTGGAAATTCTGCTGCAACGTGACGCATCCCGCTGTTCGTGACCTTTTTCAAACGCTCGCGCGCGACGCGGCATTTCAGGAGCTGACCGGCAAGCTCCTGCGCCGCGAGGCCGGTCCATTTTCACTCGCCGGACTCACGCCCACCGCGAAAGCGCTGTATCTGGTCCTGCTCTGGCAGGCGACCGAGCGCCCGATCATCGTCGTCACGGATTCGAACCAGCGCGCCGAACAGCTCGCCGAGCTGACACAAACATTTTTCGATCTTTTGATTTCGCATTCGGGATCGGGTCCGCAGCTTCTCCCCGCGCTCGACGTGCTGCCCGGACAGAAGCTTTCGCCGCACAGCGAAATCACGGGACAGCGTGCGATGGTGCTGTGGCGCCTGGCGAACGCCAGTGTGCCGGTCACGATCGCTGCCGCGGCATCGGCGCTGCTGCGCACGCACGGTTCCGAATATTACCGGCGTCTCGCTCTGGAACTGCGCGTCGGAGAGGAACTGCCGCTCGATACGATCGAAACGCATCTCCAGTCGATCGGCTATGAAAAGCGCGAGCCGGTGGAAATGGTCGGCGAATACTCGGTGCGCGGCGGCATCCTCGACGTTTTTCCCGCCGACAATTCCCGTCCCTTGCGCGTCGAATTTTTCGGCGACGAAATAGAATCCATCCGCCGCTTCGACGTCGACTCGCAGCGCTCCGTTGTAAAAGTCGCCGAAGCGCGCATTCTGCCTCTCGAAGAACAGCCGCGCGAAGGTCCGGCGTTTCCCGGCTGGGAATTCGCCGCCGCGCTCGACGATCCGCGCGATCAATCGCTGATCGAGCTTGCGGGCGAGGCTAATCTGGTCTTCGACGAGCCCGAACAAATCCGCGCGGCCGAAGAACGGCTGTGGAAACGCCTGGAGCAAACCGGCGAGCCCGAACTCGCCGCCGCGAATTTCTTTCACTGGAGCGACCTCGAATCGCGTTTCGCTTCGCATGCCCGGATCGCGATTCGTGAACTGGATCTCGACCCCGCCGCGCCGCATGTCGCGACGCGTCCGTCGCTTGCCTTTCACGGCAGCATGCAGGTGGCGGTGGCCGAAGCGAAGACCATGGTCGATCAGGGCTATCGTGTCGCGTTCTTCGCTCCGTCGAACGGTGAACTGGAGCGCCTGGCCGATATCCTGCGCGAATATTCGGTGCCGTTCCAGTTGGGCCTCGCGCCGAACGAGGCCGCATCGCCCTATCTGGCCGAGCGCGCCTATCTCGCCGGCCCCGTCGCCAACACGTATCTCATTAAAGGCCTGGTCCGCCGCGGCTCGATTTTTCCGGAATCGAAAATCGCCTTCATCGGATCGGAGGACTTGTTCGATTCCTCGGACCTGATCGCGCGCCCCGGCATCACCAAGGCCCAACTCAGCGCGTTTGCGGCCGATCTTGCCGATCTGAAACCCGGCGATTTTGTGGTGCACGTCACGCACGGCGTCGGGAAATTCGTCGGCGTGCGCGAAATCGTTCAAGGTGAACAAAAGGGCGACTTCATGCTGCTCGAATACGCGGGCGATTCGAAGCTGTACGTCCCGCTGACGCGCATGGACCTGGTCGAAAAATATCGCGGCGCCGGAGAAGGCGCGCCGCCGCTCGACCGGCTGGGCGGATCGACGTGGACCGCTCGCAAATCGCGCGTCAAAGCGAAAATGCGCGACATGGCGGACGAGCTTCTGAAGCTCTACGCGCAGCGCCGCATGACCGAAGGCTTCGCTTTTTCGCCCGATTCCAACTGGCAGCGCGAGTTCGAAGACTCGTTCGAGTTCACCGAAACGAAGGACCAGCTTTCGGCGATCAAGGAAATCAAGCGCGACATGGAGTCGCCGCATCCGATGGATCGCCTGCTGTGCGGGGACGTGGGCTACGGCAAAACCGAAGTCGCGATGCGCGCGGCGTTCAAGGCTCTCGGCGACGGCAAGCAGGTCGCGGTGCTCGCGCCAACCACGGTGCTCGCGTTCCAGCACTACGAAACGTTCAAGGCGCGATTCGCGGCGTTCCCGGCGCGCATCGAAATGCTTTCGCGATTCCGCAGCGCGAAAGAAATCAAGCAGGTGCTGGAAGATCTCGCGGCGGGCAAGGTGGACGTCGCGATCGGGACGCATCGCTTGTTTTCAAAGGACGTCGAGTTCCGCGATCTCGGCCTGCTGATCATCGATGAAGAACAGCGTTTCGGCGTGCGGCACAAGGAGCGCCTCAAGCAGATTCGCCACAACGTCGACGTCCTGACCATGAGTGCGACACCCATCCCGCGCACGCTGCACATGTCGATGCTCGGCATCCGCGACATGAGCGTGATCGAGACGCCGCCCAAGGATCGCCTCGCGATTCACACGGTGGTCGCGCATTTCGATCCGGAACTGATCCGCGCGGCCATCGATCAGGAAATGTCGCGCAGCGGCCAGGTTTATTTTCTGCACAACCGCGTCGATTCGATTTTTTCGCGCGCCGCGGCGATTCAGCAACTCGTCCCGAACGCGCGCATCGGCGTCGGCCACGGACAAATGGGAGAGCAGGAACTGGAACGCGTCCTGCTTGGCTTCATGCGCCACGAATACGACGTGTTCGTTTCCACCACGATCGTCGAAAACGGCCTCGACATCCCCCTCGCCAACACGATCATCATCGAGAACGCCGAGCGCCACGGACTCTCCGAGCTGTACCAGTTGCGCGGCCGCGTGGGGCGCTCCAATCGCCGCGCCTACGCCTATTTATTGGTTCCGCAAGATACCGAGTTGAGCGAGATCGCCCGCAAGCGGCTGGCGGCCCTGCGCGAATTTTCCGACCTCGGCGCGGGATTCAAGATCGCCGCGCTCGACCTCGAACTGCGCGGCGCGGGAAATCTTTTGGGCGGCGAACAGCACGGCCACATCGCCTCGGTCGGCTTCGACACTTATCTCCGCCTCCTCGATGAAACCGTGCACGAACTCAAGGGCGAAGAGACTCCCGTGCATGTTCACTCGACCCTGAACCTCGGGCTCGATATTCGCATCCCGCCCGATTACATCGGCGACGAAAACCAGCGGCTGCGGGCTTACAAACGCATCGCCGACGCGCGCTCGCCCGAACAGACCGGGCAGATCCGCACCGAGCTTGCCGATCGCTACGGTCCCGTCCCCGATGCGGTGGAAACCCTGCTCCGTTTCTCGCTGCTGAAAGCGGAAGCGGAGCGCGCCGGAATCGAGGCGATCGACCGTCGCGCGGGCGCGCTCCAGATCAAGTTCCATCCCGGCTCGAAGATCGATCCGCAGCGGCTGATGGCCTTGGTGAGTTCGCAGGAAGGCGCGCAGTTCACTCCCGCCGGAGTCCTGCGCTTGCCGCTCCCCTCGGGCGACGGCGCAGGACCGGTCCTGGATTCCCTGCACCAGTCGCTCGCGACTCTCTCGGGCAGCTAATGGCCGCCTGGTGTGAAAACTCACTTTTGACCAGGAATGCGGGGCCGCTCGTCGAGCGGCAAGCCGGCAGCCCTGCCGGCTGGTGTTGCTTCGTTATGAAACGCCCGCTTGGGAGTCTTGATCGCGCCACCTGAGTTTTCAAACACACCCTGACGGTCGCCGCTGACCGCACGACAGCCCTGGCCGCAAGGCCGGAGGGCGAATCGATCCGCAGCCTCTTACCCCCGCGCAGGCAAACCAGCGCCTACTCTTCGCGCAGCGCTTTCAACGGATCGATCTCGGTGGACCGCCGCGCGGGCAGATAACAGGCGAGCATCGCCAGCCCCGCCAGCAGCAGCGGTGCGCCGACGATCAGTTTCGGATCGCTCGCCGCGGTGTGGAAGATGGTCGCGAAGACGTTCAGGATCGCCGACATCGCGCGCGCCAGAATCATCGCCCCGGCGAAGCCGAGCACGCTTCCCGCGGCGACCAGCGCCGTGCCCTCGCGCAGCACAAGCCGCAGCACCTGTCCCTTGCGCGCGCCAAGCGCCATGCGAATCCCGATCTCCTTGCGGCGCTGCGTCACCGCGTAGGCCGTCACGCCGGCCAGTCCGATCGAGGCCAGAATCAAGCCGAACGCGCCCAGGCCGCCGTAGAAAATCGTGCCGATGCGCACGTACGCGTTCAGTTCGTCGAGCGATTGATAGAGCGTCCGCACGTTGAAGACGGTGATGTTGGGATCCAGCGCGGCGATCTGCTGGCGGACGCGCTCGATTGTGTCGGGTCCGGCATTCGAGCGGATCATGAGCGTGAGGCCGCCCGCGGGCGGGTGCGCCAGCATGCGGCGCGTCATCGGAACGTAAATCGCGCCTTGAAATCCCGGCGTGATCGACGGACCTTTCAGGTCGCGCACCACGCCGACCACGTCGTAGGACTGCGGCTGCTGCGTGATCCGCTTGCCGATCGGGTTCTCATTACCGAACAGGCTTTTCGCCGCCGTCTGATTGAGGATCGCGGGCAGGGCCGTGGTGGGCGGCGCGTCGGTGCGCTGATCGCGGTCGTCGAATTCACGGCCCGCCAGCACTTTTTCGTTGATCGCCGCGAAAAATCCGGCGCCGACCGGCTGCCTGGAGAGTGCGCTGACCGAAGCCGCCGCGTTGCGCAGATCGGACTGCCCCGCGAAATCGGACGCGCCAAGCTCCTGCGTGAACGGCGGCGAACTCGAGAGCGAAACGCCGTCGACCGCCGGCAGACCGCGCAGCCGCTCCGGAAGTTTTTCGAAAAACGCGGACGCCTGATCGGGCGTGTAGCCGTCGCGAATCGGATCGATCGCCAGCAGGTACATCGTGTGTGTGTCGAACGATGCGTTGGCCGAGGCGATACTGCCATAGCCCATCACCATGAATCCGGTGATCAGCAGCAGCATCAGCGATCCCGCCACCTGATACACCACCAGAAGGTTGCGCATTCCGAATTTCCGGTAGCCGCGCATCTGCGACACGCCGCCTTCCTTAAGCGTGGGCGCGACATCGGCATTGGTAGCGGCGAAGGCGGGTGCGAGTCCGAATCCGATTCCGGTGACGAACGAAAGCGCCAGCGTGAAGACCAGCACCAGCGCGTCGGGCCGAATGTCGAACTGAAACGGCGTCGAGCCGGGCAGCTTCATCGTCGAGACCAGGTTCGTCATCCAGAACGCGAAGATCAACCCGCAGATTCCGCCGGCCAGCGACAGCAGAACGCTCTCGGTGACCAGTTGCCGGATCAGCCGGAAGCGGCTGGCGCCCACGGCAAGCCGGATCGCGATTTCGCGGCGCCGCGCGCCCGCTTTCGCAAGCAGCATGTTCGCCAGATTCATGCACGCGATGGTGAGCATCAGGCCGACCAGCGTTCCCCACAGCGCCCACAGAATCGGACGCGCTTCTTTGGGGATCGGCAGAATCATGCCGCCGGGCACCAGGCGCACCAGCTTTCCTTTGCGATCGCGATCGGCCGGGTCGGCGCTCGTTTCGTTGAGATGCCGCGTCAATGTTTCGAGCGCCGCTTCGGCGGAAGCCGTCGTGACGCCGGGCGCCAGCCGCAGCAGCACCAGGAACGGTTTCTGATCGCGCTTGTGCAGAACATCGTCGCCGAGCTCGGGCGCGAGTCGCGCGGGCGCGGTAGTGGGAATAAAAAGGTCCGCGGCGATGATCGGCATCGCCCCTAGAAAATCTTTCGGCGTGATCCCCACGATGGTCGCGGTCATGCCGTTGATCCGCAGGGTGCGGCCGACCGCGTTGGGATCGGCGTTCATGCGCTCGCGCCAGAAACGGTCGGTGATGACGGCAAGAGGCGGCTCGCCGGGCTGATCGAGCCCCGGGCTGAAGACGCGGCCTCGCTGGGCGGGGACTCCGAAGACGGAGAAAAATTCGGGCGAAACGATTTGTCCGAAAATGCGCTCGGCCTTCGCCCCCGAAACGGCGTCCAGCGAAACGCTGAACGGCACGCCTTGCAACAGCGCGGCCGCGCCGGTGAACAGATTCTGCTTGCGGTACTCCTCGAAATACGGATAGGACACGCCCTGCGCCATCACCAGCCGCTGCGGGTCGCGAACCACGGGCAGGTCGCGAAAGATCAGCATGTGAATTTCGCTGAAGATTGTCGACGCGACGCCGATGCCGATGCCGAGCGAAAGAACGCCGACAAGGGCGAATCCGGGCGATTTGATCAACGTTCGCGCGGCGTAGGCAAGGTCGCGGCGCATCTCGCTGAGATATTCCATGGGAACGCGGATCGCCAGGTCCAGGACCAGGCGAAAGAGCCCGGTGATGCCGTTTTGTTGAGCAATTTGTTGCACGATATCCTCCCCGAGTTGAATGACGTCGGCCCCGTAGATCACCTGAAACTCGTGCGGGAACGCGCGAGCCAGCCGCCGGTAGAGCCACAACGCGAGTTTCATCTCGCAGTCTCCAGGCGGCGTTTGGTTTGAACGATGCGGACCAGTTCCTTCAGCCGCGCGGTTTCCGCATCGAGCACGCGCCGGCCGAGACGCGTCAGCCGGTAGTAGCGTCGCCGCGCGTCGTCGAGTTCGGGCGCGGGGCGCTCGTCCGATTCCTCGATCAACTCGGCGTCGATCAGGCGCTTGACGGTCCCGTAAAGCGTCGCGGGCCACAGCCGGAGCTTTCCGCCGGATCGCTCAAAGACTTCCTGCATGATGCCGTAGCCGTGCTGTTCCTCGCCGGCAAGCGAGAGGAGAATGTGGAACCAGTTGGTCTTGAGAGGGAGGAAGTCTTCGGGCTTAGCCATGTCTTGATATATATATCAGACGATATATAGATCACGCAACTTCAAACCGGGCCGCGCGCGTCAGCAAGCGATTGCTGATCGACCCCGAATTGTGTGTGCGACTACCAGGTCTTCTGCCAGACGCGGACCACCGGGTAACGCCCGGTTTCGCTCGGCTGATACTTCGATTGATCGAACCACCACTGCAACCGCGCCCGCGGATCGGCGGCGAATTTCGCATCCGAAGCGAGCTTCTCTTCAAATTGTTTGCGCAGTTCCGGCGAATTCGCCATCATGCGGCGCGCGATCGGTTCCGAAAGATATTCGCCGAGTCCGCCGCGGCCGCCGCCTTCAAACACCGGATTGAGAAATCCCCAGCGCGCCAGCGAATCGGGCGCCGCAGGTTCGAGCATCGCGAGAATCAGTCGCGCGCGGCGCTGATGCATCGGAACCCAGAACGATCCGGCGGGCATTTTGATTTTTTCGGTCACCAGCTTCACGTCGAAGTCCGACATGACGCGTCCTTCAAACGAGGTCGACGCGAACTTGACGTTCGAAAAACGATAAGTTTCGAACTCGCCCTCGACCGGTTTCGAGAGCCACTCGACATCGACGCCGTGCAGCGCGAGCGTGTCGGCGAGATTTTTCCAGGCCAGCGGGATCAGGTATCCGAGCGGCATCTGCGCCTCGGCGGTCGTGTCGATCTGATCGTGAATAACGGTTGCGATGTCGTCTTTTTCCGGGAAAAAGCGATTGACCATCGCGCCCGTGATCTCGCTCTTGAAAGGACCGTTTCGAAGCGAATGATAGACCAGCGGACGGCTCTTCTGGCTGACTTTTCCGGCCAGGTAGACCGGCGGTGCGGAACGGTCCCCGGCGCGAGCCATCATCTGCCGATCAGCCTCCCGGACGGCGCGGCGCAGCGCTTCGGGGTCGAGAAGAATCGTGTCGATGGAGTGGCGCATGATGTCGTAATGCGCCCACGCGCGTGTTTTCGCGGTCTTCAAACTATGCGATTCGACCAGTAAAGACGGGCGATTCTGCACGGCCGAATAGAGATGCGAATAGCGCGGCGAAAAAACTTCCATGAAAAATTCGCGCCTTCCGCCGGCGTTGCGCAGCGCGCCGTAAGGAGCCACCATGTGGCCGTCGGCCTCCATGCGCTTGTCCAGCTCCGGGACAAACTTTTCACGCACCCACGCACCGGCCGGCTCGGCGAGGTCCTGATTGCGCGCCATGTCCCAGGTGACGTCGTACTGAAAATCCGCGCCGTCGGTGACGTGATTGTCGATGTGGAAGTCGGGATTCCACGTATTAAAGAGATGCAGCCATGCGCGCATCTCCGGCGTGTCGGCCTTGATGTAATCGCGATTGAGATTGACGCGCTGCGCGGTGGCGCGGAGGCCCGTCGACTTGGGACCCTGCTGGCTCGGTCGATGATACGGGCTGAAATCCTCGTGCCCGTCAACATTGAAAACAGGAATGACCACGAAGATCGCGTGATCGAGCCATGCGGCGTAGCGCTTCGACACCGTCATGTCGCGGATCAGCATCAGCACCGTGTCCTTGCCTTCGATCTCGCCCGCGTGGATGCCGCTCTGGATCATGATGATCACTTTGTTGGTCTTCGCGGCGGCCTCGGGCGTGAAGGCGCGGTCTTTCGAAACCACCAGGCCGATCATGGTGCGGCCTTCAGGAGTTTTCCCGGCGTCGATGACCTTGACGAACTTCGAGGCGCGCTCCAGCCGGCGCGAAATGTCGACCGCTTCGGCGTAGGGCGCAGTCTCGTTCCAGCCGGTTTTTTCGCCGGTCGTGACCAGCTCGGGCGGCGAGGCCTTGGTCGATTCCGCCAGCGATTGCGCGGCTTTGGCCGCCGGCGGCTCAAACTGCGAGTGAGGAGCGATGGGATCTTGAGCGAAGCAGACGAGTGTGGCGGCGAGCAGCCAGCGAATCATTCGTCGATATTACCAATTCATGCGCTCGCGCAATGAAGTGATGTGCGCGGTGTGATGCTTGCCGTGCCACGCGTACAGCGCCAGGTTTCCTTCCAGCTTCACCAACCCGATTTCGGGATGACGAAACGTCCGCTGCCACTGCGCGCCGTCGATCGAGCGCAGGACGCGGACCCAGCGGTCGTGCAGCGCGTCCAGCATCGCGAGCGAGGTTTCCATGGGAGTCGAGACGACGTCGGGAAGCCGGGCCCACGCAGCTTCGTCGTACGGTTTCACCGTCGGCTCCTCTTCCGTGAGCGCGAGCTTGAAGCGGATATAGGCGTTCATGTGGCTTTCGGGCACGTGATGAATCACCTGGCGCACGGTCCAGCCGCCGTCGCGATACGGAGTGTCGAGTTGCTGCCCGCTCAGTCCCGCGAGCGACGCGCGTAGCTGCGCCGGCGCGGCGCCGATTGCAGAGATCCACTGTTCGCGCTGCTCGGGCGAAATCGAAGTGGGGAACGAAAATTTCCCGATGGGGAATCGAGGGTCCATATTTTGTGAGGCTAACGCAGGGTCACCCAACGTCGCTGCGTGATTTGACGCGCCGCGCGCTGAAAGGTCGCTGAAATCTGAGGACTTGCCGATGGCCGCCGGTTTGCTCTAAAGCGCGACGGGGGATAGACCATGCAATATCTGAATCGAGTATTTGCGGTGTTGGTGTTGATTGCTTTGGTGTCGCTGCCGGTCCTGGCGGCGTCCGACGGCGTGAAGCAGGTCAATTCGAAAAACATCTGCTTCATCAACAAGACGCGCTTCAATCACAACCTGAAGTCCGTGGAAGTCGACGGCAAGAAGTATTATGGCTGCTGCCCGGACTGCCTGGCGAAGCTGAAGGACGATGCATCCAGCCGGATGGACGTCGATCCGCTGAGCGGCAAGCAGGTAGACAAGGCCACGGCGGTCATCGGTGTCGACAAGAACGGAAAGATTTATTTCTTCGAGAACATCGAGAATCTGAAGAAGTTTAAAGTCCCGGCCGCAGTGCCGACCGGGCTGTAATCAGTCCTCGCTGAGGGTGAACGCGCTCCATGACGAAAGCCGTGGAGCGCGTTGTTTTTTTTTATTCGTTGCGCAGCGCGATCATCGGATCGACGCGCGTCGCCCGCCGCGCCGGGATCAGGGCCGCGAGCATCGCCACCGCGAGCATCAGCGTCGCGACCGAAGCGAATGTCGCCGGATCGAGCGCGTCCACTTGATAGAGCAGCGTCCGCATCAATCTGACCAGCCCCGCGGCGGCGGCGAGACCGCAAACGATTCCGGCTCCGGCGACCCGCAGGCTTTGGCGAGCGACCATCCCCGCGATTCCCTGTGCGCCCGCGCCGAGCGCCATGCGAATCCCGATTTCGCGCGTCCGCCGCGCCACTTCGTACGACATCACGCCGTAGACGCCGATCATCGCGAGCAGCAGCGCGAGCGACGAAAACAATCCGACCAGGATCAGCGAGAATCGCGATTGCCACGTCGCATTGCCGATGGCGTGCTCCAGTGTCTGCGCGTGCGCGATCGCAAGATTGTGGTCGATGCTCCACACCGCGTTTTTCACCGTCTCAACCATCGCGCCCGCATCGGCGCCGCTGCGCGCGACCAGCGTCATGTACGCCGCGTAGGGTTGCGACCCCGTGGTGAGCCGCGGGTCCTGCCAATACGGCACGTAGACTTCGGGGTCGACCGGATCGGCCCACGACTGCGCGAGGTCGCGAACGACGCCGACGATCGTGATCCACTTCGGCGCCCGGCGCGGCGAATCGAGACTGATGCGTTTGCCGACGGGATTCGCGCTTCCGAAATGCCGCCGCGCCAGCGTCTGATTCACGATGACGACGCGCGGTGCGTCCGCCGAATCGCCGTCGTTGAAATCGCGTCCGGCGACGAGTTCGGCGCCCATTGCCGCAAAGTAGCCGCGGCGCGCCGATCGATAGACCGCGATGAAATTGTGGCCCGGCGGAGGCGGCGTCTGATTTTCAATCCAGTAACTGAAGCCCCACTGATCGCCCCCGATGGGCAGATGATTCGTCATGCTGACCGCGCGCACGCCCGGCACCGCCGCGACACGATCGAGCACCGCGCGATAGAGCGCATCGCGGCGCTCGCCTACATATTCGGCGCGCCCCGCGACGGAAACGGTCATAGTGACGACGTTGCGCGCGTCGAAGCCGGGGTCGGCGGCGCGCAATTTGAGAAAACTGCGCAGCAATAATCCCGAGCCGACCAGCAACACGATCGCCATCGCGATTTCACCGGCGACCAGGGCGCGTCGCAGCATGCGTCCCGAGCCTGCTTCGGACGATCCGCGATCGCGCAGGCCGTCGTTCACGTCGCCGGTCGCGGCGGAAAGCGCGGGCGCGATGCCGAACAAAATCCCGCATGCGACGGCGATCGCCAGCGTGAACAGCAGCACGGGCGCGTCGAGCGAAATCTGATCCCAGCGCGGCAGTCGCGCCGTGGACGCGCCCGCGTCGGGACGCAGCAGCGTTTCGATTGCCGCGATCCCCCAGCGTCCGAGCACCAACCCCGCGACGGCTCCGGCGATCGACAGCAGAATGCTTTCGGTCAGGAATTGCCGCACGATTCGCCCCCGTGCCGCGCCCAGTGCGAGCCTCACCGCGATTTCCTTCTGTCGAGCCGTCGCGCGCACCAAACCGAGATTCGCGACGTTCGCGCACGCGATCAGCAACACCAGCGCGACCACCCCGAGCATCAGTTCGAGCGCGGGACGGATGCGAGCCGTCGCTTTCTCGGGCAGCGATTCGGCGACCAGCACCAGACCCGCGTCCGATTCGGGATAAGCGCGCGCGAGCGATGCGACGATCTGGTTCAGCTCGGCCTGCGCGCTCGATCGCTCGACTCCCGGGGCGAGGCGTCCGAACACGCGCAGCGATCCGCCGCCGCGCTGGCCCACGCTGCGATTGAGTTCGATCGGCGTCCACATTTCGGCCTGCGTCACCCAGAACGGCGCAAAATAGAAATCGCGCGGCATGACGCCGGCGATCGTGTAGGGATCGCCGTCGATGAGAACTTTTCTGCCCGCGATGTCGTCAGCGCCGTTGAAATCGCGCTGCCACAGATCGTAGCCGATCACCAGAACGTGCGTGGGACCATTCGAAAAATCGTCGCGGCCGAGCGTGCGTCCGCGAATCGGAGCGACGCCCAGCAGCGAAAACAAATCTTCGGTGACGCGCATGCCGACGATCTGTTCGGGAACGTCGCGAGTCTTCAGGCTGCCGCTCCACAGCTCGGCCGCGGCAAAGGACTCGTACGACCGCGCCCGGTTCCGGATGTCGGCGAAATCTTCCGTGCCCACCGGATTCGACCCCCGCCCCAGCACGGAAACCAGCCGCTGCGGATCGCGATAAGGAAGCGGCCGCAGCAGCACCGCATGCACCACGGAAAAGATCGCCGTGTTCGCGCCGATCCCGAGCGCGAGGGCGGCCACCGCAATCAGCGTCACCGACCGTCCCCGAAGCAATACACGAATCGCTTGACGAAGATCCATGCACGTAAGACTTCCGCCGCGCTGTTCGGTTAGCTACAGTAACTACGTGGATGGAGTGATCGTCATCGATAAGCCGCGCGAGTGGACCTCGCACGACGTTGTCAATAAGATGCGCCGCATCGCGGGGACGCGGAAAATCGGGCACCTGGGTACCCTCGATCCGGCGGCCACCGGCGTGCTGCCGCTGGTGATCGGCCGCGCCACCCGTCTGGCGCAGTTCTACACGCGCAACGACAAGATTTACGAAGGCGTGATTCATTTCGGATATGCCACGAATTCTTATGACGGCGACGGCGAGCCGGTGTCGCCGGAAGTCAGCGTCACGCTCGATCGCGCGCGGCTCGAAGAGATTTTCGAAAAATTTCGCGGGCCCATCGCCCAGGTCCCGCCGGTGGTTTCGGCCAAGAAGATCGGCGGTAAGCCGGCCTACCTGTTGGCGCGAAAAAATGAACCGGTCGAAATGAAGCCGGTCGACGTCGAGGTCTATGCGCTCGACATTCTGCGGAT
>JAIQFJ010000518.1 GCA_020073325.1 Terriglobia bacterium | reverse complement strand
TTCACGTTGTTCTGCAGCAGACGCTCGGCTGAATCCACTTCGCGCTGGCGCGCGCGCTGGTCCTCGTTGAAACTCACTAGGTCCCAATACAAGTTCAGGACCGCCGAAATCGTCGTGGTGACTTGCGAGCGGAACTGCAGGTCGCTGATCCTGATGTTGTTCTTCTGCACGCGGATGTTGCGCCCGTTTACGGCCGGGCTGAACCCGTACAGCAGGTTCTGGGTCACCTGCAGATCCAGATATCCGCTGGTGTAGGGATTCAGGTTGTAGGACTGGCTGTTCACTTCCAGGTTCTGGTTGTAGAACGTCATCTGCGCGCTCATCCCGAAATCCCAATTCTGCTGATACCCCGCTTGAAATGTCCGGCGAGTCTGAATCAGCGCCGTGGTTCCGGTCAGGATGGTATTGCTCTGCGGACTGGTTGCGTGGGTGAAGTTCACAACCGACGAAATGGTCGGATCGAGCGACGGAACCGGCGGCCCGAGCTGCGTGACAATTCCTCCGCCCGAGCTGACGCCCTCGCCCGCGCTGCCCACCGGCCCGATCGTCGTGACACTGACGCCTTGCAGACTGACGCTTTGCGGACCTTGCGCGACCCCGACGCCAACGCTGCGCAGCGCGCCTCCGCCCTGCGCCCGCCGCAATACTTCGCGCGCCAGCAGCGGACCGTAACGTTGCACTTCGATGTCGAGATTATTTTCGATCGCGAGCGCAACGACGTCCTGTGCCGAAAGATATAGATTGCCCGCGCGCACCAGTGATTCCAGCCGCGTGGTGTTCGCCAGATTCACGGGAGGGACGCTGCGCGCGCGATACGGGTTCGTAAGCCATCCGAGCGGTCCATGCGCAGAGTCGACGCGAATGACGTTTTCGCCATTGCTTCGTACCGCCAAAAGAAATATTCCCAGGCAAAGTGGGACCGAATTACGCATCTTCGAACCTCCACACTGCTACTCGATCCCCGCGCAAACGACGCGTCTCGGTAAATATTAGGGCAGGATGTTTTTGTGGCAAATACCAGGGTGTTGGTAAATCCGCGCTGCCTTGTTCCGGTATTTTTGAATACCGCGACAACGGGATGGATCTATCGCGAATCTTTCCTTATGATCGAGGTGAAGATTCGCGTCTGCACGTCAGGCCGGCTTTTTTCGAGTGAGCATCTCCGCCCCCTTCATTCACCGGCCGGTCGCCACAACGCTGTTAACGGCAGCCTTGGCGATGTCCGGCGCCATCGCGTATAACTTCCTTCCCGTCGCGCCGCTGCCGCAGGTCGATTTTCCGTCGCTTTCGGTGAACGCCGGGCTTCCCGGCGCGAGCCCTGAAACCATGGCGTCCTCGGTCGCGACGCCGCTCGAACGTCAGTTCGGACGAATCGCCGGATTAAATGAGATGACCTCGTCGAGCACCCTCGGCTCGACCAGCATCACGATGCAGTTCGATCTCAGCCGCGACATCAACGCCGCCGCGCGCGACGTGCAGGCCGGCATCAATGCGGCGCGCGGCAGCCTTCCCGCAAATCTTCCGCAGAACCCGACATGGAGGATGATCAACCCCGCGGATCCGCCGGTTCTGCAGCTCGGCCTGACGTCGCCGACCATGCGACGTTCTGAGATTTACGACGCGGCCGCCACCGTCCTACAGCAGAAGCTCTCGCAGGTGAGAGGCGTCGGCCAGGTTTTCGTCGGAGGCGGAGCCCCGCCCGCGGTGCGCGTCGATATCAATCCGACGCTTCTCAACGATCTCGGACTCAGTCTCGAAGACGTCCGCTCCATGCTGGCCAATGCCAACGCCAATCGCCCGAAGGGAAGCGTGTCGAACGCGCACGAGGACTGGCAGCTCACCACCACGGACCAATTGATGAAGGCCGCCCAGTACGCGCCGTTGATCGTCGCTTTTCGCAACGGCGCGCCCGTGATGCTTTCCGAAATCGCCACCGTGACCGATTCCGTTTCCGATGTCCGCAACATCGGCTATGCGAACGGAAGGCCCGCCGTGCTGGTCTACATTTTCCGGCAGCCCGGAGCGAATATCATCGAGACCGTCGACCGCGTCCTCCAGGTTCTGCCGCAATTGAAGGCGTCCATGCCTGCGGCCATCGATCTGGCCGTCATCAGCGACCGCACCACCACCATCCGCGCCTCCGTGCGCGACGTTCAGTTCACCATGGGCATCTCGACGTCGCTGGTGATCCTGGTGGTCCTGCTGTTCCTGCGCAGCGGGCGCGCCACCGTCATCCCGGCCGTCGTGGTCCCCGTCTCGCTGGTATCGACGTTCGCGGTACTCTACCTGGCCGGCTACAGCGTCGACAATCTTTCGCTGATGGCCCTGACCATCGCCACCGGCTTCGTGGTCGACGACGCCATTGTGGTCGTCGAAAATATCACGCGGCATCTGGAAGAAGGAATGTCGCCACTCCAGGCCGCCCTGCGCGGCGCCGAAGAGATCGGCTTCACGGTCCTCTCGATCAGCATCTCGCTGATCGCGGTCTTCATTCCGATTCTGCTCATGGCCGGAATTGTGGGAAGGCTGTTCCGCGAATTTGCCATTGCGCTGTCGGTCGCCATCTTAATTTCGCTCTGCGTCTCGCTCACCACGACGCCGATGATGTGCTCGCGCCTGCTCCGCGTCCGGCCGGGACATCGCTCGAACGACGACGCCTTCTCGGTGGTTTTGCGCGGCTATCAGAAGTCGCTCGCCTGGGTGCTGGGCCATCAGCCGGTGATGCTTTTCGTGACGCTGGCGACCATCGGAGTTTCGATCTACTGCTATGTCATCGTCCCCAAGGGATTTTTTCCGCCACAGGACACGGGGCGGCTTAGCGGGCAGATCCGCTCCGACCAGGCCAGCTCCTTCCAGGCGATGGAGAATCGCGCGGTGCAGGTGATCAACGTCGTGATGCAGGACCCCGCCGTGGACGGACTGAACGCTTATGTCGGCGGAGGCAACGGATTTAGCACCGCCCGCATGTTCGTGACTCTCAAACCGCTGGCGGAACGAAAACTGAGTTCTGATCAAGTGATCGATCGACTGCGGCCGCAGCTCGCGCGAATTCCCGGCGCGGCGCTGGTGCTGCAGTCCGTCCAGGATCTGCGGATCGGCGGACGCGGCAGCGCGGCGCAGTATCAATACACACTGCAAAGCGACAGCGTGCAGGATCTGAATCGCTGGGCTCCGGTGATGCTCTCGAAATTGAGATCCATGCCGCAGTTGACCGATGTCGACAGCGATCAGCAGGACCGCGGCCTCGAAGCCTCCATCGACATCGACCGCGCCACGGCTTCGCGCCTGGGAATTTCTCCCCAGACCATCGACAACACACTTTACGACGCGTTCGGTCAGCGCCAGGTGTCGGTGATGTACACCGAACGGAACCAGTATTTCGTCGTGATGGAAGTCGAGCCGCGCTTCTGGAACAATCCCGACGGTTTGAAATATCTCTACGTGCCCGGAGAGAACGATTCGCAAGTCCCGCTGAGCGCGTTCAGCCACTTTGTTCCGGACAACACGCCCCTTTCGGTCAATCATCAGGGCCAGTTTCCCTCCGTCACTTTCTCGTTCAATCTTCCCGCCGGGGTCTCGCTGAGCCAGGCCGTTCCTGAAATCATGGCGGCGGAACGCAGCATCGGGCTGCCTTCGAATATCAGCAGCAGTTTTCAGGGGACCGCGCAGGCTTTTCAGGACTCGCTCGCGAGCGAGCCATTTCTCATTCTCGCCGCGCTGGTTTCGGTCTATATCGTCCTCGGCGTGCTCTATGAGGACCTGATTCATCCCGTCACGATTCTTTCGACCCTGCCCTCGGCGGGCGTCGGCGCATTGCTTGCCCTGTTGCTGACGCACAACGAGCTGAACGTCATTTCGCTGATCGGGATCATCCTGCTGATCGGCATCGTCAAGAAGAACGCCATCATGATGATCGACTTCGCCATCGAA
>JAIQFJ010000517.1 GCA_020073325.1 Terriglobia bacterium | reverse complement strand
GATATCGCCAACGACACCGACCTGCTCCCCACTTATAAAGAGTCGATCGAAGAGTACAATTTCCTCAAGTCGGCGAGCTTTTCGCGGATCAATCACAACTTCGCGCGAAGCTGGCAGAAGAACGTGATCCCCAGCATGTGGCCGGTGAACGGACATCTGCTGAGCCGCTTCGGCGAACGCGAGGATCCCTTCTCGGGTGAAGGCGCCATCCACACCGGCGTCGATATTTCCGCCGCGCAGGGAACGCCGGTGCACGCCGCCGCCGACGGCATCGTGTATCAGGCCGAATATGCCGGACGCTACGGCAAGATGGTGATCATCGATCACGGCAACGGAATGACGACGCGCTATGCGCACATGTCGCGCTTCGACGTGATTCCCGGCCAGGAGATTCGCCGCGGTGAAGTGATCGGATACTCGGGCGCGACGGGCCGCGTGACGGCTCCGCATCTGCATTTCGAAGTGCGCATCGGCGCGACTCCGGTGAATCCGTATCCGTATCTTTCGCGCTCGTCGATGCTGCAGCAGGTCCAGCCGGATCTGCCCTTCTAATCCGATCTCGTCTGATACGATCCTCGTCTGATACGATCAGGTTATGGACGCGGCGCGCACGCGGCGCTGGTTTCTTTTCGCTCTGCCCGCCGCCGGATTCGCAGCGGAATTGCCCGGCAAGGGACGCATCCTTTCCTCCGTGGCAAGACGTTACGCCGATCCCGCCACGGAATTCCCCGTTACACGGCTCACCGATCCCGCGCATAACGGTTTTCTTCCGGCTCCCTACAACCGCGCCGTGGCCCGGCGTAGCAATTTCCTGCTCTACTCCACCGACGCGACCGGCCACATGGAGGCATTCCGCCTGGATCTGAAAAACGGCCAGTCGCGCCAGTTGACCGAGTCCGTCGAACTCGACCCGGCGTCGCTCACTCTGGTCGGCGACGGCACGTTTTATTATGTCGACGGCAATCGCGTCCTCAGCGCGCCGCTGTCGCATCTGCGTCCGCGCGAAGTCTACCGGATTCCCGAAGGCTTCGATCCCGGCACCGGATTCAGCGTCGCCGAGGACGGCCAGTACGCGGCGATTGTCGAGAAGAAGGGCGCGCATCACCGGATTCAACTGATCCACACCGCGAGCGGTGAAGCAACCACCCTCGCCGAGGCCGACGAAGAGCTGCGCGATCCGATTCCCCGCCCGCGCCGCGCATCGGTTCTCTATCGCCGGGCGGGCGGCGTCTGGCTGGTGAACCACGACGGCGCGCAAAACTATCGTCTCAAGCTGGCCGACGGCGAAACCGGGCCCGCCGAGTGGAGCCCCGACGGCCGCTCCGTCATTTACCTGAACTACCCCGCCGACCCGCACCAGCTGCACAACCTGCGCGAATTCGTCCCCGACACGAATGAGGAGAAGCAGATCGCCAATACCAGCCAGTTCGTGCAATTCGGCATGAACGCCGACGGGAGCGTGTTCGTCGGCGCCAGCGGCAGCAAAGCGTCGCCCGACGTTCTGCTGCTGGTGCGCTCGGTCAGGCGCGAACTGACGCTGGCCGAGCATCGTGCGAAAAACGCTTCGCTGGTCGCGCCGATTTTCGCTCCGAACAGCCAGCGGATCTTTTTCCAAAGCGATCGCGACGGGAAGCCGGCGATCTATACGATGTCGGTCGAGAAATTCGTCGAAGAGACCGACGGCGGCCGGTGACGCAAACGGTATAATGCAGATTCCGTTTGCTGTCGATAGCTAACCAAGGAGTGTTCATGCGACTGATCCTCGCCGCCCTCATCGTTTGCGTTGCCCTTCCCGAAGCCGAAGCCGCCGGGGACAAGGCCAAGTGCAGGACGCGCTGCGACAGCAACTATCAGTTCTGCCTGAATCGCTCCACCACCAAGGGCGCGCGGAAATCCTGCAAAGTGGATCGCAAAGCCTGCAAGACCACCTGCAAGTAACCTAACCGTCAGGCGCGGGTATCGTCTGTACCGGTATGGGCTGGGATGATCTCCGCTACGCCTTCCGTAATCTCCGCCGCACTCCTGTTTTCACCGCCGTGGCCGTTCTGTCGCTGGCGCTCGGCATCGGCGCGAATACGGCCATCTTCACGCTGCTCGATCAGGTCCTGCTGCGCGCGCTGCCCGTGAAGAATCCGTGGGAGCTGGTGAAGCTGTACTCCGCCCCCGGACCGTTCAACGGCTCGCAACGCTGTTCCGGTGATTGCATCTCTTATCCGGCCTACCGCGAACTGCGCGACGGCAACCAGGTGTTCACCGGAATTCTGGCGCGCTATCCGGTCGCCCTGAGTTTTACCGACGGCGACCGCACGGAACGCGTCGAAGGCGAACTGGTCAGCGGAAATTATTTCGAAGTGCTCGGCGTCCAGTCCGCCATCGGCCGCACGT
Source organism: Terriglobia bacterium (assembly GCA_020073325.1). Taxonomy (GTDB): domain Bacteria; phylum Acidobacteriota; class Terriglobia; order Bryobacterales; family Bryobacteraceae; genus Palsa-187. Next base: position 1,546 of record JAIQFJ010000517.1, on the reverse strand, counting down.
TCACCCAGGACGACGACCGCCAGGTGAACGGCCATCCTCTGGTGGTGCTCACCTACGATTTCTGGCAGCGGCGATTCGGCGGAGATCCCACCGTGCTGAATCGCCGGATTCGCGTGAACGGCCAGCCCATGACGGTGGTCGGCGTTTCGCAGCGCGGATTTCAAGGCGTGGAAGTCGGCAAGCAGCTCGACGTCATGGTCCCGATGATGATGAAGCCGCTCATGACGCCCACCTGGAACGAGCTCGACGTGCGCCGCAGCATCTGGTTGTACTCGATGGCGCGATTGAAGCCGGGGGTTTCCCTCGCGCAGGCGTCAGCGTCGCTGCAACCGCTCTGGCATACGATTCTGGAAGCGGATCTGGCGACCAACGCCAATGCCAACGATACATTCCGCGCTCGTTATCGCGCCAAGCAGATCCTGGTGGAGGATGCGTCAAAAGGAAGATCCCAGCTCAGGCGGCAATTTTCGACTCCTCTGCTGGTGCTGATGGCGATGGTCGGGTTCGTACTTCTGATCGCCTGCGCGAACGTCGCGAACCTGCTGCTGGCGCGCGCCGCGGCGCGGCAGAAGGAAATCGCCGTCCGGCTGGCGCTGGGAGCGAGCCGCATGCGCGTGATCCGCCAGTTGCTGGTCGAAAGCACGGCGCTCTCGCTGACGGGAGGTGTCGCGGGACTGCTGGTCGCATGGTGGAGCGGGAACGTCCTGCTGCGATTTCTTCCCCAGGAAGGTTCGACGCAGGTCCTTGCCTCCGCGCCCGATCTTCGCGTCCTGGGATTCGCCCTCGGCGTGTCGATCCTGACCGGACTCCTATTCGGACTCGCACCCGCGCTGCAATCGACGCGTCCCGCCATCGCGCCGACGTTGAAGGAGCAGACCGCGAATGTCGCCGCCGGATCCGCAAAACTTCGCATGACCCTGGTGGCCTCTCAGGTCGCACTGTCGCTGGTGCTGCTGGTCGGCGCGGGACTCTTCGCAAAAAGTTTGTACAAGCTGCAGGAAGTCGATCCCGGATTCCGCACCTCGAACCTCATCGAATTTTCCGTCGCGCCTTCGCTCAACGGATACACGCAGCCGCGCATGAAGCAGTTTTTCGAGCGCCTGGAGGATTCGCTGAAGCAGATCCCCGGCGTGACCGCGGTAGCCGTCGCCGAAGTGGCGCCGCTTTCGGGCAACGACAGCTACAGCACCGTCCTGGTCGAGGGCTACACGCGCAAACCCGACGAGAACATGAATCCGGCGCAGAATTGGGTGAATCCGGGATATTTCGGCGCAATCGGCACGCCGCTGATCGCCGGGCGCGAGTTTACGCGTCAGGACGGCGCCGGCGCCCCCAAGGTGGCCGTCATCAACGAAAAAATGGTGAAATATTTCTTCGGGAAAGAAAATCCTCTGGGCCGCCACATCGGATTCGGCCGCTCCAAGACCACCGACATCGAAATCGTCGGCGTGGCGCGCGACAGCAAGTACGAAACCCTCCGCGAAGAGGCGCCGCGCGAAGTCTACCTTCCCGTGGACCAGGACGATGCGATCGAGTCCGTCACGTT
>JAIQFJ010000064.1 GCA_020073325.1 Terriglobia bacterium | reverse complement strand
CTCACGCCGGAATTTCTGCCGATGATCACGTCGGTCACGCTTGCGCAAGGCGCGGTGCGGATGGCGCGTCATCGTGTGATCGTCAAGCATCTCGCCGCGATTCAGAATTTCGGCAGCATCGATATTCTATGCAGCGACAAGACCGGCACGCTGACTTCGGGCGAGATGAGCATCGAAAGCGTTCGCGACGCATTCGGCGAAACGGCCACCCACCCGCTGGAACTGGCGCGGATCAACAGCGCGCTCGAGACTGGCATCCGTAGTCCGCTCGATGCGGCGATTCTCAAGGATCAGCCCCAGCCCGAAGGATTCGCGAAACACGACGAGATTCCTTTCGACTTCGAGCGCCGCCGTCTTTCAGTGGTGGTGGAGCGGGAGGGGACGCGCCTGCTGATTTCGAAAGGCGCGCCCGAAGGCTTGCTCGATGCGTGCGCGTCGTACGAATCGCCCGACGGCATGGCCGCGCCGTTCGACGACGCTTCGCGTGCGCGTGCCCGTGCGGCGTTCGAGCAATTCAGCCGCTCCGGCCTGCGGGTTCTGGCCGTCGCGTCGAAAAAGGTCGAGCAGAAGCCCGCCTATTCCGCCGCCGACGAATGTGCGCTGACACTCTCCGGCTACATCAGCTTCGCGGATCCGCCGCTTCCGGGGACGCACGAAACTCTGGCGGCACTCCGCCGCGACGGGGTCGAGGTGAAAATTCTCACCGGAGACAATGAGCGCGTCGCGGAACACGTTTGCGCGGAAGTGCGGCTCAAGAGCCTTGGCACGGTGACGGGAGACGAAATCGAGCGGATGAGCGACACCGCGCTCGAACATGTCGCACAGGAATCGACCATTTTCGCGCGTGTCGCTCCCGCGCAAAAGACGCGTATCCTGCTCGCGCTGCGGCGCCGCGGACACATTGTCGGCTTTATCGGCGACGGCATCAACGACGCGCCATCGCTGCGCGCCGCCGACGTGGGAATTTCGGTCTCTTCAGCAGTCGACGTCGCGCGCGAGGCGGCCGACGTAATCCTGCTCGAGCGTGGCCTGCACATCCTGCATCGCGGCGTGCTCGAAGGACGGCGCGCGTTCGGCAACGTGATGAAGTACCTGCTGATGGGGACCAGTTCGAATTTCGGAAATATGCTCAGCATGGCTGCCGCGTCGCTGGTTCTGCCGTTTCTTCCGATGCTGCCGACGCAGATCCTGCTGAACAATCTGCTCTACGATCTGGCGCAGGTCACGATTCCCACCGATCGCGTCGACGAAAGCTTTCTGCGCAAGCCACAGCGCTGGAACATCGCGCTGGTTCGCAATTTCATGCTGATGATCGGTCCGATCAGCTCGCTCTACGATTTCCTGACCTTCTTCGTTCTGCTGCGCGTCTTCCACGCGGATGAAACGTTCTTCCACACCGGATGGTTCGTGGAATCGCTGGTGACGCAGACGCTGGTGCTGTTCGTGATCCGGACCATGAGCAATCCGCTGCGGAGCCGGGCGAGTCTGCCGTTGACGATCACGACGTCCAGCATCGCGCTTGCGGCGGTGATCCTGCCGTATACTCCGCTTGCCGCCGTGCTGGGATTCACGCCGCTTCCCGCGTCTTTTCTGCTGTTTGTCACCGTTGCAACGGCCGCGTATCTGGGAATGGTCCAAATGGTCAAACGAATTGTTTTCGGACGCGTTCCGAGCGAATCCTCTCATCGCGCCACCTCGCGATGAAATGCACCACCTTCCGGAGGAATATCACCCATGCAAATCCGCAAGCCTTTTCGCGCCGTGCTCGCAGAGCGGTCCGCGGATTGCGCTATCCGGAGAGACCCTGAATTCCTGCTGCCAACTCGCGCTCCCTGTAGCGCGTCAGGAATTCGGGAAATGAGAGGAGTACCGCTATGTCTGAAGTCAAAGTCACCAAGGACGTCGCAAAGCCGGAAGCGGCTGCACCGGCCCTGTTCAACGAGTTCTTCACGCCGACACTTCCGTTCGGCAAACTGTTCAGCCTCAGCCCGTTCGCGTTGATGCGCGAATTCACCAATGAGATGGACCGTATGTTCCGCGACACCGTCCCGGCCATCCAGCCGGAGTTATTCGCGCCGGCCATTGATGTGAAACTCGCCGATGGCTACCTGGTGGTCACCGCCGATCTGCCGGGCCTCAAGAAGGAAGAGGTGAAGATCGAAGTGACCGACAAAGCGCTGGTTCTCGAGGGCGAGCGCAAGACCGAGGAGAAAGAAGAAAAGACCGGATTCCGCCGCATCGAGCGGACCTACGGGAAGTTCTATCGCGAGATTCCGCTGCCGGAAGGCGCCAAGATTGACGCCACGAAAGCCGAACTGGTCAATGGAGTGTTGACCATCTCGCTTCCTGTTCCCGAAATGAAGAAAGGACGCCAGATCCCGATTGAGGAAGGCGGAAAGGCGAAACCGAAGGCCGCCTGACCGCGCAATCGCTGAGTAACATCGGAGTACAATGCGGCGCCGCGCGCCCACCCGTGCGGCGCCGTTGCTTTCTGAACGTCTTCGTTATCTTCCATGGGCCACCGAATTGCACTTATGGAAGTGATGATTCAGTTAGTTGAAACCGAAGCTCCCAAGAAAAGGCGAAAACGCTCCCGTCTCGGCTGGATCCTCGCCACGGCCGTCATCGCGGCGATCGGAATCGCAGCGTATTTCTTCTTCTCCTCGAAGCAAAGCACCACTTATCAGTCAGCCGCCGTCGACCGCGGCGATATCGAATCGAGCATCACCGCGACCGGCAACTGCAACGCCGTCGTCACCGTGCAGGTCGGCAGCCAGGTCTCCGGCAACATTCTTCAGCTGTTTGCCGACTTCAACACGAAGGTCAAGAAAGGCCAGCTTGTGGCGCGCATCGACCCGGCGCTGTTCCAGGCCGCCGTCGATCAATCGAACGCCAATCTCGAAGCGGCGCGGGCCGCGGTGATCACGGCTGAGGCGACGCTCGCCCGGTCGCAGTCCGATTTCACGGCCGCGCAGGCTAATATCGCGACACAGAAAGCGAATCTCGTCAAGGCGCAGAGCGCGGTGGAACTGGCGAAGATCGGCATGGAACGCCGCGAGACCCTCTTCAAACAGGGCGTGACATCGCAGGAAGAAGCGGATACCGCGCGGGCGGCCTACGAGCAAGCCGTCGCCTCCGTCAATGCTGCGCAGGCCGCTCTCGACGCGGCGGAGGCATCGGCGGATGCGTCGAAAAAACAAATTGACGTCGCGCAGAACCAGCTCGGACAGACGCGCGCGGTGGTGAAGCAGAATGCCGCATCGCTCCAGACCGCGCAACTCAACCTGGATCACACCGCGATCATCGCGCCCGTGGATGGCACGGTGGTCGCGCGAAATATGGACGTTGGGCAGACGGTTGCCGCCTCGTTCCAGGCTCCGACGATCTTCCTGATCGCGCAGGATCTCACCAAGATGCAGGTGGATACGAATGTCGACGAGTCCGACGTCGGCCCGATCCGCGTCGGCCAGCAGGCGAACTTCACGGTGGACGCGTATCCGGGCGTAATTTTTCCAGCCGCGGTCGCGCAGATCCGCCAGGCGCCGATCAACGTGCAGAACGTCGTGACCTACGACGTGGTGGTCAACGTAGCTAATCCGGATTTGAAGCTTTTCCCCGGCATGACGGCGACGGTGAAAATCCTGACCGGACGCGTCGCCAATGCGCTGCGAATTCCCGTCGCTGCGATGCGGTTCCGGCCGCAGGCGCGCGCGAAAAATGCGTCGCAGAGCCTCTACATCCTGGATGGCGGCGAGCCGAAGCCGGTCGCCGTGAAACTCGGCCTCAGCGACGGAAGCTACATTCAGGTTGTCAGCGGTCTCTCCGAAGGCGATCGCGTCGTGACCGGCTCGACTGCGAAACCAGCGCAGCAACAGCAGCCTGCCGGAGGAACCCGACGCGTCGGATTCTAAAAGGTCCTAAGATGCCGGGCGAACTCATCCATATCGAGAACCTGACGAAGACCTACCAACTGGGCGATGTCACCGTCAACGCGCTGCGCGGGGTCACCACCGCGATCGATCGCGGCAGTTTCGTCGCGATCATGGGGCCTTCGGGATCGGGCAAATCGACCTTCATGAATATTCTGGGCTGCCTCGACAGGCCGACTTCGGGAAGCTATCTGCTCGACGGCGTCGACGTCAGCTCGCTCGATCGCGACGAACTGGCGGAAATTCGGAATCGCAAAATCGGATTCGTCTTTCAGCAGTTCAATCTGCTGGCCCGAACCAGCGCGCTCGATAACGTTGAGCTGCCGCTGCTCTACGGCGACAATCCACCCGATCGCGAGCATCAGCGCGCCATGGAAGCCTTGCGAACCGTCGGCCTGGCCGACCGCTCCGATCACTGGCCGAACCAGCTTTCAGGCGGCCAGCAGCAGCGCGTCGCGATCGCGCGCAGCCTGATCAACGATCCGCAGATCATCCTGGCGGACGAGCCCACCGGCGCGCTCGATTCGCGCACCAGCATCGAGATTATGGCGATCTTCCAGCGCCTGAACCGCGAAAAAGGAATCAGCATCGTCGTGGTGACGCACGAGCCCGATATTTCGCGCTACGCACAGCGCATCATCCGGTTCAAAGACGGAAAGATCGTGGGCGACGAACACGTCGATCATCCGCTCGACGCCGTGCACGAACTGCAAGAGGCGGCCGTATGAGAAAACTCGTTGCCAGCATGCGGATCGCCTTCAGCGCGCTGCGCATCAACAAGATGCGCTCGGCGTTGACGATGCTCGGGATCATCATCGGCGTAGCGGCCGTAATCGCGATGGTCGCCGTCGGCTCCGGCGCCGAGGCGCGCATCCAGGAGCAGATCGCCTCGATCGGCAGCAACGTGATCGTCGTTCTCTCGGGCAGCGTCACCAGTTCCGGAATCCGCATGGGAAGCGGATTCGCGCAGACGCTGACCGAAGACGACGCCAAGGCGATCGCCCGCGAATGCAGCGGCGTGCAGGCGGCTGCCCCCGTGAGCCGCGGCGGCGCGCAAGTGGTCTACGGAAACAACAACTGGGCGACACAGATCATGGGCACCACGCCCGAGTATCTGACGATCCGCGACCTCGGCATCGACAGCGGCGTTTCCTTCACGAATGCCGACGTCGATGCGGCTGCGAAGGTTGCGCTGCTTGGCAAGACCGTCATCGACAATCTGTTCAACGGCGAAGATCCGGTCGGCAAGGTGATCCGCATTAAGGGCGTACCGTTCACGGTCGTGGGCGCGCTCACGCCGAAGGGCCAATCGCCCACCGGGCAGGATCAGGACGACGTCATTGTGATGCCGATCAGCGCCGCAAAGAAAAAAGTGATCGGATCAAGCCGGGCCAATGCAGCCGCGGTCGGCGCCGTCATGGTGCAGGCGAGCGAGGGAATGACCGCCGACGCGCAATCGCAAATGACCTCTCTGCTGCGCCAGCGCCATCACATCCAGGCGAATCAGGACGACGATTTCACCATCCGCAACATGGAGGAAGTTTTCAAGGCGCAGGAGAATTCGGCCGAGGTCATGTCGATCCTGCTCGCCGCGGTCGCCTCGGTTTCGCTGATCGTTGGCGGCATCGGGATCATGAACATCATGCTCGTCTCGGTGACGGAGCGGACTCGCGAGATCGGCCTTCGCCAGGCGGTCGGAGCCAAGACGAAAGACATTCTGTCGCAGTTCCTCGTCGAAGCTGTGACGCTTTCCGTCGTGGGCGGCGCGGTGGGAATCGCGTTCGGAGTCGGTGCCAGCATTCTGATTTCTTATTTCGCCGAATGGTCGACACTGATCAGTCCCGGCTCGATCTTGTTGGCTTTCTTGTTCTCCGCACTGGTCGGCATTTCGTTCGGCTATTATCCTGCTCGTAAAGCTGCGTACATGGATCCAATCGAGGCATTGCGTTACGAATGAAATCCACACTACAGTTCGCATGCGCGGCGTTTCTGGTGTTTTCGGGATGCGCCCGCGAAGTTCGCGTGCCGGAGCCTCCGCCGCTCGATTTCGTTTTCGAGGCCGAGCCCGCGACCATTGCGCCCGGCGAATCGACCACGCTTCACTGGAATATTCCCGGCGCCGATAAGGTGCTGATCGAGTCCGCGGGTCTCAGCGACCGGCGCGACCTTCGGCCTCTTGGAACGTTCGCCGGAGCCGGCAAAGTCGAAGTGAGCCCGACTGCCGATACCACCTACGTGATCACGTGCCAGGGCGGCAAGACCGTGACCTGCGCATCCACTTCCGTTCGCGTGCGCGTGCTCAAGTAGGCGGGGCAATTCACCCAGTTCGATCGCGCCAAATCGCGCCGGTGCTTGCGATCGCCACACAGCAGAGCACTTTTCTATGGCCCGCCGGTTGCTCCGATCTCAGTGATTGTGATTCATGCCGGACTCCGCACTCAATGCCGGAGTAGTCGAAGCTGTCCGCGGAAGCGTCGTTGACGCGACGTTCTGCGACCGCATTCCTTCGATCTTCCATGTCCTGACCGCCGGCGAGAACGGCCGCGTCGTGATCGAAGTGGTCTCACATCTTGACGCGCGAACCGTGCGCGGCATCGCCCTCACCTCGACCCGCGGATTATCGCGCGGCTCGGCGATTCTCGATACGCAGCAAACGCTCACAGTTCCCGTCGGCGAGCGCGTCCTTGGCCGCGTGTTCGACGTGTTCGGAAAAGTGATCGACGGTAAGCCGCCCATTGATGGCGGCGAATGGCGATCGATCCACGCCGCTCCCGTCCCGCTGATGCGGCGCGCGACCACATCGGAATTGTTCGTCACCGGCATCAAGGCGATCGACGTTCTGGCTCCGCTCGAACGCGGCGGGAAAAGCGGACTGTTCGGAGGCGCAGGCGTCGGCAAGACGGTCCTGATCATGGAGCTGATCCACAATGTGATCGGACATCACAGCGGGGTCAGCGTGTTCTGCGGCATCGGCGAGCGCTGCCGCGAAGGCGAGGAACTGTATCGCGAAATTCAAGCCGCTGGTGTGCTCGACAAAACCGTTCTGGTCTTCGGCCAGATGAATGAGCCGCCGGGCTCGCGCTTTCGCGTGGGACACTCCGCGCTCACCATGGCCGAATATTTTCGCGACGACGGCCGTCAGGACGTTCTGCTGCTGATCGACAATATTTTTCGATTCATTCAGGCCGGTTCCGAAGTCTCCGGCCTCATGGGACAGCTTCCTTCGCGGCTCGGCTATCAGCCGACGCTCGGCACCGAACTCGCCGATCTGGAAGAACGCATCTGCAATACGGCCACCGGAGCCATCACGTCGGTGCAGGCCGTCTACGTGCCTGCCGACGATTTCAGCGATCCTTCGGCGGTCCACACTTTCAGCCATCTTTCCGCCTCGATCGTTCTTTCCCGCAAGCGCGCCAGCGAAGGTCTCTATCCCGCCATCGACCTGCTGAAATCCAGTTCGAAGCTGCTTTCTCCGCAGATCGTCGGACTGCGCCACTACCGCATTGCACAGGAAATTCGCAAGACGCTGGCCGGTTACGAGGAACTGAAAGATATCATCGCGATGCTCGGCCTGGAAGAGCTTTCGCAGGACGATCGCAGCACCGTCTATCGCGCGCGGCGCCTGGAACGGTTCCTCACGCAGCCGTTCTTCGTCACCGAACAATTCACGAATCAGTCCGGCCGCCTGGTCAAAATCGAGGACGCGCTCGACGGGTGCGAGCGAATCCTCAACGACGAGTTCGCCAAATATCCCGAACAGGCGCTGTACATGATCGGCGGCATTGACGAGGCACGTAAGGAGGCGAAGACGTCATGACGCTCACCGTCTGGCTTCCCTACGAAGTCCTGCTCGAAGAGCCGGTCGACCGCATCAAGGCCGAAGCCGTCAACGGATGGTTCGGGATCCTTCCACGCCACATTGATTTCGTCACGGCCCTGGTTCCCGGCGTCATGACGTTTCAGCCGGTGGGCAAGCCCGAAGAATACCTGGCCATCGATCACGGGATTCTGGTCAAGTGCGGACCCGACGTTTCCGTGTCCACGCGCAACGCGGTTCGCGGGAAAAATCTGGAGCAGTTGCACACCGAAGTCGAAGTGCAGTTCCGCGCGCGAGAGGAGCGCGAAAAAGCGGCCCGCGCCTACGAAGCGAAACTCGAAGCGGACCTGGTCCGGCATCTTCTGGAGGCGGAAAAAAATGCCTGACACACCCGAGCAGCGCATGATCCGCGACGTTGCCGCCAAGCAGCAGCGCATGCTGCGTGCGCGCCGTGAAAAGAAAGGAAACTGGAGCGCCCTGTCGATCCTCGGCGTCGTCGGATGGTCTGTCGTGGTGCCGACGCTCGCGGGAATCGCGTTGGGCGCATGGATCGACCTCCGCTTCCCCAGCCGCTTCTCCTGGACCGTCATTCTGCTGATCGTCGGGCTCGCTCTCGGCTGTGCCACAGCCTGGCGCCGCATCGGGGAGGATCGATGAATCTCTTCTTCGCATTCCTCGCCGGCGTTTCCATCGGCATCTTCTTCTACGGGGGCCTGTGGCTTACGGTGCGTGCGCTCGTGACGACGCGCCACCCGATTCTGCTCACGTTTTCGAGCTTCTGGGGACGCACGCTGATCGCTCTCTCGGGTTTTCTCTACGTCATGAACGGCGCCTGGCAGAACGCGCTCGCCTGTCTGGCGGGATTCGCGCTGGGCCGCGTGATCGTCTCGTCATTTCTGCCGAAAGCCGGAGGATCGACGCGATGCACCTGACGCCCGATTCCATCGTCCTGTGGCAGTGGCGGTTCATTCACATCAACGCGACGATCGTCTACACGTGGATCGTCATGCTGCTGCTGACGCTGGTGTCATGGATCGTCACCCGCCACATGCAGTATGGCGACGGACCGCGCTCGCGATGGCAAAACGCGCTCGAAGTGGTCGTGGAAATGATGCGCGGCCAGATTCGCGGAATTCTTTCCGAGGGCGGCGACACGTATCTACCCTTCGTCGGCACGCTGTTTCTTTTCATCGGAATTGCGAACCTGTTCGATATCGTCCCCGGATGGCACGCGCCTACGGCCTCGCTTTCGACCACGGCCGCGCTTGCGATTTGTGTCGGCGTCGCGGTACCCGTATTCGGAATCCAGAGCCAGGGTTTCGCCGGATACTTTCGTCATTACGTGCGCCCCACGTTCATTCTGGCGCCGTTCCATTTGCTCAGCGAAACCACGCGCAACCTGGCTCTTGCGGTCCGTCTGTTCGGCAATATCATGAGCGGCTCGATGATCGTCGGCATTCTGCTGGCGATCGCGCCGTTTTTCTTCCCCATCCTGATGCAAGTCCTTGGATTGGTCACGGGACTGATTCAGGCCTATATTTTCGCCATCCTGGCGATGGTTTACATCGCCGCCGCGGTGCAGTCGCGCGAAGAGCAGGAGGGCGCTTAATGGAGATTCTATGGATAGTCTGAGTGTCATTGCGATCGCCTCGATCGCCGCATCCGCGCTCTGTATGGCGATCGGCTCGATTGCGCCTGCCCTGGGCGAAGCTAAAGCGATCGTCCAGGCCCTGAGCGCCATTGCCCAGCAGCCGGATGAGTCCGGCACCATCAGCAGGACCCTCTTTATCGGCCTCGCGATGGTCGAGTCGATCGCGATTTATTGCTTCGTCATCTCGATCATTCTGATCTTCGCCAACCCGTTCTGGAATCACTTCATCGCGCTCAAATAGCCATGCTCATCGATTGGTTCACCGTCGTCGCTCAGATCGTCAACTTTCTGGTGCTGGTTGGCCTGATGAAGCATTTCCTGTACGGCCGCCTGGTGCAGGCGATCGATGCCAGGGAACAGCGGATCAGCACGCGGCTGGCCGAGGCGGAAAAGAAAAATCACGACGCCGACGATCGGGTGGAGGCGGCGCGCGTGGAGGCGGATCGGGTCCGGCAGCAGCGCGAACAGACGATCGCTGAAGCTCGCAGCGAAGCCGATCGCGAGCACAAAGAGATGCTCCAGAAAGCTCGCGACTCCGTCCGTGCGCTCGAAACGAAGTGGCATGAGGATCTGGATCGCGAAAAGGCCGCCTTCCTCGACGAGATCCGCTCGCGAGCCACCACCGAAGTTCTCGCGATCGCACGGCGCGCTTTGGCGGACCTTGCCGGCGCCGACCTGGAACAGTGCGCCATTGATTCGTTCCTTGAAAAACTGAAAACGATCGACATCACCGGATTCGGCCGCGACCTGGTTCTTCGCACCGGAACCGAGCTGCCCGAGCCCGCGCGCCAATGCATCGGAGAAGCCATTCGCAATCGCTTCGGTGCCGGCGTGAATCTCGAATTCGAGCGCGCGCCGCAAATGTCCTGGGGACTGGAACTGCGCACGAATGGCCGCCGGATCGGCTGGAATCCAGACAACTACATCGGCTCGCTCGAGGAGAATCTGCGCCACGCGCTGGAGCATCACCCCGGATGACCAGCTCTTTGAAATCCGCTCTCGACGACACTCTCGACCTGATCGGCCGTGTTTCGCGCGAATCGACGCTCGAACCGTCGTTTGAGGAATTCGGCGTTGTCTCCTATATCGGTCCCGGCGTCGCGCGCGTGACCGGATTACCGAATCTGAAATCGGAAGAGCTGGTCCGGTTCGAAGGCAACCTGCTCGGCATGGCCTTCAATCTTGATCCCGAAGACGTCGGCGTCATTCTGCTCGACAATCCCGAGGGCGTCGAGTCCGGATCGGAGGTGCGGCGCACGAATCGCGTTCTCGACACGCTGATCGGCGCCGCGCTGCTTGGCCGCGTGGTCGATACGTTGGGACGCCCGCTCGACAACGCCGGTCCGATTCGCGCGACACTTCGATCGCCGATCGAAGCCGCGGCGCCGGCGATCATGGACCGCGCGCCGGTCAGCGTGCCGCTCGCCACGGGCACCAAAGCGGTCGACGCGCTGATCCCTGTGGGCCGCGGACAGCGCCAGCTCATCCTGGGCTATCGCCAGACCGGAAAGACTGCAATCGCGGTCGATTGCATTCTCAATCAAAAAGGAAAGGACGTCATTTGCATCTATTGCGCCGTCGGCCAGCGCAACTCGTCGGTGGCGAAAGTCATCGCCGATCTGCGCGAAAGCGGGGCGCTGGAATATTCCATCGTCGTGGTTGCTTCAGGCGATGCGCCCGCGGGCTTACAGTTCGCCGCGCCCTACGCCGCCGCCACCATGGGCGAATTTTTCATGCGCCAGGGCCGCGACGTGCTGGTTGTGTTCGACGATCTGACCGCGCACGCCGACGCTTATCGCGAATTGTCGCTGCTGCTGCGCCGTCCGCCCGGCCGCGAAAGTTTTCCGGGCGATATTTTCTATATCCATTCGCGTCTGCTCGAACGTTCGACCCATCTTAAGGCCGAACTCGGCGGAGGTTCGCTCACCGCGCTTCCCGTGGTCCAAACCGAGGAACAGAACATCGCGGCCTACATCCCCACCAATCTCATCTCCATCACCGACGGCCAAATCTACCTGACTCCCGATCTCTTTCAAAAAGGAATTCTTCCCGCCATCGACGTCGGCAAATCCGTTTCGCGCGTCGGCGGCAAGGCACAGCTTCCCGCCTATCGAGCCGTCGCTGGTGACTTGCGGCTCTTCTATTCGCAATTCGAGGAACTGGAAGTTTTCTCGCGCTTCGGCTCGCGCCTGGACGAACGCACGCGTCAGACACTCGCCCGCGGCCGGGCCATCCGGGAAGCGCTGAAGCAGCCGCAGTTCGATCCGATACCGGCGTCGGAACAAGTCGCGATACTCGTCGCCGCCACGACAGGCCTGTTCGATAATTTCGTCGCGGAGCGTGTCGTCGAAGCCGCGGCGCTCATCCGCAAGAACTTCGCGCAGCAACTCCCGAACGTTGCCGCGTCCATTGAGTCCGGCGGTAAGCTGAGCGATGCGGATCGAGCCGCGATCGTCAAATTCGCCGAACAGGTGACGAATGGAAGCCGCTGAGAAACTGCGGCGGGCCGTCGCCGTCACCGAAGAACTGCACTCTGTCGTCAAGACGATGAAGGCACTGGCCGGCGTCAACATTCGCCAGTATGAACGCGCCGCGCACGCCGTCGCGGCCTACAACCGGACCGTCGAAATGGGATTGCAGATCGCGCTCGGAAGAATGCCTCCGCATGCGATCCCTCCGCGCTACGCCGCCGGTCCGAAGCTCGGCGCGATCGTCTTCGGATCCGACCAGGGCATGTGCGGCCAGTTGAACGACCAGGTGGTCTCCTACGCTTTGCGCGCTCTGAATAAGCTCACGCGGCGCAGGCCCGATCAAGTCACCGTCGCGGTGGGTGTCCGCGCGGCCAGCCAACTCGAAGCCGAGGGCAGGGCAGTCGAGCAAACCGTCGTCGTCCCGGCGTCGATCACCGGCATCGGCGCAGCGGTCGAAGAAGTCTTGCGAAAAATCGAGGAGTGGCACTCGACCCGATCGATCGAAACCGTGATACTGTTTTACGCGAGGCCCGTCTCGGGTGCCTGGTATCGCACCCGCGGCGTCCAACTCCTGCCCGTCGACGCGCAGTGGATCAACGCCATCCGCGTGAAAAAATGGCCGTCGAAAGCGATCCCCATGTTCACGCTCGACGAACAGCGCCTGTTTCAATTGCTCATTCGGGAATATCTGTTCGTCTCGCTGTTCCGCGCCTTCGCCGAGTCGCTGGCCAGCGAAAACGCCAGCCGTCTTGCTTCGATGCAGGTGGCCGAAAAAAACATTGAGGAGCGCCTCCGCGCGCTGACCACGTCCTCGCGCCGGCTGCGTCAGGAAAGCATTACGTCCGAATTGCTGGACATCATCGCCTCTTTCGAAGCCCTCCGAAAAAAGGAAAAAGCATGTTGATCGACACCTCACAACCAGGCGGACGAAGCGCGCTCTCCATCTGGTCCCAGGCGGCGCGCGTGAAATCGCTGATGATCTCCTCCATCTCCGTGTTCTCCGGAGCCGCGGTGGCAATCTCCTCAGGCGTGTTCCATTGGCTTCCGCTCCTGCTCGCGTGGACCGGAGCCGTCGCGGTGCAAGCCGGGACCAATCTGACCAACGTCTATTTCAACTACAAAGGCTCGGCCCCCGATCATCAGCCGGAGCCGCAAGCCTCGGCCGCCGTTCTCTCGCTCGGATTGCTGACACCCGCGCAAATCCGGCGCGCGATCGCGTGCTGCTTCGGCGTCAGCGTCGCCATCGGCGTCATCCTCGCCTGGATGTGCGGCTGGACCATCCTGCTGATCGGCATCCCCGGCGCGCTGGCCGGATTTTTCTACGCTGCACCGCCGTTCAAGCTCGCTTATAAAGCGATGGGCGTGATCACCGTTTTCATCTTCATGGGACCCGTGATGGTCATGGGAACGGCCTTCGCCATGACCGGTGCCGTGTCGCTTGCGGCGTTCTCCGTTTCGATCGCAGCGGGTATGCTCGCCGCCGGCATCATGCACATCAACGATGTGCGTGACTATCAGGGCGACGTGCTGCACGGTAAATGTACGTTAACCACGCTGGTCGGCCCATATAACAGCCGCGTGCTGCTCGCCGTCATGGACACGATCGCGTACTCGGCGATCGTCGGACCGGTTGCCGCGGGAGTGCTTCCGTGGCCGACGCTCCTGGTCCTGGCCAGCATCCCGCGCGCAATCTCGCAACTGCGTCTCGTGTTTCGCGAAACCGAACCCAAGCGGATTCACCCTGCCTGGGCGCGCAGCATCCAACTGCATTTCGAATTCGGAGTCCTGCTGATCGCGGGATTGCTGGTCTCGAAATGGATCTGAGTCAGAACGTCGTTGTCTCAGACCCCGCCGGATAGATCGGCTCGGTGGATTCGAGATTCAGCAGCCGCTCGCTATACGCGGCCAGATAGGCTGCCTTATCCTCAGCCGACAATCGTGGAGTTCCATACGCGATGAACGGAGGCAGCACCTCCATCCCCAGGAAGTACAGCATCCCGCGATTCACGTGCAGGAGCAGTTCATCGATCGATCCGTGCCGCCCGCCGGCCGCATACATGGAGGCCGGTGCGCCGGTGGTGAACGCCAGCATCGCGCGTTTGCCGCGGAACATCCCCGACTCATACGAGCGCGACCGGTCGTAGGCGAACCCGAACGCGAACACGCGATCGATCCAGCCCTTCAGAATCCCCGGCAGCGAAAACCACCACAGCGGAAACTGCAGGATCAGCAGATCGCACCACGCAAGCTTGTCCATTTCCGCCTTCAGTTCCGGTGCGAAGTGCCCGGCGGCTTGCTCCGCCTGATAGCCGAACTGATCCGGGAACGCACGGTCGGTGAAATCGTCGGGACCGCCCGCGGGTTGGAACTTCATGGCATAGAGATCGGAAACCTGGACCTTGTGGCCGGCGCCGGTCAGAACGTCGACCGCAAGGTCCTTCATCGCTCCGTTGAAGGAGCGAGGCTCAGGGTGTGCATAAACGATGAGAACGTTCATGACTAGAACCTGAGCCGGAACGCGAATTGAATCTGTCGCGGCGGCGATGTCGCGCGAATGCTGCCGAAACTCGCAAACGGAGCCGCCGCTCCGTCGCCGTATTGCTGCGGAACCGCGCCGATGAACGACGCCGCGCCGTAAACCGTATTCACGTCGATCACGTTCAGCGAATTAAAAACATTGAACGCTTCCGCAATCACTTGCGCGCTCACGTTCTCGCGCAAACGGAAATTCCGTGATAGCCGAGCGTCGACGTTCACCAGCCGGTCGCCGCGATACGTGTCGCGGCCGATCGTGCCGACGCGATCCGTGTTCGCATTGCCGTCATGATTCACGTCGCTGCCGGCATAGATGGTGTAGAACGCGCCGCTCTGCGCCGTGCCGATAATCGCCAGCCGGAAATCGCGCAGCCAGCCGTGCGACGGACCCTCCATGACCGCCGTCGCGACGAAGCGCTGCGGCACATCCTGCTTCGAATTTCCGCGATCCAGGTAGCGGCGGTAGGGATCCTGCGGGAAGCCGTTCAGCGACGGATCCGCCGTATTGTCGATCGTGTGAGACCACGTATAATTCGCGCTCAGCGAGTAGTGCTTTGCGAATCGGCGTGCCAGCGAAACCACCGCCGCGTTGTACGACGATTGGCCGGTCGCGTCGAAGAAAAGCGACAGCGGTGAGATCAGCGGATCGATGGTGCGCGCCACGGTCGACCCCGGCGCGATCGCGTAATCCGCCATGCCATTGGCCAGCGTCAGATTCGTCGGCGCGACGTTGCCACCGTAGGAACTCGGCAGCTCCAGCCCGCGCAGCCCCAGATATCGGATCGACAGGACGGTGTCCGCGGCCAACTCCGTATCGATCTGAGCGTTCCATTGATAATCATACGGTCCGCCATGGTTGTACTTCTTCACTGTCGACACGAACTGCTGCGCCGGAGCGAAGTTCGCCGGATTCAACGTCGGATAAACGCCGGTTTGCAGGAAGCTCAGCAACTGCTGCGTGGCGACCGCCGGATTCGTATAGAAGGGACTGTGCAGCGTATTGCTGTACACTCCATAGCCTGGCTGCGGGAACCCAAATGACGCGTCCTGCCCGGCTACCATCGCCATCATGTAGACCACCGAATACGCTTCGCTCTGGTAATAGCCTGCGCCCGCGCGCAGCGTCATGCGCTTGTTCAGGCTGTATGCCAACCCTGCCCGAGGCTGCACCGCCTTGTAGTAAGGATCGAAGAACTGCGCCGGCATGCGATCCACATCCCAGCGGACGCCATAGTTGAGAGTCAGCTTGGGCGTGATGCGCCATTGATCCTGCGCGAAAACTCCATAGTGCGTCTGCGACGTCTGCGGGCGGATCTGTTGCTCGAACGCCGTCATGCCCGGCAGGCTGGTGAAGCCCTTCGGGTCGCTGGGATGCGTGCCGTCGGGCAGAACGGTGAATCCGAACGTCACCGCAAACGGCCCGTTAAACGGCGCGACGCCCAGAAACGCGTTCAAGTTGGGAAACACCGCGTAAGCCGGATCGAACGGATCGTAGAAGAAATCGTCGCCGGTGCGCGTGATGTTGCCGCCCGCGCGGAACGTATGCGCGCCGCGGATCCACGTGATCCCCTCCGCGATTTCGAAGCGCGATTCGTTGAATCCGTCGATCGCGTTAAAGTGGCGGCCCATGTCGAGCGTGTTCGCGATCGAAAGATGCGGCTCGTTCGTCACCGACGGAAAATTGAACGCGTGATGCGCGAACTGCAGCGTCGCCTGATTCAGCACGTTGGGCGAAATCGCCGCCATCCAGTTCGCTGTTCCCGAATGATCGGCCAGTGTGGCATCGCGGAAATTCGACGGCGCGCTCAACTGATTCGTCGCCGCACCCAGGTTCGCGTCGCGATCGTCGCGATAGCGATACGTCGCGTTCAACTGATTGCGCGTATCGGCCTGATAATCCGCGCGCACGAACGCCTGATCGTAATCGAGATCACGAATCTGTCCGGCCAGCGCCTCAGGCGCGAGTCCGAACGCCGTCAGTTGCCGGTTGATCGCCGGAAGATTGTTCAGCAGCACGGTGGAATACGACGGCGATTCGCGATGCCGCTGTCCTTCGTAATTCCCGAACCAGAACAGCCGATTCTTCACGATCGCCCCGCCCGCGGTTCCGCCAAACTGGTTCTGGCGCAATTCGTCGAACCCCGGAGGCGCCAGAATATTCCGCGCATCCAGCGCGTTGTTGCGGAAATATTCGTACAGCGATCCATGCAGATCGTTCGAGCCCGATTTCGTGACGATCGTCACCACGCCCGCGGCCGCCGGCCCGTACGCCGATTCGAACGCATCGGTCAGGACGCGAAACTCCAGCACCGCCTCCTGCGACGGCGTCGCGCGCGATCGCCCGAAGACGCGGTTCATATTATTCGCCCCGTCGACCATCACCATGTTGGTCGATTCGTGCAACCCCGAAAACGAAAGGTTGACCTGATTCGGCTCGCCCGGAGTCGCGGGATTCGAAATCGTGGTGCGGCCCGGATCGACGTTCGGTGTCAGCAGCACCAGGTCCAGATATTGGCGGCCATTGATCGGCAGTCCTTCGATGTGCCGGGGATCGATCACCTCGCTCAACTCGGTGCGCGTCGGCTCGGAAACCTGAACCTGCGCGACCACCGTTTCCTGCTCCCTCTGCGTGGCGAGCTGAAGATGCAGGTCGAGCCGCGCCTGTTGCCCCACTGTCAGTTCGACGCCGGTCACATCCAGAGGGCTGAACCCGTCCACTTCCGTCTTGACCTCATATTGGCCGGGCAAAAGCTCGGCGAACGAGAAGAATCCGTCCGATCCGGTGTGAACCGAGCGAAGCTGATCGGTTCCCAGGCTACGAATCGTGACCACCTGGTTTTGGACGCTCGCTCCAGAGGGATCAAGCAGGAGTCCGAAGAGTTGAGAAGTGGCGCGAATTTGGGCATGCGCAGCCGCGGCAATCAGGACAAGAATAAGAATCGCCGTGGCTCGAAGACGCACCGCCGTGTTCAAAAAATTCATTCGCGGGTGTGAAATGCATGGCAGTGGCCACGCCCCCGCCGACTCGCAAAAAGAAGCAAAGAAAGGACCAGATAACCCGTGCGGAGCGAAGACACCCAACTTATCGCGCGATTGCGCCCACACCCAGCCTGAGCGCGCGAACCGCGCATCCCGCGTCGTCCGTCTTTGCTATCATCGCGTTCACGATGAAACTCCGTTTTGCGCTTGCCATCGCCGCGTTTCCTCTCTGTGCCCAAGACCAGACCGTGGACCTTCTCCGCAAACTCGCCGACGCGCCCGGACCTCCCGGATTCGAAGAGCCCATCCGCAAAATCATGGTGGACGCGATCAAGCCCTACGCCGCGTCGATTCGCTACGACGGCATGGGGTCGATCCTCGCGACGCAAGGCACCGAGGGTCCGCGCATCATGGTCGATGCGCACATGGACGAGCTCGGCGGCGTCATCCGCCGCATTACTCCGCGCGGGTTGCTGACGATGCAGATGCTCGGCGGCTGGCTCGATCAGGCTTTGGTCGACCAGCGCTGGATCATCGTCGGGACCAAAGGGCCGGTGCACGCCGTCACCGGGATTCGCGACGCGCACGTTGTGCCGCAGGAAGAACGCGGACGTCCGTTTCCGCGCGACAGCCTGTTTCTCGATGTGGGTGCGATGTCGGAAAAAGAAGTGCGCGACATGGGGGTTGAACCTGGATCGCCTGTCGTGCCCGATGCGCCGTTCACGGTACTCAACGGCACTGGAAACTATCTGGGCAAAGGATGGGACGATCGCGTCGGGTGTGCGGTGATCGTCGAAGTGATGCGCCGCATGTCGTCGCTGTCGCACCGCAGCCAGATTGTCTACGCGATTACGACTCAGGAAGAGGTGGGCCTGCGCGGCGCGCACACCGCGGCCGAAGTGGTGAAACCCGATGTCGGCATCGCGCTTGAAGCGGGCGTGACGGGCGATGTCAACGGACGGCCGGAGGAATCGCAGGAAAAACTCGGCGCAGGCCCCGGAATTTTTCTCTACAACAATTCCGAAATTCCGAATCGCAAGCTGACGGATTTCGTCAAGGAAACCGCCGCGTCGAAAAATCTTCCGCTACAGTTCGATCTGGTGCAAGGCTACGGCGACGATTCCGCCGAAATTCAGAAATCGAACGGAGGCACGCCTGTAGTTTGCCTGCTGGTCCCGGTGCGCTACACCCACGCGCACAATGGCATCATGAACCGGCGCGATTTCGACCAGGCCGTGGATCTTCTGGTCGCGATGCTGCAGCGACTTGACGCCCAGATGGTTCAGAAGATCCGCGACTTCGCGCCGTAAGTTACTGAACCGTGATCAGCGTGCCGGACGGCGTGATCAGCCCGCCGAATTCGGATTGAATCGTATCGTCGCCGCTTTTGGCGTTGGCCGGCACCACCACGTTGAACTGATACAGCCCCGGTGAGATGACTCCCGAAAACGTGACGTTCGCCACCGCCCCGCCGATCTGCAGCGGCGGCGAACTGGGCAGTGTTCCCGATTGTGTGATCGCCCCCGCGGCCACCGGAGGATTCACCGGCCCGTATCCATTCGCATAAAGAATGATGGTCTCGCCCGGCGCGGCCGGGGTCGTCAGACCGGGGTACAGGCTCGTCGGTCCGACCAGCGATCCATTGAGATGCGTCGCGATCACGTAAGGCCCCCCGTTGAAGACGAAGAACGAAATCGAATACGTCTGCGCCTGCGCGGTAAACGATTGGCTGTTGATTCCGTTATTCGACACTTGAACCTGAATCGTGCCCGAGGGAAGATCGGGCGGCGTCAGCACGTTCAACTGCGTCGCGCTGATGTAGTAAACGTAGGCCTTCTTCCCGCCTATGGTCACCGACACGCCATTGAGCGCGGTCGGCAGCACTCCGGGAACGAAATCCGCGTCGCCCCACGGCCGGGTCGTGTTCGAAAGCGCCGTCCCCTTGATTGCGACCCATGTATTCGGGGCGATCGTCGTCAGCGGGTCGCTGAACGCATTCGACACGCTGGTGATCACCGGCGGAGCCGTTGGGAATCCGGAAAACACAGTGTAGAAAACATCGCCGAAGTACGCGCCCGCCCGCACTGTGCCGAATCCCGGAGTATCCCGCTTTGCCCCCGCATATTGGGTCTGCATCGCTCCTGCCGAGGTCGGAAAATTAGTCGAGAGCGTGTTCCCGGCCAGATACACTTTGCCGTTCGGATCGAGCGCGATTCCCAGCGCGCCGTCATCCGCGTTGCCGCCGTAGTACGTGCTGTAGAGTAGCGACGTCCCGCCCGGAGACACGAGCGCGACGAACGCGTCGCCGAACAGATCCCTCGCGTTGCCTTGTCCGCCGTCCCCACCCAGCTTCGATTGATACGGAGCCGATGAGAGCGGGAAACTCGGCGAATCCGTCCATCCCGTCACCACCGCGTCGCCCGATTGGTCGATGGTGATCGCGGTTCCCGCATCGTTCGCGTTGCCGCCCAGGTAAGTGAAATAAACCAGCGCCGATCCCGCCGGATTCAGCTCCGCGACAAAAGCATCGCCGTAAAGCTGCTCCATGTTGAGGGGCAATATTTTGTACCCGCCATAGGTCGACTGGTATGCCCCCTGCGTCGCCATGTTCGACGACGTGGTGAATCCGGTCATGAAGACGTCGCCGTTCGCATCGACAGCGATTCCGCTGATGCATTCGTCGCCCGTGCCGCCCACGAACGTCGAATAAACCCTCTGCCCCGACGCATTGAATTTCACGACAAACCCGTCGCCGAAGTTGAAGAAATTATTCTGCCCCTCCACCCCGCCGAAGCGGCGCTGGAAGGCTCCGGTCGTCGTGGTGAAATCAGTCGAGATCGTGCAACCCGCCACGTACACGTTGTTCGACGAATCCACCGCGATCGCCATTCCCGTATCGTCCTGCGACCCGCCGAGGTACGTCGAATAGACCAGTTGCGCTCCCGTCGGATCCAGCTCCGTCAGGAATGCATCGCCTGGATCCCAGAACGGTCCGTTGCAGCACGGCTTGATCGGCTCGCCGCCCGCGCCGATCAGTCGAGTCTGCGCCGGAGTATCGCTGAGCGGAAAATTCTGCGACGCCGTCGCGCCGGTGATGTAGGCGTTTCCGTTCTTGTCGATCGCGATCGCCATCCCCACGTCGTCGCGATTGCCGCCCAGGTAG
>JAIQFJ010000516.1 GCA_020073325.1 Terriglobia bacterium | reverse complement strand
CGGGAAGGAATCCGTCGCACCAGTGGGTCCAGGCGGGGCCTTCGTGCTTCCAGACGCCGTTCTGCGTGTACAGCGGGTAAAACCCCGGGTGCTTTTCGATCAGCCTGCGCACCTGCCTTTGCGCGAAGGCGAAGGTCTGCTCGAAAGTGTCGCCGGTTTCACTCGACAGATGAATCACGATCTAAGTTCTCCAAAACATCAGAATGCCGTGCAACAGGCGCGTCCGCGAGGTATTCAGCGGAATGATTCCCTCGCCCGGGTTCGGCTGCGCCCCACTGCTGCGCCGCGCGCGAGGGCTGAATGGATCGAGCCCGATAACCTCTTCGAGTTTCGCACGTATATGCGCGCGCAGTCCGGCGGACTCGATTTCGGAAAATTCCAGCCCCAGTTCGGTGACGTCCTCATGCCGGTCCATACGCGTGATTCTTCCGAGCACGGTGGAACCTTTCCCGAACAGGACCTTACCCTTGTGGCGCAGATCGTTTTCCAGGCGCGCGTGAATCGGGTCGCCGACGGCCGATTTTCGCAGATCGACGTCGTCGAGCAGCGTCAGGCGCATGGCGAGGTCGGCGGGCAACTCCATTTCGGCGACGGGCGCGAGAGCCATTTCCGTTTTCGGCGCGTCGTCGAACGTCAGCACGGATTCGCCGCTGAACTGGCGGCACGACGAGAAGCGCACGCGATTGCGTCTCTCCGATCCGTTGAGGTCGGTCATGGTCAGTTCGCTCGATCCGGGCAGAAGAAAATCGCCGTCGCCGATCTTCGCGTGCGCGTATTCCATGCGATCGGACACCGCCGACAATCCCAGCCGCA
This sequence comes from Terriglobia bacterium, assembly GCA_020073325.1. GTDB lineage: Bacteria > Acidobacteriota > Terriglobia > Bryobacterales > Bryobacteraceae > Palsa-187. The sequence continues at coordinate 3,156 of JAIQFJ010000516.1, read as the reverse complement.
GCGGAATATCCTCGCCGATCACTTCGAGACGGCGCACGTCGAGGGAATCGGGATCAGCCCAGATCGAGCCGTGATAGGCGACCACGGCCTCGGCTGACTCGACGCGGATCTTATAGCCGCTGAGCAGCAGAGGAACGTGAAAATCGTAGCGCAGGCCTTCTTCCTCCACCCCGCGATAATCGAAGGTTGCGTTGCCGCCGGCGAAGATCGATCTGGCGTGCAGCGCGAAATTGCCGTTGCCGAAGGTTCCGGTCGTCACAATGTTGCGCAGTTCGGTGTCCTGGAAGTTTTTCGCGCCGGGCCATCCGAACATCTCCTTGCCGTCGACCAGCGCGACTTCCAGGCGAAGAATGTCGAGCAACTCGAATTTTCGCGTTGGTCCGGATCGGTGCGAGCGCTCCACCGTTTCGACGCAGGTGTAATTCGGCTGATGCGCCAGATTCAAGAGCATGCGCTGACGGATCCTCGAAAGCTGAAGGACTTCAGGCGCGAGCGGCGCCGGCGGCTGCGCGAAAACCATCGCGGCGCCGGCCAATACAACGAAAAACGACCGCATATGGCTCTCCAGTATAAAGCAACAGGGCTGGTAAGATGGCGTATCCGTGTCCGTCAGGAAAGGTGTTTCGCGTGCGCTATTCTCTTCTTCTCCTCAGCGTCCTCGGCTGCGCTCAAAATGTTCCCAAAGGCTTGACGATCCCGCCGGGAACGATCTCGCAGACAGGGACCAGCAAAGTTGTGTCGATCGTCGACCCGGTCCTGCAGATGAAGGCCTACTCGTGGACCATCCCCGGGAACTGGATTTTCGACGGAGCCGTGATGCAGGGCTCGTCATGCGTTCCCGGCGCCTCGCCGATTTTCCGCATGATGAGTCCCGATGGAATTACCGAAGCCAAAGGACTGCCGCGGCTCGATTGGACCTGGTCGGACAAACCGGGAATGAAGCAGCCTCCCGATTGTCTGTCGTTCGCCAAGGAACTGCCGGCGACCGAGGTTCTGAAATACATGGTGGGCGTGCTCGATGTGACCTTCGTGCGCGAAGATCCCATGCCGAACCATGCCGAGATGCAGGAAAACATCCGCAAGCAGAATGAAAAAGCCGCGGCCTCCGCGCCGAAAGGATCAATGCCGCTGCTGTCGAAGGGCGATAACGCGCGCTTCGTGGTGAAGTACAACATCAACAGCATTCCGGTCGAGGAGGATCTCTCCGCGACCACGATGTGCTCGGATTCCGGAGTGCGGTTCGGCCAGAACGTCACGCATTTCTATTCGTGCTCGGCATGGGTGACGCGCATGCGGACGCGGCAGGGACAGCTCGAATCGTCGCGGCCGATGTTCCGGATGATCGCGCAGTCGACGGCGATGGACCAGCAATGGTATCAGCGCTGGCTATCGCTGCAGCTTCAGAAAATCGGCCAGCGCGCCGCGACGGCCGGTGCTGCGATCCGCAAACAGGGCGACGATAATATGCGCATGATGCAGGCCCGGCAGAACCAGTTCAATGCGAGCCAGGAAATGCGCCGGCGCCAGCATGAGCAGTTCCTGGCGACGATGAAGCGCGGCACCGACATGTCGATGAAGCGGACGCAGCAATCGATGAATGAACGGTCGCGCATGGCGGGTGATTGGGCCGATTACGCGCTCGATCAACAGAAGCGCCGCGATCCGAATACGGGCGAGGTGACCAAGGATTCATCGAAATATTCGTACACATGGGTGAACGAATCGGGCCAGCGGTATCAGACCAACGACGCAAACGATAATCCGAACGGACGGCTGGCAGGAAATTGGGTCGTGCAGCAAAACATTCGCTAGATCAGTCGGCACCTGCTCCCTGTCAGTCGCGGCGCGAGCGGGTCGTACCGCTTTCAGAACCGCATCCTACTTGATCAACCCGGTGACATCCGCCGCGCCGATCCCCTGTTCGCCGCACACAGAATAGAACAAATAAACCTTGCCGCTCTCGGCCAACAGCGCCGGATCCCGCAGCGCGCGCTCGCGCCCTTCCGATTCGCCGATGCGCGAGGGCACCGCGGGAAGATCGATGCATTCGTAGGCTTCCTTCGGCGCAAGCACTTCGACCGGCGCGGAGGCTTTCCAGTTGCGCCAATCTGGGGTCAACGCGATTTGTGAAAGCAGAATTCTTTCAGGCGAATCGCCGATGCCGGAGAAGAAAACGTAGAGCGTATCTTGCTTCACCACCAGCCCCACGTGGCGGACGCGGCCTGCGTAGCTCGATCCGGCGAACGGATTCGGTCCCATTTCAAACGGTCCGTCGGCACGAGTTGCGCGCGCCAGCACCCCGAGCCTCGCCATCCCGTAGTGGGCTCCGTTCCAGTCGAACGCTCGCAGATAGGAGGTCTTCAGCGTGATTCCAGGGAGAGGCTCGAAATGAATACCGTCTCGCGAAATGGTGGTCTGGGTGAACTGCGCGTAGCCTTGCGATTGCGCCCATTTCACGGACGCGGCCGAATCGTCGGGCCATCTATTCCCGTCGGTCCACATGCCGTGGACGTACAGGATGAGCCGTTTGCCCTGCTCGTCGATCGACACTTCGGGCGACGCGACATGCGTGTAGAACGCGGAATTTTGCGGCGGATCGGGCTGCGGACGGAAAAAGATCGTGCGGTCGACATTGAGGACACCCGGTTCGTAAATCTTCCACGGGCCGTGCAGCGAATCGGCGTAGGCCAGGCGGATGTGATCGCCCTTGTGATGCGCGAAATACAGGTAATAGCGTCCGAGCGGATGCCCGATCCAGGGCGGCACGCGGATCAGCGAAGGTCCATTGATGTTGTCGCCGAGCGATTGAGAACTCGCGAGCGAGATCAGCGGATTCTCACGGAATCGCTGCGCAGGCAAATCCTGGCACACCGCGAATGCGGCCATCAGCAGGAGCGCAAGGATCGCGCGAAACATCTTTCTATTCTAGGGATTTGGGCTCTTGATCGGAAATGGGGGTAGGCCGTGATCCCTGACTGATAAAACATTCTTGGAGGAATTGTTTTGATCAGATCAGAGATCGTTAGAGGACTGCCCGACTACGAGATTACCGATTTGCAGATCCGCGGTGGAGGGATCCACATCTCGGCCCGATACACGGGGCCGAGATCGTGTCCCCACTGCGGCCGCGATCGGTTGCGCAACAAAGGCCGCTAT
>JAIQFJ010000063.1 GCA_020073325.1 Terriglobia bacterium | reverse complement strand
TACGACGTTCCACTCGCCATCCAACTCGCGACTTGAACCGAGCTGTAACGCGCCCGTCTCACGCAGTTCGGAGCGGATGAAATATTCAGCGGCCTGCACAGGTTGGTCGTAACAGCTCCGCCCTCGGAGCAGTCGTGTAACGATGCCGCCAGCCCGCGCCGCTTCGACGATCGAGGGGCAATCCTCCGCTTGCACGCGCCCATAGACGATCCCGCGCGGAAGCGCGACCAGATTCGGAGCGAAGCGGCAGCCGCCGACATGAGAAGTCCTCCAAACGTCGGCACCCGCGACCCGCCGCATCGCGTCGAACAGCGCATTGCCGAACTTCGCGCAGCAGCGGTCGTGGGTTCCGTGTGTGCAGACCAGATACAGGTCGCGCTCGATGGGAGGAGTTTCGAGGATTCGGCCTATATCGAGGTCTGCAAGGTCGGTGTGGTTTTCAAACGAAAAGGAAAACAGGCGCGATTGTGTTTCGCGGCTTTGTGCCAGAAACCCGAGAAGCGGGCGCGGCGTTCGTGCGTCTTGCCGAATCAGCGCGACCCGCAATCTCGGGACCCTGGACTTGAGCCTTGCCACTGCGTCACGGGCGCAGGAAGGAAGGCTCCCTTCGGCCTCTTTCTCCCAGCGTCCTAAGTGCTCGATCAGCAGCCAGTGATCGACCGGCTTGGCTGTGCCGAACAATTGTTCTTCGGACGCGCGGGAATACTCGGCGCAAAATCTCATAGAGGCCTTGCAACTAACACCTGCGTAATCTGGCCGAAAAAGTGAGCGACTCGGTCAAAATAGCTGAGATGATCGCAAATACCGGTAGTAGCTGCTTCGCGCGACCCCGGAAAGGCCGCACATCGTTTCCACGCTCAACGTGCCCTGCCGCTGCATCATCGCCTGGATGGCTTGGAAGATGCTGTCGCGCCAATCGCGATTTCTTCGCGGCGCTCCGTTTCTACTCGCTGCAAGGCATGCCTGAAAAACTCGATGATGAGCTGTTGATGAGCGATGGTCTGTTCCAGCCGCGCGATCACCGCCGGGTTTTCAGAACGGGCAGTATCCACTTTGCGAGGACGGCCGCGCTGCCGTAAGCTCAATTCACCGCCGGTTGCGACACGATGTTTCCATTCGTAAAGCAGCTTGCGATGAATCCCCAACTCTTGAGACAAAGCCGAAACCTTTTCGCCCGCCAGGATCCTCTGCACAGCCTGGAGCCGGAATTCGCTGCTATAACTGCGCATGGTTCGGGGCCCCGGTGGTGAGAGTGAGTGCACTTCTCATGAATTCTCCTTGTTCCACTCACACTTGCGTAGTTCGGAAGGTCGATTGTGCGAATGTCTTATTTGTCCGCTTCGGGCAGTTACTGAGAATCCAAAGATATTTCTCCTAGTCAAATCAGACGATTGGCGATCCTGGACATTTTCCAAATCTAAAATCGCGTCTACGATAGACGCGTGTGGTATCCACTGAAACAAGTCGAGTCCGGAGAAATGATGATAAATCCAGTCGGTCCAAGTGAAGCCATCGGAAATAATCGTTACGAATGTCTCATCCCTGCTTCAATCGACTATGCGCGCGAGATAGAAATGACGTTCTTGCGTGCCAGCCAAGAGTGATTGACAGATATAAGGATCGCTCTTAGTATCGAAGAGAGGTTCAAGCGCTCGCGGAGCTTTATAGTGAAAATAAACGGCATATACGCCGCATATATCGCTCTGCAGTAACCACAATCGCGCCACGCGCCCTATCGAGGTGGGGCGATGTGTGCGCATGGGATAGGAGAATCCACATGAGCGGAATCATAACAAAGCGACTGGCTCTGGCCTTCGTGGCATTGTCGGCTGCGTACGGCGACACTACTTATACATTTCAGAATGGAATCAATGGATACAAAGGGGCGGGGGACGCGTCGATCGACACGCAGTACGCGCAATACAACGGCGGAAACGGAGCGCCATGGAGCGGCGAACCTGAACTCGGCTGCTATACGGTCAGCGGCAGCGGCGGCTACACGGCTCGCTATATTTTGAAGTTTGGAAATTTGTCGATCCCTTCCGGGTCTCACGTAGTTTCGGCGTCCCTCGCGATCTCGCTCGATGCGTGGTTTGCGGGCGGAAATCTGACCGGCTTCTATTTGAAAAACGCATGGGATCCCGCCTCAGGCAAACTCGGCTGGATCCATCGCAACGCGTCCAGCGACTGGGCGGCACCGGGAGCCTCGGCGAGCGGAGTGGATACCGTCGCCGGCAAGACCTTTGCGGTTCCTCCGCTTCGCGCCGTCGGACCGCAGACATTGAAGATTCCTTTGGATTTGGCGACGGTGCAATCGTGGATCGATTCTCCCGCCGCGAGTCAGGGAATCATGCTGGTGAACAATATTCCTGGCGACATCGTGCGCCCGATCAGTACCGTAGGCAAGCAGAGCCAGCGCCCGAAGCTGACGATCGTTGTCGCAAGTGCATCCGGCGTGCAACTCACGCTATCTCCGGCAAGCGCGACTTTGCAGCCGGGGCAGACGCAGCAATTTGCTGCAACCGTGACGGGCAGTTCGAACACAGCGGTCACCTGGACCGCGACCGGTGGAACGATTTCGAGCGCTGGATTGTTCACGGCGGGATCGAACGCGGGAAACTTCGTTATCACAGCGACCTCCGCGGCAGACACTACGAAGACTGCCTCAGCACAAGTGACCATTCAGGTTCCGCAGACTGTCCAGATTTCGATTTCGCCGAAAACGGCGACACTGCAGGCAGGCCAGACGCAGCAGTTCACCGCGACCGTGACAGGCAGTTCGAACACAGCGGTCACCTGGACCGCGACCGGCGGAACGATTTCGAGCGCTGGATTGTTCACGGCGGGATCGGGCGCGGGCAATTTCGCGGTGAACGCAACCTCGGTCGCCGACACGACCAAGTCTGCATCGGCCCAGGTCACAGTGCAAGTTCCGCAGCCGGTCCAGGTTTCGGTTTCCCCGTCGGCGATCACGTTGGCGCCAGGACAAACGCAGCAGTTCACCGCGACCGTTACGGGCACTTCGAATACTGCGGTGACTTGGGTTGCGACCGGTGGGACGATCACGTCCGCAGGCCTCTACACTGCGGGATCGTCGGCCGGATCGTTCACAGTCACGGCAACCAGCGTGGCGGATTCGACAAAATCCGCATCGGCGACCATTCAGATCAACAGTACTCAGCCGACGCCGACGCTGCCGCCCGTTCCGCGCCAGTTCGACGGCGCGTACGTGGTGGTTCAGAGTCCGGCGTCGGGAATGCACTTCACCGCCCCCGCGACGATCCGCATGTACGCCGATCCGTTCGATATCAACGCGCCCGATCCGGACGCTCTTACGGTGCGATTCCTGGTGGACGGTACGCCCGTCGGTTCATACACGGGCGACGGCAGCCGCAATGGATACTTCGCGTTTACCGTGAACAACGTCGCGGCGGGCACGCATCAAATCACCACACAGATCACGACGACAGGCAATCAGATTGTGAACAGCGCGCCGGTGACGGTCTACGTCGACAATCCGGTGGCGTCGTCCGGGCCGGTGTTTAATCTGACCGCGGACGTCGTCCTCTCCGGCTCACAGGCCGCGAGTTATGCAGGAACGCCGTCCAACCATTGCGCGATCAACGGCAACGGCCACCAGATTCGCGCCGCCGCGGGCTTCACGGGATCGCTGACCATCACGAATTGCAATATCACCAATCTTGGCACTGCGACGACTCCCGCCATTGACGTGACCGCGAACGGCTCCGGCTCGATTCAGTTGATCGGCAACGTGCTTGAGAACTTCGGAACCGTTTCGATCGGCACCAACGATCAGGCGCAGACCGCGATTCGCGACAACGAGTTCCGCGAGAACACGCTCGTGCCGGTGACCTCGCTTCCCACCGAATACGCCAACGAGACGCTCCCGGTGTTTCACGCAACCGGAAATTCGACGGCGCAGAAATACTTCCAGGGAAATAACGTCGGCTTGTCGACCGTCGTATTCGAAAGCACGCAGAACTGGCTGATCGGCGGAAGCACCGATGCCGAAAGCAACGTCCTGATCGGCGTCCGCTGCGGCTTCACGATCAGCGGATCGACGAACATGGTCCTGCGCGGGAACTATAGCCAGCACAATTATCCGCATCGCTTCTCGCAGGGCGATAATTTCCAGCTCGATGGCGACGGGTTTCTGGTCGAGCACAACGTCATCCGCAGTTCGTCGTGGCCGGTTCGCGGCATCGGCGGCGAGCTTCGCTACAACCTGATCGATGCCAGCGGCAACTCGGATCAGATCATCCAGGGTCCACTCAGCAACACGAACATGCATCACAACGTGATCGTCTTCACGGTGAGCCAGACTTACTACGGGCCTGGCACCGGATTGCGCGTGATGTACAACGCCGATAACATTCAGTTCCACAACAACGTCATGGATGGCGGCGGCGATTTCATGGGCTTCGCCGGAGCGCCGGTCACGGTGTTGGGCGGCGCCTTCATCGGTAGCTTGCGCAACAACGTGTTCTACAACTTCGCGGGTCTGGCTGGTCTGCCGATCCTCGCGGGCGATTTCGGCGAATCGACGAATCCTCCGCTCGCGCGGCTTCGCTACGCCGACTACAACGACTTCTACAATCCGAGCGCGCCTGTACAGACCAATTACGGATTGGGTGTCCTCGGAAAGTCGCCGGGCACGGCTGGCTATGCCGCGCACGATCTTGGCGGACTTAACGGTCACGTGAATCCGAAGTTCACGCAGCCGACGGCGATTCCGTTCCCGTTCGCTCCGGAAGCGATCTGGAACCGTACGAAACACGTGTCCGATGTTCTGGCGACCTACCGTATGATGTACACGCCGGTCTCGGGCAGTCCGCTGATCGGTACGGGCGATCCGCAGGATGGCGCCGGTGGCAACATCGGCGCGATCGGCAATGGCGAGTCCGCCGATCAGTTCGGCAAGTTCGGCAACGGCACGGCGACGCCGCTGCCGCCCGCAATTTCGACCTTTACCGCGACGCCCGACAGCATTCAGGCCGGCCAGAGTTCGACGCTCAACTGGTCCGTCACCGGCGCGGATACGCTCATGATCACGCCCGCGCCCGGCAGCGTGACGGGAACCTCCATATCGGTCAGTCCGAACGCGACGACCACCTACACTCTGACCGCGACGAACGCGGGCGGCTCCGTCACGGCGACGGCGACCGTCACTGTCTCGATTGTCACGGCAGTTTCCGTCAAAGTCTCGCCGTCTTCGGCTTCGGCCGCCGTCGGCACGTCGCGCCAGTTCACCGCAACCGTCACCGGTGCGACGAACACGTCCGTCACCTGGACCGCGACCGGCGGAACAATCAACTCTTCCGGCCTGTTCACCGCCGGCAGCACCACCGGTTCGTTCAGCGTCACTGCCACCAGCGTGCAGGATACGAGCAAGACCGCGACAGCTTCGGTCACGATCACGCCTCCCGCTCCTGTCAGCGTCAGCATTTCCCCAAAGATCGTGACTCTTTTCCCGAGCGCAACGCAGCCGTTCACAGCGAGCGTCGCGAACGCGACGAACACTGCCGTCACGTGGACCGCAACGGGCGGCACGATCAGTTCGACGGGTCTCTACACGGCGGGCGCGACTACGGGTTCATTCACCGCGACCGCGACCAGCGTGGCTGACTCGACGAAGAGCGATACGGCAACGATCACGATCGTGCCTCAGACCACCTCAGGCGCACATCCTCGCATCATTCTCGACGCTCCTACGCTGGCGACGCTTCGGTCGCGAGCGGCGGCCAACACGCAGGAGTGGACCACGCTGAAGTCTTACTGCGATTCCTTCATCGGCGGCTCCGTGCTGTTCCCCGGCGGCAACGGCTATCCCGATCCTCCGAACGTGGGCGAAGGCTATCAGGGCAGCGGCTATATCGATACGCTGCTCTCGCTCGGCCTTTGCTATCACACGACGATTACCACGAATCCGACGGCTGCCGCGCAATACGGCGCGAAAGGGGTCGCGATTCTGATGGCGATGTCCGATCCGGGCCATCAAAGCATCAGCGGCACGCCGGTTTGGGATCGTGACAACGGCTACGGCATCCGCAACTACGGTGTCGCGATGGGCATCGGCTACGACTGGTTCCATGATTTGATGACTTCGGCGCAGTTGACGCAGCTTCAAAACTGCCTCAATAACTGGATCCACGGATTCGAGACCGACGACGCCGACAACTTCGAATACGATCATCCGCAGGGCAACTACTTCGCCGGATACTACGCGGCGAAGTGTATGGCTGCGCTTGCGGTGGAGGGCGATAATCCGCTCGGCGATACGTGGTGGAACGATTGGTACAACAATCAACACCTTCAGCGCGTCGCGCCGTACTACACGCTCAACATGGCCGGCGGAGGATGGCTCGAGGGCTTCGCGCAGTACGGCATCCTTTCGTCGCGCAATCAGTCGCTGCCCGCGCTCGCGGTGAAGACCGCCAAGGGTCTCGACATCATGCACGCCACTCAGCCGTATCTGTACCCGCTTGAGAATGCGAAGTATCTGATGCAGTTCACCTGGCCGTCGCGCGACATCATCGACGATCGCGGCGAGCTTTATTCCACCGGCGACCCGGCGTTCTGGCCGGGCACGGGGAGCGTCGACGTTTACCGGTTCTACGCGGGTTTCCTCACGATGTGGGGAGATCCGGCGGCTCCGATGATGCACAAATACGCCCGCGACGTGAAGGCGGCGCTCGACACGAGGGGCTTCGGCGACACGACTCAGTGGATCGACTTCCTGTTCTGGGATCCAACTGCGCCGGAGACCGACTATTCGGCCCTCGCCCAGTCGTATCTCGCTCCCGGCAACGGAAGCGTGGCGGCTCGCAGCGACTGGTCGAGCACGGCGTCGTTCATGTCCTTCCTTTCCGGTCCGTACATCAATAACCCGGCTGCGGGCCACGAATTCTTCGATAAAGGCTCGCTCGCATTGGAGCGGAATCGCAATCCGTTCCTGGTGAATCCGGCCTGGCTCGCTCACGAACCGAACGGCGATCCCGGCTGGAGTCTCGAATACGACGATCGTTTCGGGAACTGGGACGCCGATCACTCAACCGGCAATCGCGTGCTCGTCAACACGTTCCAGGTTCGCCATCTCGACTCGACCGGGGGTGTTCTCGATCACTACGGCCAGTGGGCGACGCAGCGGAGCGACGGGGCTCGTACCAGGATCGGCCGTTATGAAGACGGCGGATCGTACGTGCTCTCCGTCGGCCAGTTCCTGGAGGATATGTACCGTCCCTTCCAGACGATTTGCGCGGATGTATCGCCGATCACTTCGTGGTCGCGGCAGGTTGTCTATCTCCGGCCCTCGCAGTTCGTCGTGTACGATCGCACGGGGATCTGCGACGCGTCGCTCGATCAGTATCTGGCGTTCCACTTCTCGGCGAATCCAGTGGAAGTGGCCGCGCCCGTTCAGGGAGAGCATCGTTTCGACGTCAACAACGGCCAGTTCGCCGGCTCGATGACGACGATTCTCCCCGCCAACGCTTCGATCACCACGACGGATCATCTCTCGACCGATTCGACCACGTGGAACAAGATGTGGCGCACCGAAGTTCGCGCGCCGGGAGCGAAAACAGCGAATCATCTGTGGATGACCGTCTTCGACATGGCTCCCACATCGAGCCAGGTCGCCGGGGCCACGGCGGTGAACGTCACCAGCGGAAACGCCGTCGGAGCGCTGCTGCAATCGGCCTCCGGAAACAGCGCGGTTCTCTCGGGCACCGCCGCTTTGGGTACCGCCATCGCGGGATCGGTCAGCTACTCGGTTCCCGCCGCGCAGACGAGGCATGTCATCACGGATCTGACGCCTTCCGCCGGATATAGCGTCTCCGTCTCGGTGGCAGGTGGCAATCACACGGTGATTGTCATGCCGGGCGGAAGCGCGGTCGCGACAACGAACGGCGTCCTGACGTTCCAGGTCAGCGCGAGCGGACAGGTAACGTTCTAGTACCGCTCCGAGTGAGGGCAGGCCACGGAATTTCGATGGCCTGCCTACTTTCTCAAGCCCAATCCGCAGGTCTTTAGTGGAAACCTTAACGCGGTTTCTCAAAGGAGAAGCGGAAATGAAGAGAATTGCGGCGTTTCTATATGGGCTTGTCTGTTACGGTGTCTTCCTGGCGACGTTGCTATATGCGATTGGATTCCTCGGCAATTTCGGCGTGCCGAAGTCGATTGACTCCGGGGCCGAGGACTCCATGGCCACAGCGCTGTTGATCGATAGCGCGCTGCTGGCGCTGTTTGCGATCCAGCACAGTGTCATGGCGCGGCCGTGGTTTAAGCGGAGCTGGACTGCCATCGTGCCGGAGCCGGTGGAACGGAGCACCTACGTACTGTTTTCAAGCCTCGCCCTGATCCTGATGTTTTGCGCGTGGCAGCCGATCGGAGGTGTGGTTTGGAAAGTCAGCAGCGACGCGTTAGAGGCGGTGATCTTCGGATTGTATGTGGCCGGCCTGTCGATCGTGCTTTTGAGCACGTTCTTGATCGATCATTTCGATCTGTTCGGGCTGCGCCAGGTTTACCTCTATCTGACCGGCCGCAAATACACGCACCCGAATTTTCGAACGCCGCTTTTTTACCGCTACGTGCGGCATCCGCTTTATGTCGGATGGCTGCTGACCTTCTGGTCGGCGCCGGTGATGACCGTCGCGCACCTGTTTTTTGCAATCATGACCACCGCCTACATCTTCATCGCGATCCAGTTTGAAGAGGCCGACCTGGTGGCGATCCACGGCGACGTCTATCAGAAATACCGGGAACAGGTTCCGATGATCGTGCCTGCTCTGTCCGCCGCGAAAAAGCGCGGACGCGAAACCCGGACGGTGGCGACTAACTAATCGCCGCAGTATCCCATCGCGGCCTGGCTCAGTTCGGCGGACGCCGGGCAAGCGGTTTCACCGGACATTTCTCTCCGCAGCCAAGCCTGCGCGAGCCGCAGCTCGCGGCGGACTACGTGGACGGACTCCGAAAGGGCGCTGGCGGTCTCGTTCGCCGTCATCCCGCCGAAATAGCGCATCTCGATCAATTGCGCCTTCCGCGGATCAGACCGTTCCAGTTCGCGCAATGCTTCATCCAGCGCCAGGATGGATCGATTCGGCTGGAGCACCCAATCCCGGAGGTCCGCGATCGCGACCTCCAGGCCCGGTCCGCGCTTTTCCGCGGCTCGCGCGCGCGCGGAATCCACCAGCACCTGTCGCATCAGCCGCGACGCGATTCCGTAGAAGTGCGCGCGGTTTTCGTAAGAAGGATGCCGGCCGCCCGCCAATTTGAGGAAGGCCTCGTGAACCAGACCGGTGGTCTCCAGCGAAACGGACCCCACTTCGCGACGCAGATGCGCCTTGGCAAGTTTCTTCAACTCGTCGTAAACCAGCGGCATCACATCATCGATCGCGTCGCGATCGCCCGACTCCAGCCGCTGAAGGAGTGTCGTGAGCTCTTGTGCCATATATTAATTCCCTGCGGAATCGAGCGGCGAATTTCGCGCGGCCTCGATCTGTTTTTGAATGAACGAACTGGACGGAAGCTTCGCGGCCCACTGTTGCCATAGCTGAAGGCGCCGCGCCTCCAATTCGGATGCCGGCCCCGATTGTCTGGCCTCGCGATGCAGATCTGCGAGCAGGCCATAAATGCGGGACATATCGACAGCCTGCACCAGGTTGTTGGCCGGGTCGGGCTGCCAGGCGAGCACGTTGTTCAACAATTTTTGAGCATCGGCAATCGCCTGTGAAATGTTTCCGCTTGCAGCTTCGACGCGCGCACGAGCGGTGAGCGCAAGATCCGTTTCCGAACCCGGCTTGATCTGGTCTTGTGGATACGATCCCAACTGGCTCAGGCGATCGAGGGCGGCATCCACGCGCACGCGAGCCTCCTGCCTTCGTCCCAGCCGCACAAGCACTTCGCTCGACCCCGCAAGCGCTGTGACCTCGAATCTGCGAATGCTCGCGTTGTCTTTAATCTCCTTTGCGTGATCCAGCACGTGATCGTAGATCGCGAGTGCACGCTTCGGATCGGACCGGAGCAGAATCGCGCCCATCGTGGTTCCCGCCATCGCCAGGCGCCCTCGGACATTCTGATCGTTCGGATCCTTGTGAACAAATTCGTCGGCCATGTCGAATGCACGCTGCAGTTCGGCGAGCGCTTCCGCGGAGCGGCCCATGCTGATGGCATCCGCTTCACCCAGGATTCGTCCTTCATAGATCAGGGCCAGGGCGAGGTTCATGATCGCCCCTTGATCCTTTCTCTCCAACGCCGGCTCCAGCGCCCTGACGGATTCCTGGGTTTCTGTCAACGCCTGATCCAGATCGCCTTCGCGTCGAAAAACTTCGCCCGAAACCCAGTGAAACGTGCCGACGTACAACGGGCTCGAATAAGATCGCGCGAGTTCGGTCCCCCTGCGGCACAGGCGAAGCGAATCATCGAACTGGCCGCCCAGCATGTGCTGATCGGCGACGTTCAAATAGGTAACGAGAATGGCTGGGGCCTCCGGCTTATCAGCCGGACCCGCGTTCAATCTTTGAAGCCACGCCGCGGAACGGCGCGCCAGATCGAGAGCGTCCGCAAAGCGGTTGGTGAACCGGGCGAGGACCATGCGATCGTGCGCGATTTGCGCCGCGCGCAGCAGAGCGGTCCGATTCGCGGGTTGAGCCTTCAGCACCGACTGAATCAGATTTTCCGCGATGCGCAGATTCTGTTCGGCCTGATCCATCTGGCCGAGATTCGCCGAGATCGGCACGCCCTGTACGCGCGCCACGCGCATATACGCGTTGCCCAGCTCGAGTTGAAGCTGCACGTCATTCTGAGAATCCTTAGATAAGCGGCGCAGATATTCGAGCGATGTATCGACGATCGATTGCCGGACCTTCGTGTTCCCCGCAACCTTGCGAGCTTCGATGTCGATATCGAATAGCTTGTTCGCAAGCTGGCGTACTTCTTCGAAGCGTTGCTGCGCAATGGCGCGCTCATGATTCGCTACCGCGATCCCAGTGGCAAGGCCGCCAATGGCCAGCGCGGACGCGGTCGCCGGAATCCAGTAGCGACGCAGAAACTTGCGCGCGCGATACACGGTACCGCCGCTGCGCGCGCGCACCGGACGCGATTCCAGAAAATTCTCCAGATCCTCCGCGAACTGCTCGATCGAGCTGTAGCGCTCCTGCGGCTCGCGGCGCAGCGCTTTCATTACGATCATTTCCAGATCGTGCTTCAAGCCCGGCGCGAGCTTGCCCGGAGGAGTGATCTTGCCGTCGCAGATCGACGAAACAATTGCTTCCGCCGAATTGTTCGGAAACTGATGCGGCGCCTGGTCCGTGAGCAGTTTGTAGAGCACCGCGCCCAACGAATAAATGTCGGTCGCGGTGGTGACCGGCGCTCCGGTAACCTGCTCCGGGCTGGCATAATCCGGCGTCAACATGCGAAATCCCGTGATGGTGGAATCCATCGTGAAATCCAGGATTTTCGCGATTCCGAAATCGAGCAGTTTCGGCTCGCCGTCCTTGGTGACCAGAATGTTCTGCGGCTTGAGATCGCGATGCACCACCAGATTGCGATGCAGATACGCGACGGCGGTGCACACCTTTAGAAAAAGTTTGATCTTCTGGCGAATGCTCGAATCGGCGGTGTAAACATCGATGGGCCGGCCCTCGACGTATTCCATCACCAGATAGGGCTGGCCATCTTCGCGATGACCGGCGTCGAGCAATCGCGCGATGTTGGGATGTGAGAGCGCTGCAAGGATCTGCCGCTCCGCCGAGAATCGCTCGCGGACTTGCGGATCGTCGGCGCCGGGACGCAGCAGTTTCACGGCGACCTGTTGCGCGATTTCTCCATCCACGCGCTCGGCGGAATAGACCGCGCCCATTACTCCGCGGCCCAGCAGATCCGTCAATCGATAGGCGCCGTAGCGCGCGCCCGTCGCGTCCATGCGCTGCAGGGCGCTCTTCGCGGCGCTCGCGATTTCCGCATCGAGCGTCGATGTGCGCGTGACATCGAACGCCAGCAGCGCCTCGACTTCACTGCGCGTCCTGTCATCGATGTTCTGTTCGGCGAAATAGCGGCGCCGCGCGCCTTCGGAAAAATCGGCGACGGCGTGAAACAACTCTTCGACGCGCACCCTCACCGCAGGGTGCTCCGCGCTGAAGGGGCTGTGTACAAATCTTTCATATCTTTTTTACAAATCACTCCGATTGTGGTTCAGGCTCTTACGCGGGTGCGCAAGAGCCTGTTCTTATCTAAATGCTCGACACCCCCCGAACGTTGCAGCAAATATTGCCGCAGCTTCAAAAAACCGTTTCAATGTCGCGTTCATCCCAGCGATGTTTTTCACGTCCTCAAAATCCGGGTGAGACAACCCGCAGGAAAAAACGAGGACGAACCGAATGTCGCGTTTTCTGTTTTTCGCGCTGGGCTCGATCACGATTCTGATGAGCGCGATCGAGTTGCTCCGGCCGCTGTGGCGGCGCCGCAGAATGGTTGCCCGTCTACTCGACCATGAACTGCTTGACGTGCCTCGGCGAAAAGTGTCCCGCTTCTCCGCAGGAAGTGGGCGGAGGATTTATTTTCGATGACAGGCCCTCGCCGTAGACACCAGCCGCTTCGAATCCACCGCCACGCCTGAACCAGCCGCCGTCGGTCTGATCTGGCGCGGACTAAGTAACCGCATGAGGACTCATTCATTGACACATAAAACAAGTTTGCGCATTTTGTTGTTCGCGGCCGCCACGCTGACCCTGGCCGCACAATCGTTCACCGGCAAGATTGCCGGGTTGGTCAGCGATACCGGCGCAGCGGTTGTTCCGAAAGCATCCGTCACCGTGGTGAACGAAGGGACCGGCGCCGAGCGCCACGTCGTCACTGACGGAAACGGATTTTATTCCGCCGCGGAATTAAGCATCGGCTACTACACGGTTCGAGTCTCGACGCCCGGAATGGCCGAGGCTCAGCGGAAGAACGTGAAGATCGACGTGGGCGCGGAGACTCGCGTCGACTTCACGCTTTCCGTCCAATCGGCGGCGCAGACTGTGGAGGTTCGAGCGCAGGCTCCCGATTTGCAGCAGGACTCGAGTTCGCTGGCGGAGGTGGTCGGGACCCGGCAGATGGAAGAGTTGCCGCTCAACGGCCGCGATTTCCGGAGAATCGCGTTGCTGGTGCCGGGCGCCGCGCCGCGATCTCCACGCGGGTCGCTGGGATCGTTTACGTCGGATGGCCAGCGCGAAAAATCGAACATTTTCCTGATCGACGGAATCGACAACAACGACAGCTTCCGCAATCAGCCGTCCTTCAATCAGGGCGGTGTGAACGCCGCAATGGCGACGCTGTTTCCGATGGAGGCGCTGGCGGAACTGAGCGTCGCAGCGCAGGGATCCGCCGAATACGGCCGCAATTCCGGAGCCGTGGTGAACGCCGTGATTAAATCCGGCACCAACGACATCCACGGATCGTTGTACGAGTATCTGCGCAATGACAAGCTGAACGCGCGGAATTTCTTCGAGACGCTGCCGGGCGCGACAAAGGGTCCGTTCAAGAACAACAACTATGGCGCGACCATTGGCGGTCCCATTAAGCGCAACCGGACCTTTTTTTTCGCGGGATTCGAAAGCGAACGCGGACGTCCCAGTTCGTCGCTGGCCATTTCGGTGCCAGGCGCTGCGGATATCGCGGCGGCGCGCTCCGCCAATCAAGCTGCCGGACGGCCTGAGGATCCTCTTGGCGCGAAGCTGCTCAGTCTCTATCCGCAGCCGGATATTCCTGGCGCGAAAGCGAACTACGCGTTCAGCGTTCCGAATCTTATCGACAGCGACAATTTCGTGGTCAAGATCGATCATCGGATCAGCGATCGTTTTCAACTGGGAGCACGCTACGCTTACGGCGACGGCACCCAGACGTTCCCGCTGAATTCGGGCCAGGGATCGGAGCTTCCAGCGTATCAGACCATCGTGCCGACGCGCGCGCAGCTGGCCGGCGTGAACCTTTCGCAGGCGCTGACCAACAGCCTGATCAACGATACGCGCGTCAGTTTCAATCGCTACGCGCAGACGTTCTCGCCGCTCGATGCCGCGTTCGATCCGGCCAGCATCGGCCTGAACACGGGGGCGACCGGCGGTTTGCCGACCATCGTCGTCGGCGGATTCGAAAGCCTCGGTGCGCCGACAAATCTTCCGCGCGGCCGCGTCAGCCAGGCTTATCAATTTGTCGACTCCCTGGTGTGGGTGCGCAGCAGCCATACGATCAAGACCGGCGTCGACTACCGCCGGCCTCTGGTCCGTTCGTATAACGATCAGTTCTCTCGCGGACGCATCACGTTCAACTCGCTGGCGGATCTGCTGGCCGGGATTGCCGCGCCGTCGTCCACCACGATCGCGCGTGGGGCCACTCGCCGCGACACGTTCACCAACAACGTTGGGGTGTTCGTTCAGGATGACTGGAAGATCTCGCGGCAGCTCACGCTGAATTTCGGATTGCGCTATGAGTACGTCAGTCCGCTTTCCGAAAAGTCGGACTTGATTTCGAATTTCATTCCGGACCGCGGATTGGTTCAGGTGGGCCATGGAATCGACTCACTATACAATCGCGATCGGAATAATTTCGCGCCTCGCGCCGGTTTCGCCTTCGATCCCACAGGCAAGGGCAGGACGGTGATTCGCGGAGCCTACGGACTCTTCTACGATTCACCCTCGCAGGATTTCTTCCTGGTCCAAAGTTTTCCCAACGGAAACGTCGGCACGAATCCGGTGCCGGGCCTGGGGACCTTTACGGTTAACTTCACGGGCCCGGTTCCCTTCGGGCCGGGCGTCAATATCTTCGGCAACGTGAATACGCCGGCGCCTCCGTTCACGGTATTCGGTGTCGATCCGCACATGCGGACGCCTTACGTGCAGAGCTACAACTTCAATCTTCAGCAGACGATTTTCGACGGCACGGTGTTGCAGGTCGGCTACGTCGGCTCGAAGGGGACGAAGCTCTATCGCGTCCGCGATATCAATCAGGCCACCGCTGGATCTGCCAACGGCTTGCAGCAGCGCCGTCCGTTCAACGCTGCCTATCCTCAATTCGCCGGAATTTATGAGCTCGAGGCGTCCGCGAATTCGAATTACAACTCGTTCCAGGCGATTCTGCGCCAGCGGATGTCGCATCACCTGACGCTGTATGCCTCGCACGTCTGGTCGCATTCCATCGACGACGCGTCGAACGGCTTCTGTTCCTGTACCGCGGGAGTTTCTCTGCCGCAGAACAGCTTCGACACGCGCGCGGAAAAAGCTTCATCGAGCTTCGATCAGCGGCAGCGCTTCACGGCGAACTTCGTCTACGACGCAAGTGTCCTGGAACATCTGCTGCCTTCGCTCTCCAAGCGCCTGACCGGCGGCTGGGAGTTGAGCGGCATCTACACCATCGCCAGCGGAGTTCCGATCACTCCGTTCTGGAACGGCACGGCTCCGAGCGGCAGCGGCGAATCGAGCAACGATCGTCCGAACGTCGCCGGGTCGCCGAATAGCGGTCCGAAGCGGCCCGACGCATGGTTCAATACGTCGGCGTTCGTGGCCGCGCCGGCCGGTACGTTCGGCAATGCGGGACGCAACACGATCATCGGTCCGCGCACCAATAGCGCCGATCTTGCCGTGGTCAAATCGACTCGGATCACGGAGCGCACGAACCTGCAATTCCGTTCCGATTTCTTCAACATCTTCAATCATCCGAATTTCTCGCTGCCGAACGTTACGGTGAACAGCGGCGGATTCGGCGCCATCACCAGCACGGTGGATGTGGCGAACGGGAATCCGCTGGGAGACGGCGGACCGCGATTGATTCAATTTGCGCTGAAGCTCACGTTTTAGCGCATTCGGGCCGGCGTCACCCTACACCCCTAGCCTCGCCGGCCCGTTTTTCGAATTTGTACCAACACAGGAGGATACAGAAATGATTGCGATGGATAACTTGAAAAAGCTGGCGCAGCTCGACAAACTCGCGCCGGAAGCGGCAAACGCATTTTGGGCGTACGACAAAGCCGCCATGGCCCCCGGAGCGATTCCGAAGAAATACAAGGAGCTGATGGCGATTGTGGTCGCACTGACCACGCAATGCGTCTACTGCATCGAGCTGCACCGGCAGGCAGCGCTGAAGGCCGGCGTGACGGAACAGGAACTGGCGGAGGCTGTTCACGTCGCCGCGGCCCTGCGCGCCGGCGCTGCCATTACCCACGGCACGCACTTGCTCGGAACCTGCGCGCAATAGGCCGGCGCGATTGCGCAGATATCACCGGGAAGCGGATTCGCTTCCCACGACCTCTCGAAAGGAAGAACTATGAAACTCAACTTGACCAAGTCTCTCCGGCGGCTGACGCTTCTGTCGGCCGTCGTTGCCACGTCTCTATTTGCCGCGGACGATAACGCGCACTCGATGACCGCTCATGAGAGCAGCGCTCCCGCCAAGCTGGTCGCCGATGTTCGCAGCGCGACCCTGCAATTCGTCGACGTCAACGCCGCCGTCGCCGCAGGCTATGGACCGTTTCTCGGTTGCGTTACCGGACCGGATCAGGGCGCCATGGGGATCCACTACGTCAACGGCCTCCTGGTCGGCGACGGAGAAATCGATGCGTCCCGCCCCGAAGCGCTCATTTACGAGCCAACGGCCCTGGGCCTTCGTCTGGTCGGCGTCGAGTACATTGTCGACGCAGCCACCTGGATGCTGCAGCACACCGCACCGCCGGTGCTCGACGGCCAGACATTCCAGTACGTCAGCGCCCCGAACCGATTCGGTCTGCCGGCCTTCTTCGAACTGCATGTGTGGGCCTGGCGCGACAATCCGAACGGCGCATTCGTGGACTGGAACACGCGCGTGACCTGCGAAGGTCAGTAACGTCGCAGAGTGGGAAACGGCGCGCCGTATCAGCGCGCCGTTCAGCCCTGCTTTAGTGATCGCGAACTCCTTGCCTTGCCGATCTCGGTTTGAAGCGCGACATGCGAGCCGTCGTACCGCGTGCCGTCGGTGCAGACCGCCACAGATGTGTCGCCAAAGCTCGTGCGAGTCTCCGCTTCCGCGAAACCCTAAGCATGTCAGATGGACCAGGCACGATTCGCAGCACGGAGGGCAATCCGCGCGTTGTACAGTTCGCATCAAAGCTGGCATTCTAGTAGGACAAAGGAGCGGATGCGAAGAACCGTGAGTCGTCTGTGAGGCGTTCGATTATCCGCTCGCTCTATTTTCAGGTCCTCGTGGCGATCGCAGCCGGAGTGCTGCTCGGATCGCTTGCGCCGTCCACCGCGGCAGCGATGAAGCCGCTGGGCGACGGATTCATCAAGCTGATCCGGATGATTATCGCGCCCGTGATTTTCTGCACGGTCGTGCTGGGAATCGCGGGCAGCGAAGATCTCAAGAAGGTAGGCAAGACGGGCGGCCTGGCGCTGCTCTATTTCGAGGTCGTCAGCACGCTGGCGCTGCTGCTCGGGCTGCTGATCGTGAACGTGATTCGTCCGGGCGGCGGCATGAATATCGACGTGAAAACGCTCGATTCGAGCGCCGTTGCGGCGTACACAGGACCGGGCAAGCTGCAAGGCGCCAAAGACTTCATTCTCGGCGTCATTCCTTCGACGTTTTTTGAGGCCTTCGCCAAGGGTGAGATTCTGCAGGTCCTATTCATCGCGGTGCTGTTCGGGATCGCCCTGCAGCAGCTTGGGTCGCGGAGAAAAGCGGTGCTCGACGTCGTGCACGGATTTTCCGACGTCCTGTTCGCGATCGTGCGAATCCTGATGAAAGTCGCGCCGCTCGGCGCGTTTGGGGCGATGGCGTTCACGGTCGGAGCCTATGGCCTCGCCAGCCTGCTGTCGCTCGGGAAACTGATGGGGACGTTTTACCTCACCTGCGTCGGGTTCGTCATTCTGGTGCTGGGCTCGATCGCCCGGGCGCACGGCTTCAGCATTTTTCGTTTTCTTGCCTATATTCGCGATGAGATTCTGATCGTCGTGAGCACGTCGTCCTCGGAGGCCGCGCTGCCGCAGATGATGGCCAAGATGGAAAGCCTCGGCGCGGGGCGATCCACCGTTGGGCTCGTCATCCCCACCGGCTATTCCTTCAACCTGGACGGCACGTCGATTTACCTCACCATGGCCGCGATCTTCATCGCGCAGGCAACCAACGTCCACATGAGCCTGTTGCAGCAGGTGACTCTGCTGGCGGTCCTCCTGCTCACTTCGAAAGGAGCCGCGGGCGTGACCGGAAGCGGTTTTGTCGTGCTCGCCGCGACCATGTCGGCGGTGGGCGGACTTCCGGTGGGCGGACTTGCCCTGATTCTGGGAATCGACCGGTTCATGTCGGAAGCGCGAGCGGTGACGAACATCATCGGCAATGGAGTCGCGTGCCTGGTGATCGCGCGCTGGACGGGTGATTTGGATAGCGCGGCGCTGGACAGCCGGCTGCGCCGCCGCGAATCGTCCGAACTGACGACCGCGACTTAGTCCGCGATGCAGCGGATTTAACTTGCGAGCGCGGTGCGAAGCGTCAGATCGCCGGGATTTTCGCGTTCAAACGCCATCAGAGCGACCTTCAAAGGAGACGTGCGAATCGGACTCGCCAGCCACTGTTCGGTAAGAGGCAGATCGCTTTGATCGATCTCCCTCCATGCTTCTCCATCCAGGCGGCGCTGATCGACGCGCGCGATCTTGTCTTCGATGCGCACACGCAGATCATGCGTCTCGAACGTCAAATTGAGCATCGCTTATTGTCCCACACTGTGGCGGCGGCGCTTGTTGTGCGAATCATTGCTGACCGTGGCGCGTACCGGATCTGGAAGGCCTGAAGGCACCTCGCGACGCGTTAACCGAAGATCGAGCAGTTTCTCGATTTTGCGAATCTCGGCCCGTTCGCCGCGCGTACTGAAAGTGGACGCCGTGCCGCGAAGACCAGCGCGGCCGGTTCGGCCCACGCGATGGATAAAGTCCTCGGGCGCCTGCGGAAGATCGTAATTGACGACGTGCGCGATTCCTTCGACGTGAACTCCCCGGGCCGCCACATCGGTGGCCACCAGGATGCGATAGCTGCCTTCCTGGAATCCGCGCAGGGCGACATTTCGCTGCGATTGCGTCCGGTCCCCGTGAATGCTGGTGGCTCGCGATCCGCTGCGCGCCAGCCGCTTCGCCAGCCGGTCCGCTCCGTGTTTCGTGCGCGTGAACACCAGGAAGGAGCCATTGTGCTCCTCAAGCATTCTTTCGAGCAGGCCCAGCTTTCGCTCCTGCTCCACTTCGTAGACATGCAGGTCGACCTGCTCGGACGGTTTTGTGAGCGAGCCGATCGCGATCCGCACGGGATCCTTGAGATGCTCATGGATCAGGTGCGCCACGGAAGGTTCGATGGTCGCCGAGCAGAAAACGGTCTGGCGGTCGGCCGGCAGCGTCGCGAGAATTTTGCGGATGGTGGGAAGGAAGCCCATGTCGAGCATCCGGTCGGCTTCATCCAGAATCAAAATGCGCGCCGATCCGAGTTTGACCAGTTTGCGATCGATGAAATCGGCGAGCCTCCCCGGAGTCGCGATCAGCACCTGGGCGCCTTTGCGGATGTCTTGCAGCTGCCTCTGTTCATTCAATCCGCCCACGACGGCGGCCGCGCGGATGCCGGTTCCCGCAGAAAGATTCGAAAGCGCCTGGCTGGTCTGGATCGCGAGCTCCCGCGTCGGACTGAGAATCAGTGCGCTCACGCCGGGCGGATTCTTTTGCTGGCAGAGACGTTCCAGCAGCGGCAGAAGAAAAGCGAGCGTTTTGCCGGTACCGGTCTGCGCCGTGATGACCACGTCGCGGCCGGCAAGTTGTTCAGGAATCGCCGATGCCTGAACCGGCGTCGGCTGCACGAACCCATGGCGGGCCAAGTTGGTCTGCAAGGGCGTAGACAGCGGGAAATCGGAAAATTTGTTCATTTCGTTTAAGACGGGAATTAGCGAGCCGGACGAGAACAGGAACGATCAGGTGGGCGCGATGTACTTCCAGTACATCCCTACTGTATCACGTTCGGCGCACCGTTCGCGGCGGATGGCCGCGTCTGCTATGCTAATAAGAAATGCACGAACACCATCCTGCGCTGTCGTCTTTCCGATTCAAGAGAGCGAAGACAGATGGCCTCATCGAAGTCCTCAACGAGGGCTCCTACGTGATGGCCGAATATAGTGAGCATACCGGGGTGGTGAAGTGGCAACGCATCGTCGCCGCTCCGCAACGGGAAAAAATCGAACGCTGGCTCGACGAGCATTATCCGGCCCAGCGCCGGCGCACATCGCGCTGAAATACTCTGGCCGCGCGGGCGTGAGCACCCGGGATTTTCCTCTCGCTCAAAGGAACCGCAACGATGAGATCGTCAGCCGCGAAACACGCGTTTCAACTCGCTTTCTCTCGCGCCGGGGAGGGTCAAACGCGTTGAAGGTCTCGGAAATCGTCTCGGCGTGGGGCAAGATCCTCAAGGGCGAGCAGCCTTCTTTATCCATCGAAATTACGCGCGAGTGTCCGCTACGCTGTCCGGGGTGCTACGCCTATGACGATTCGCATCTCGGCGGGCAGGTGACCCTGCGGGAGCTGAATGACCGCAAGGGGCAGGAACTGATCGATGGCGTGCTCGAGATTGTCGACCGCCTCAAGCCGCTCCACCTCTCGATTGTCGGTGGCGATCCGCTGGTGCGGTACCGCGAACTCCAGACCATGGTTCCGCTGTTGCTGGACCGGGGAATCCATGTTCAGATCGTGACCAGCGCATTCCGGCAGATACCCTCTGAATGGGCGGAACTCCCGCGTCTCAACGTTGTCGTCTCCATAGACGGGCTTCAGCCGGAGCACGACGTCCGCCGCGCTCCCGCGACCTACGAACGCATTCTCAAGAACATCGCGGGGCAGAAGGTCACCATCCATTGCACGGTTACCAGCCAGATGATGGGTTGTCCGGGCTACTTAAAAGAGTTCCTCGAGTTCTGGACGCCGCGGCCTGAAATCGCCAAGATCTGGTTCAGCCTGTTTACTCCCCAGATGGGAGATCATTCCCGCGAAGTTCTCGA
>JAIQFJ010000515.1 GCA_020073325.1 Terriglobia bacterium | reverse complement strand
AATCCGCACTGCTCCACCGCGGTGTTCGATGCTGACGATCTCATAGTTCGCCAGCCCGATCACGGCTTCTGAGTCCATGGAAACATCCTCCTTAGCTTATGTTTCAGCTAAAGAGTCGGCTCACTGCCCCCGTTTTCGATGAAGAGCCGTGTCGCGACGTCTTTCCAGCGACGTTCGCGTTTCGCCAGCGCTCTCTCCTACCTGAAAAACACCCGACAAACCCAACAAATCGCATCGAAGTCTTTGAGACAGTTTGAGTCCGCGATGTCGGATTTTCATTTTCGACCCGACAAACACCTGACAAATCTACGCTGCGAAGTTTTCTGTTGACGAATGAAATCGCCGCTTGCTATTCAGGGGCGAGGGAGCACCATGCTTCATCGCGTTCATCGCAGAATCTGCGCTCTTGAGCTTTTCGATACCCGGACCCATGACGGCGGAGAAGTTCGTTGCGCTCGCAACGCAGAGGGCTCAAAGAACGCACGCGAGTTTGGATTCGGCTGCCGACGCTTTGGCACAGGAACTGAGTGACGTTGAGCTCGACACGGTCGTAGCCGAGTTCGCGCGGATGGGATTTGGCCGAAATCCAGGTTGTCCAGACTAGGAGAGGTCGTCCGCAAGAGAGGAGCAGTCGTGGTGAATCAGGCGAATGCCGCCACGGAAGAACGACGGGGCAGTGGATCGCATGTGCGCATCGATCCGGGAGTTTGGCTTCAAGATCCCGGTCCTCGCCCGCGGCGATGGCGAGATCGTAGACGGCCATCTCCGGCTGAAAGCTGCACGCAAACTTGGGATCACCGAAGTGCCGGTGATCTTGTGCGACGAATGGACGCCGGCGCAGGTGAAGGCATTTCGTCTCATGGTGAACCGGTCGGTCGAGTGGGCTGCGTGGGACGAAGAGTTGCTCGCCCTGGAATTGGAAGAAATCAAAGATCTCGACTACGATTTGTCGCTGACCGGCTTCGACCCCGGCGAGATCGACAAGCTCCTGTTGCTTGAGGACGAGGAGAAAGCGAACGCAGCGCCGCCGTTACCAGCGTCTCCCGATCCCGCGCCGGCGACCTGTGGATTCTTGGTGAACACCGCGTGCTCTGTGGCGACGCCACCAGCGCCGAGGCCGTCGCGCGGCTGCTCGGCGGTCGGAAGCCGAGGCTGATGGTCACCGATTCGCCGTATGGGATCGACTTGGATTCAGAGTGGCGCGATCGCGCCGGGCTGAATGGCTGCGGACCCGCCGAGCCGAGCTACATGAAGAAGCGGACCAAGGGCCACAATGAAACCACAATCTCCGGGGACACACGAGCCGACTGGTCGGAGGCGTTCGCGGTCGTGCCGAGCCTCGAAGCTGCCTACGTGTGGCACGCATCGAAGTTCACGCGCGAGGTGCTCGATGGGCTGCTGAAGATCGGATTTCTTCATCACCAGCAGATCATCTGGAACAAGGGCCGTACAGTGCTCACGCGAACGCTCTATTGGTTCAGCACGAGCCCTGCTGGTTCGTGCGGAAGAAGAACGCACCATGGTATGGCAAGGCCGGCGAGAATAGCACCATCTGGGACTCGCCGTCGCCAAAGTTCATCATGGGCGGCGCCGACGAAGACAAGTACGATCACCCGACGCAGAAGCCGATCGAGTTAATGCGTCGCCCAATCTTGCACCATCTTCGCCGCGGCGAACTCGTGTACGAGCCATTTCTCGGCAGCGGTACCACGCTCGCGGCAGCGGAACTTACCGAGCGCATCTGTTACGGGATCGAGCTTGATCCGAAGTATGTCGTTGTCGTCATCCGCGCTGGCAAACGCTGAGCGGCAAGAAGGCAATACTTGAGGTCAGCGGACAAACGTACGACGAAATCGTCGAAGAGCGGAAGGACTCCAGCAAATAGCATGCGAGCGGCTCTGTACAAACGGCTGGCGGAACTGGAGCGGGAATCCGCCCGGCTTCTTGAAACGCTCGTGCGGGAGGACGCGTCGGACCCGATTGAGAAATTCGAGTCGTTCCTTCGCATCGCTCAGGGTTGTACAGGGACCGCACGAAAGCCTCGCAGAAGCCGTCGCCCGCGCGGTCGGGATCGCCGGATCGGTCCTCGCTCAGCACGGGGAGAGCGAGGGTCAACGCTTTGATGTCATTCCTACCGAGTTGTTGGAAGAGGCTCAGCGCATGAAGGGGTTCCTAACGCCGACGTCCAATTTACGATCACCGTCAGCGGCAGCCTCTAAAGCGCAGCGGGCTTATCGACGCTTCGTTCGAAGCGCGAGACCGCCCATTGCGAGCGCGCCCAGGCTGAACAGCGCAAGCGAACCGGGTTCGGGAGCGCTGGCCTGATCGATCGTGACCGACCAGTTATCGAAACCAGCGTCGGTTTCGTAGGCTCCGGCGCCTGCGTGATTCACATTGAACAGTCCAAAGGTGATGATGCCCCCGCTCGCGCTGAAGTCGGGATGCTGCGTATCGGTGCTATAGCCGTTCCCTGTATCGGACGGCTGGCCGAAGCTGCTCGCGGTCAGATTATTCGTGGTCGAGTTGGTCCACGCGCCAGGAACGAAGGTCAGCAGCAGGTCGTTCATGGTGTAGATGTTGCCGCCTTGTTGCATGGCGAGCCCGAACCCCATGCCTTGCTGCACGCACGCGCCCGTGTTGGTGGGGCTGGCGGGATTCACTGCGCAGTTATAGTCGATCGAGAAGCTGATGGATCCTATGGCTCCGGAAACACCTGGATTGTAAGTGCCCAGGCTGTTCAGTTGCACGCCGAAAACGCCGGACAGGTTCGGCGCCGCGCTCCCTGCGTTCACCTGGTCCTGAATAAACCGGTAGGCTCCGGTGTTTCCGCCAGCAGCTTCCTGAGTGGTCGTAATGGTTCCGCCGTTGCCCGGCAACTGGGTGGAAACCAGCGTCCAGTTCGCGTTGCTGAAAGTTCCGTCGGACAACACCGTCGCGCCCGACAGCCGGGACGGCTTCCCGGCCACGAATGCGAGCACCGCACTCAGCGCGATGCCGGACGCCAATCTGAATCTCATGTTCTTTCCTCCAAAGTAAAAACGCGGGTGGATCTGCTCACCTGTTCAAGAAGAACGTAATTTGTGCGCCGCCGCCGACATTGCGTGTGATAATAGGCGAAATCTAAGTATGGAAGGCATGACGCAGGAGTCCGTAACGCGGATGCTGGCGCAGTGGAAAGCCGGTGACGACAGTGCGTTCGAGCGCGCCATGCCATTGATCTACAATGAGTTGCGATTTCTTGCGCGGGCCTATTTAAATTCGCAGCCGCCCGGCCACACGCTGCGGCCCACCGAGCTCGCCCACGAATTTTATTTGCGGGCAAACGGTCTGCGCCACGTCGATTGGCAAAGCCGCGGCCAATTTATCGCCGCCGCTGCAAAAGTGATGCGGAATTTGCTGGTGGATCATGCCAGGAAAAAGCACGCGGCAAAACGGCAGGTTCCATCCGCGCGCTCCGATCCGTCCGCGGTCTCGCGCGAACATCCTTTGGACGTGCTGGAGATGAATCGCGCGCTCGACAAGCTGTCGGAAGATTTTCCCCGTCCCGCGGAAGTCGTGCAACTGATTTTCTTCGGCGGCCTCAACGCGGCCGAAGCGACCGAGGTGTTGAGCGCGTGCGGAACTGCCGTATCCCAGCGGACCGTGGAACGCGACTGGAAATTCGCGCGCGCCTGGCTATCGCAGCGCATGCGGCTCCGTTGATTCAACATGCCGGAGACTCAGCGATCGCGGTTGGAGACGATCTTTCTGGCGGCGATCGAGCTGCCGGTTGGGGAGCAGGAAGATTTTCTGGCTCGCGAGTGCGCCGCCTCGCCCGAATTGATGCCGGTGGTCCGCGAGATGCTGGCGGCGGAGCGTTCGACGCGCGACGATCCTGCCTGGGGCGGCCCGGCCTGGGACTCCGCGCAACTTCGGTTCGGCCCGTATCGCGTGCTCGGGTGCCTGGGCTCGGGCGGGATGTCCGTCGTTTATTCCGCCGTTCGCGATGACGATGAATTTCGACACCGCGTGG
>JAIQFJ010000514.1 GCA_020073325.1 Terriglobia bacterium | reverse complement strand
CACCAGATTGTTGTAGCCGAACGAACTCCCGCGCTCGGTCAGGATGATCTTGTTGTTCCCCGTGCTCGCGACCTTCTCCGCAGCCAGTCGAATATCGTGCGGACTCACGAACTGGCCTTTCTTGATGTTCACCCAGCGACCGGTGCGCCCCGCCTCCACCAGCAGATCGGTCTGGCGGCACAAAAACGCGGGGATCTGCAGAATGTCGACCGCTTCCGCAACCACGGCTGCCTGCGCCGGCTCATGAATATCGGTCAGAACGGGAATTCCCCGGTCGCGCACGGATTTCAGGATTCGCAACCCTTCGCGCATCCCCGGCCCGCGATACGACTTTACGCTCGAACGGTTCGCTTTGTCGAAGGACGCCTTAAAAATCGCGCCCGGAATGATCTTCTGAATCTCGCTCGAAAGAAAATCGACGTGCTCCTGCGATTCGATCACGCAGGGTCCGGCAATCAAAGTCAGTGCGCCGCTTTCGAACACTAGCGGCTGACCAACTCGCCCGATTCCGTCTTCGCCCGAGTCCGCTCCCTCTGCTCGAGCGACGCTCCGATAAACGCGCTGAACAGCGGATGCGGCTCCATCGGCTTCGACTTGAACTCGGGATGGAACTGGCACCCCAGATACCACGGATGATCCGCCAGCTCGCAAATTTCGACGTAGATCCCGTCCGGAGTTTCTCCCGTCAGCCGCAGCCCGTGCTGCTTCAGGACGGCTTCGTAATCTCGATTGAATTCGTAGCGATGACGGTGCCGCTCGCTGATCTCAGGCTGTCCGTACGCCCCGCGCGCGAAACTGTTTTCAGCGAGCTTACAGGTATAGGCGCCCAGCCGCATCGTCCCGCCCAACTCATCGACGCCTTTCAACTCGCGCAATTTATAAATCACGCGATCGGGAGTCGCCGGATCGAACTCGGTCGAGTTGGCATGTTCCAGCCCGCACACGTTGCGCGCGAACTCGATCACCATCGTCTGCATGCCGAGGCAAATTCCGAAATATGGCACCTTGCACTCGCGCGCGTAGCGGATCGCGGTCAGCATTCCTTCGACGCCGCGCTTGCCGAATCCGCCGGGCACCAGAATGCCGTCGAACTTTTCCAGCTCCGCGATCGCTTCCGGCCACTTCAGCCGTTCCGACTCCACCCAGGTCAACTGGACCTTCGCGTCGTGCGCGAGCCCGCCATGCAGCAGAGCTTCTTTCAGGCTCTTGTAGGAATCCTCATACTCGACGTATTTGCCGACAATGCCGATCGACACCTGGCGCGTGGGATGCTTCAACCGCCGCAGCATATCGTTCCACTGCGTCAGGTTGCGCGCCGGAGCCTGCATCTGAAGCAGCCGCAGCGCGATCTCGTCGACGCCCTGCTCGGCGAACACGGGAGGACACTCATAAACGCTTTCCACATCGCGCGCCGTGACGACGGCCTTCACATCGACGTCGCAGAACAGCGCGATCTTTTCCTTCATGTCCTCCGGCAGCGCATGATCGCTGCGGCACAAAAGAATGTCCGGCTGAATACCGATCGCGCGCAGTTCCTTGACGCTATGCTGCGTCGGCTTGGTCTTCAGTTCCTGCGCTGCCGCGATCCACGGCACCAGCGTGACGTGCACGAACAGCGTATTCTCGCGACCCAGCTCATGCCGTAACTGGCGAATCGCCTCCAGAAACGGCAGCGACTCGATATCGCCGACGGTCCCGCCGATCTCGACAATCACCACATCGATCGGCGTGCCGTCCGCCGCCGTCGAAACGCGCTTCACGGCCGACTTGATTTCGTTGGTGACGTGCGGAATCACCTGCACCGTCTTGCCCAGATAATCTCCGCGGCGCTCGCGCGAAATGATCTGCTCGTAAATCCGGCCGCTGGTCAGATTATTCGCCTGCGTCAGCGGAGCGTGCGTGAACCGCTCGTAATGCCCCAGGTCGAGATCCGTCTCCGCGCCGTCGTCGGTCACGAAAACTTCGCCGTGCTGGAACGGCGACATCGTCCCCGGATCCACGTTCAAGTAAGGATCGAATTTCTGGAGCGTGACTTTCAGGCCGCGGCTCTCCAGCAGACATCCGATGCTGGCCGCCGCGATTCCCTTGCCCAGTGAACTCACCACACCGCCGGTTACGAAAATATATTTCGACATACGTTATCCCGTCACCATGAGTTTTTCATACAGTGCCGCCACTCTCTTCCAATCCTCCGGAGTATCCACGCCCAGCGACTCGTACTCCGTCTCCACCACGCGAATCCTGAATCCGTTTTCGAGCGCCCGCAACTGCTCCAGCTTCTCCGCCGTTTCCAACGGACCAACCGGCAGATCCGAATACGCTAGCAGAAAATCGCGCCGGTACACATACAGGCCGATATGTTTGAAGTACGCCGCCTTCTCGCGCTGATACGGAATCGGCGATCTGGAAAAATAAATCGCGTCGCCATCGCGGTCCGTCACCACCTTCACGACGTTCGGATCGCCGATCTCCGCTTCGCGCTCGATGCGCTTCTTCAGCGTTCCCATCAGCGTTTCTTCGTCGTCCAGAATGCCGAGCACCGCCGCGTCGATCGCCGCCGGATCGATCAGCGGCTCGTCGCCTTGAATGTTCACCACGATCTGCGCGTCCGAGGCCGAGGCGACTTCCGCTACGCGATCCGTGCCCGATAAATGATCGCTGCGCGTCATCTTCACGCGAGCCTTGAATTCCGCGGCCGCGCGATAGATCCGGTCGTCGTCCGTCGCGATCACGACGTCGCTGAGATAGCGCGCCTGCGACGCCCGTTCCCACACGTGCTGCAGCATGGTCTTGCCGGCAATTTCGACGAGAGCTTTACCTGGGAACCGTGAGGATGCGTACCGTGCGGGGATTACTCCAAGAATCCGGTGCGGCACAATCGAAGATAACATAAAGGCGGAGTCTTATGCGAGCCGTCCTGTGCGCAACTCTGGTTGCTTGTTCTTTCGGTCTCGGCCAGTCCACTGGTCCCGACATCACGCCGCGGGTGCGCGAGAAAAAATCCGCCGATCCGGTCGATCCCAAGAGGCCCGACATCCGCATCGACACCACCCTGGTGCTGATCCCGGTCGCCGTGCTCGACCCGCTCCGCAAGTTTGTCACCGACCTCGACAAAGAAAACTTCCAGCTGTTCGAAGACAAAGTGGCGCAACCGATCCTTTCGTTCTCCGCCGAGGACGCTCCGCTTTCCATCTGCATCGTTTTCGACACCAGCGGCAGCATGGGCGAAAAACTGCGAATGTCGCGCCGGGCCGTCGCGCAATTCATGAAGGTGGCCAATCCGCAGGACGAGTTTTGCCTGGTCACGTTCAACAATCGTCCCGAACTGGTCGAGCCCTTCACGACGCTCACCGAACAGGTGCAAAACCACCTGACCTTCGTCGGATCGAAAGGATCCACCGCGCTGCTCGACGGCGTTTATATGGCGATGAACCAGATGCGTAAAGCGCGCAATCCGCGCAAGGCGCTGCTGATCATCTCCGACGGCGGCGACAATGCCAGCCGCTATACCGAAACCGAAGTCAAGAACGCCGTGGTGGAATCGGACACGCAGGTCTATGCGTTCGGCATTTTCGAATCGCTGAACAGCCGCGCCCGCACGCCTGAGGAATTTTCCGGCCCCGACATGCTGAACCGCCTGGCGCACTTGACCGGCGGCCGCAGCTTCGGCATCGGTAACCTGGCCGAGTTGCCCGACGCGGCGGAAAAAGTCGCCATCGAGCTGCGCAACCAGTATGTGCTCGGCTATTCGCCGTCAAACAAGACGCGCGACGGCAAGTATCGCCGCGTGGAAGTCAAAATGAATCACGTCAAAGGACTGCCGAAGCTGACCCCGGTCTATCGCACCGGCTACTACGCGCCGCTGCAGTAGAGACACCCCCGCGATAACTCACGGGGCTTTCCCGGTCCGCAAGCCCTGCCGGTGAGAGTCTGTGTGAAAACTGAACGTTCGCCGCTTCCTGCGGTCGCGGTTCATTGCCGGCATCCCGCTGAATCAGCCGTTTAAGGAACCGC
>JAIQFJ010000062.1 GCA_020073325.1 Terriglobia bacterium | reverse complement strand
GTAGTCGGCATAGCCGCCGTCGCTGGTGAGTCCGGTGACGAGGCTCAGGTTCTGGCAGGCGAAAAATTCGCCGCGCCGGCAGTTGTCGCAATAGCCGCAGTTGCCGCCGTGCCAGCCCACCCCGACGCGATGGCCGGGCATCCAACGCTGGACTCCGGTGCCGATCTTGTCGACGACGCCGATGACTTCGTGGCCGGGGACGCGCGGGTATTGAATGTTGGGAAACAGGCCTTCTTTCACGAGGGAGTCGCTGTGGCAGACGCCGCAGGCCTGAACTTTAATGCGGACGGTCCCGGGGCCGGGTTCGGGGATATCGCGTTCGACGATTTCGAAAGGACCGCCAGGGCGGGAGACTTGAACAGCTCGCATTTTCGGCATACTGGATGAGATGAAACGACTGCTGATTTTGATACCGGTATTTTGCGCGGCCCAGCACCTGGACAATCTCAAACAATTAACGCGGGGCGGGCAGAATGCCGAGGCATACTGGGCGCCGGACGGGAAGCGCCTGATCTTTCAATCGACGCGCGAGGGGCGCCAATGCGATCAGCAGTACATCATGAACGCCGATGGATCCGATCAGCATATGGTGTCGACCGGCAAGGGCGTGACGACGTGCGGATATTTCTGCGCCGATAACAAACACATTATTTACGCCTCGACCCACGAATCGGGCGATGCGTGCCCGCCGCCGGCCGATCGGAGCCGGGGCTATGTGTGGGCGGTGTATGCGGGGTTCGACATTTACTATGCCGCCGACGATGGAAAAATCCTGAAGAAGCTGACGAACGCGCCGGGATATGACGCCGAGGGGACCATCAACTGGAAGCTGAAGAAGATCATCTACACGTCGCTGGCGTCGGGAGATCTGGACTTGTGGACTATGAATCTGGCCGGCGGAAATAAAAAGCGCATTACAACGTCGGAAGGATACGACGGCGGTCCGGTGTTTTCACGCGACGGAAAAATGATGGTTTGGCGCGCGAATCATCCGGATACTCCGGAGAAGATGTCCGCGTATCGCGCGCTGTTGAAGGACAACCTGACGACGCCGATGAAGATGGAGTTGTTTGTCGCAAACGGCGACGGGTCGCAGCAGAAGCAGATCACGAATTTCGGCTGCGCGAGTTTCGCGCCGACGTTCACGCCGGATGGAAAGAAGATTCTGTTTTCGTCGAACAAGCATAAGTGCGACAGCCGCGAGTTCGAGTTGTACCTGATCAATCCGGACGGGACAGGGCTTGAGCAGGTGACGACGTTCGGCGGGTTCACGTCGTTCCCGGAGTTTTCGCCGGACGCGAAGAAACTGGTTTTCGCGACGGACTATAAGGCGACGGGCCGGTACGAGTTCAATATTTATACGGCAGACTGGAAGGAATGAAGCTTTTCGCGGTACTGATGCTGGGCGCCGCGGCCGCGTGCGCGCAGCCGAAGAAATTGCTGGCCATCGGCGCGGTGTACGGCTACCAGCACGATTCGACCACGGACGGGCTGGCGACGATCTGGAAGATCGGCAAAGAGACCGGGTTGTGGGACACGGTGATTCGCACGGACACGCAGCTGATCACCAAGAAGAAGCTCGACAACAATGCGAAAAATCTGAACGATTTCGACGCGGTGCTGTTTTACACCACGGGCGAACTGCCGCTCGATGACGAGCAAAAAGCGGCGCTGCTGTCCTTCGTTCGCGACGACGGCAAGGGATTCATCGGGGTGCATTCGGCGCTGGATACGTTGTACAAGTGGCCGGAGTACGGGAAGCTCATCGGGGCGTGGTTCGACGATCATCCCTGGAACGTATTCGACGCTCCGGTGATCGTGGAGGATCCGAAGTTTCCGGCGATGCGCGGATTTGCTCCGCGGTTTACGATTCACGATGAGATTTATCAGCCGTCGAAGGATTTTTCGCGCGAGAAGGTGCGGGTGCTGGCGCGGCTGGATGAATCGAAGCTGGATCTGAAGAATCCGCGGGTGCATCGGCCGGATCACGATTTCGCGGTGGCCTGGGTGCGGAATTACGGGAAGGGTCGCGTGTTCTATTCGACCTTCGGACACACGGCGGAGTCGTGGGTGCGGCCCGACGTTCAGGCGATGTATCGCGAGGCAGTGAAGTGGGCGATGGGGATGGTCGCGGGGGATGCGACGCCCCGTTCACGGCCTTAAGGGAGCCGCGGATTCCACATGTTATGATGAGGCGTCCGCGCGACCGCGCGGGCATAAGCGGAGTCAATCGGTGGATCAGAAAAACTCGATCGCAGCGTTGATCGACCATACGCTGCTCAAGCCGGAGGCAACTGCGGAGGAGATCCGCAAAGTATGCGCAGAGGCCCGTCAATACGGGTTCGCAAGCGTGTGCGTAAATCCTTATTGGGTTCCGCTGGTCGCTTCGGAATTGGCAGGGTGCGCAGTGAAAGTGTGCACCGTGATCGGGTTCCCGCTGGGGGCGAGCATGACCTCGGTGAAAGTGGCAGAGACGCAGGCGGCGATCGCGGCAGGCGCGCGGGAGATCGACATGGTCGAGAACGTCGGCGAGCTGCGCGGCGGAAATCGCGACGCGGTGCGCGAGGACATGCGCGCGGTGGTGGAGGCGTCGCACGCGCGCGGGGCGATCGTCAAAGTGATCCTCGAAACAGCGCTGCTGAACGACGATCAGAAAGTCGCGGCGTGCCTGGCGGCGAAAGCGGCGGGCGCGGATTTCGTCAAGACGTCGACGGGGTTTGGGCCAGGCGGCGCGACCGAACACGACGTCGCGCTGATGCGGAGAACGGTCGGCGCGGAGATGGGCGTGAAGGCGTCGGGCGGGATTCGCACGCTGGACGATCTGAAGAAGATGGTGGCGGCGGGAGCGACGCGCATTGGCGCGAGCGCCGGCGTGAAAATCGTCGAGGCGCAGGCGGCCGGCTCCACGGATGCGGCCGGGTACTGATGGCCGCTCCACGTAAATCCGTATTTCGCGAACGAGCGGAGCTGCTCGATTTTCTGCTCGAAGTGTCGCGCGTCACTTCGGAAACGCTGGACCTCGACCGGCTACTGGAAAATGTTGCGTCGATCGTCAAGACGGTGGTTCCCTACGATCTGTTCGCGATTCTGCTGTACAGCGAGCCGGCGCAGGGGCTGCGCATTCGCTATGCGATCGGTCATCGCGACGAGCTGGTGCGCAGCCTGATCATTCCGCTCAACGAAGGCGTGACGGGAATGGCCGCCGCGACGCGGGCGCCGGTGCTGGTGGACGACGTGCGCAGCGAGCCGCGGTATCTGAACGCGCTCGACGCGGTGCGCAGCGAACTGGCCGTGCCGATGATGGCGCGCGGAAGACTGGTCGGCGTGCTCGACGTGCAGTCGACTCGCGTGAAGGCGTATAGCGAGCAGGATCGCGCGCTGATGCGCCTCATTGCGACGCGCGTGGCGGTGTCGATCGACAATGCCCGCCTGTATCGTCGCGTAGACCGGCAGAATCGCACGCTGCGCACGCTGGCGCATTTGTCGCAGGAGTTCAGCTCGATTCTGGACCTGGACGAGTTGCTCGGAAAAATCGCGGCGACGATTCGGGCGCTGATCAACTACGACGCGTTCAGCATCTTTCTGGTGGATGCGGAAAGAAAAGTGCTGCGGCACCGGTTCAGCGTCCGCTACGACCAGCGCGTGCATCTCGACAATATTCCGCTGGGCAAAGGAATTACGGGAGCGGCGGCGGAATCGCGCGAGGCGGTGCGTGTTTTAAACACGATGGAGGATCCGCGTTACATTGCGTCGCACGCCGACATTCATTCGGAGCTGGCGGTGCCGCTGATCGTGCAGGATCGCGTCGTCGGGGTGCTGGACCTGGAAAGCGACCGCGTGGCGCATTTCACAGAAGATCATCAGCGGACGCTGTCACTGCTGGCTCCGCAGGTCGCGAGTTCGGTGGAAAATGCCCGGCTGTATGAAGAACTCGCCCAGCGCGAACAGCGTATGGAGCAGGATCTGGCGGCGGCTCGCAAGCTTCAGCACGTGCTGCAGCCGCGCGAGGCGCCGGAACTGCGCGGTCTGGAGATTGCGCTGCGCGCGCGTGCGGCACGCGAAATTTCGGGCGACGTTTACGATTTCTTCGATCATGGCGATGAATATGCCGTGATCGTGTTCGGCGACGTGAGCGGCAAGGGCGCGGCGGCGGCGCTGTACGGGGCGCTGGTGAGCGGCCTGCTGCGGATCCTGGCGCCGCGGCGCAGGAGTCCGGCGGTGCTGATGCAGTCGCTGAATGAGACGCTGCTCGAACGAAAAGTCGACGCGCAATATGCAACTTTATTGGTCGCGCTGTGGGAACATCGCTCGCGGCGTCTGACGCTGTGCAACGCAGGCGCGGAGCCGCCGCTGATTTATCGTAACGGCGAAGTCATTAAGCCGAAGGTGGAAGGCGTGCCGATCGGGCTGCTGGAAGGCCGCGAATATGAAGAGCTGGCGATCGACACGAAGATCGGCGATACGATTCTGTTTTATTCCGACGGCGTGGAGGATCAGCTCAACTCGAAGGATGAGGAGTATTCGCGCTCGCGAGTGCTGAAGCTGATGAAGAAGCACGGAGCGGAATCGCCCAAGGCGATCGCCGACGCGATCTTCACGGATCTGGATGCGTTTCGCGACGACACGGCGATCACCGACGATCAATCGGTGGTCGTCATGCGAGTTTGTTGATCGAGGTGTGCTGATGGAATATCGCGACCACGCGCTGTACATGGAAGGAGTCGCGCTGGCGGAAATCGCCGAGCGGGCGAAGACGCCTTGCTACGTTTATTCGGCGGGCGAGATTTTGCAGAATTTTCGCGCCTACAACGATTCGTTCGGCGACGTGCCGCATTCGGTTTGTTACGCGGTGAAGGCCAATGGGAATCTCGCGCTGCTGAAGTTGCTGGCGGAGGCGGGCGCCGGGTTCGACATCGTCTCGGGCGGAGAATTGTTTCGCGTGCTCCAGGCGGGCGGCGATCCGCGCAAGATCGTCTTTTCGGGCGTCGGGAAAACGATGGCGGAGATCGAGCAGGCGCTCGACGCAGGGATTTTCGTATTCAATTGCGAGTCCGAGCCGGAACTGGGGCTGATCAACGCGCTGGCGCACCGGCGCGGCGTCAAGGCGCGTGTCGCGGTTCGCGTCAATCCCGACGTGGACGCCGCGACGCATGCGTATATTTCCACGGGAAGGCTCGCGCACAAATTCGGAATCGATATCGCGGACGCGCCGTCTCTCTACGAACGGACCCGGCAGCTTCCGAACCTGCTGATCGAGGGCGTGAGCTGCCATATCGGATCGCAATTGATGGATCCGGCGCCGGTGATGGAGGCTGTCGATCGGGTGCTGGGGCTGATCGACCGGCTGCGCGCGAGCGGTTTCGATATCAAACATGTCGACCTGGGCGGCGGGCTGGCGATCGCGTACAAACCGGAAGACGTCGCGCCCGCGATCGCTGCGTTTGTCGGCGACCTGCGCGCGCGCGTCGCGGGCCGCGGACTGCATGTCTTTGTCGAGCCGGGACGGTCGATTGTCGGCAACGCGGGTGTGCTGCTGACGCGCGTGTTGTATCGCAAGAGGACCGGCGAGAAAGAATTCGTGATCGTCGACGGCGCGATGAACGATCTGATTCGTCCCGCGTTGTACGGCGCGTATCACGAGATCGTTCCGCTGCGGCAGTGCGGGCGGGGGAAGATGAAGGTTGACGTGGTGGGTCCGGTGTGCGAAACCGGCGATTTCCTGGCCCGCGAACGCGAGATGGAAGAAGTGCTGCCCGGTGATGTCCTGGCGATCTGCTCGGCGGGAGCCTACGGATTCGCGCAGTCGTCGAACTACAATGCCCGCGGGCGCGCCGCGGAAGTTTTGGTTGAGGCGAATAAGTGGCGAATCGTTCGCAAGCGCGAGACCTTCGAAGATTTAATCCGAAACGAAATCGATCCAGCCTGAGTCTTCTGTTGATCGGAGGACAGGATCAATGAGAATTCTGCTGGCAGGATTCACGGCAGCCGTTCTGGCGGGCGCGGGTTCGTTTACTTTTTCGACGGGCGACCCGGATGGGCTCTTTGCCGCGGCATCGCGTCCCGGGGGAGGCCCGGGAGTGGATATCGAGACTGCCGACGATTTTATCCTCGCGCAGGAGACGCTGATCAACTCGGCCACGTTCACCGGCCTGATTCCGTCGACCGCGCCTCTTACCAATATTTCCTCGGTCGGTGTGGAGATTTACCGGGTTTTCCCGCTGGATTCGACCAATCCTCCGAGCGGCAACGTGCCGACTCGCGTCAACTCACCCTCCGATGTGGAGTTTGACGATCGATCCTCTCTCGCATTTGTGGCGAATGTGCTGTCTGCGTCGTTCTCGGCGGGAAACTCCGTCCTGAACGGAATCAATAAGAGTCCGAACCAGACCACCAACGGCGAAGGAGTGGTGAGCGGGCAGGAAGTGGAATTCGATGTCACTTTTTCAACCCCCTTCGACCTGCCGGCGGGACACTATTTCTTCGTGCCGCAGGTGCTGCTTTCGTCGGGCGATTTTTTCTGGCTCTCGGCGCCCAGGCCGATCACCGGCGGCACGGGTCCGTTCTCGCCGGACCTGCAGGCGTGGATTCGCAACGCAAATCTTGCGCCAGACTGGCTTCGCATCGGCACGGATATCGTCGGCGGGACAACGCCGCCAACGTACAACATGACATTTTCGCTGGACGGAACCGCGCTGCCCGAGCCTGCCACGTTTTCGATGGCGGCGCTGGCGCTGGTGGCACTCGGAGCCTGGCGCCGCGCGGCCAAACGTTAGCTTCAGTCACGCCGCGCGATCGCGACTAAAGAGAGTCCGCGCCACGGCAGAATTCCGTCGATACGGCGCCAGATCCAGACGGTTTTATCGAACAGCTTCAGCGCCACCTTCGCGATTCGCTTGCGGCCGAGCAGTTTTCCATAGATCAGCCAGGAAACGGCGCCGACCTTGTTGAGCTGATGCACACGCTCCAGGCGATATCCGGCCGCCGCGATCATGTCCGTCAACTCTTTCACGGAAAAACGCTGCTGATGGCCCATCGCGCGGTCGAGCGATCCGAAGAGTCGTTTGCCCTGCGGCACCAGGACAATCACATTGCCGCCGGGCTTCACGCATCCGTGAAGCGATTTCAAAACCGACACCGGATCTTTCACGGTTTCAAGAAGGTTCAGGCACAGCGCGGTGTCGAATTCCGATGCCCAGCGCGAATACTCGGCTGGATTTTCGGGATCGAGCTGGCACACGGTGACGCTCGGCGTGCGCAGGAAGCGGTTGCGCAGCGCGTGAAGGTAGAGCGGATCTTTTTCGGCCGCGACGTAGCTGATCTTTTTCGCCATCAGCCGCCCGGTGAGATTGCCGAGGCCCGCACCGATTTCGAGCACCGTGTCGCCCAGGCTCGGACGCAGCAGCCGCGTGATCCAGCTGAGGTACTGCGGCGTTCCGGTCAGGCTGTTCAGCAGGCCGCGCCCGTAGCTGGCGACGTAGAGATCGTCCACCAGCCAGAAATACAGAATGACGCCCAGCGCCTTCACGCCGTCCTTCCAGCCGATCTTTTTCCCCTCTTCGTAGGTGCGGCCGTGATAGCTGATCGGGACCTCGTAGACGCGCAGTTTGCGTTTGGAGGTCTTCATCGTGATCTCCGGCTCGAAGCCGAAACGATCGGAGCGGATGGGGATGCTTTTCAGCAGATCGGTGCGGAAGACTTTGTAGCACGTCTCCATGTCGGTGACGTTCAGGTTGCTGAACATGTTCGACACGATGGTCAGAAATTTATTGATCATCGAGTGCCAGAACGGCAGCACGCGGGTCTGCTCGCCAGCCAGATAGCGCGATCCGAACACGGCGTCGGCACGCCCGTCGAGCAGCGGGCGCAGCAGTTTCACGTATTCGGAAGGATCGTATTCAAGGTCGGCGTCCTGCACCAGGCAGAAATCGCCGGTGGCTTTTTCGATCGCGGTCCGCACGGCGGAACCTTTGCCTTTATTGACCTCGTGGCGATAGAGACTGATCCGCGGATCCTGCGCGGCGAGCCTCTTCAGAATTTCCGAGGTGCCGTCGGTGGAGCAATCGTCGATGATGACGAGTTCGCGCTCCATATTCTCGGGCAGCGGCGCGGCGAGCACCAGCGCAAGGCTGCGCTCGACCACGGTGCGCTCGTTATAGACGGGGATCAAAATCGAAAGGCGCAAGTCCCCAGTATAATTGGGTTTGACCCCCAAACCTGAGATGAGCACCCCAAACGTTGTCCTGGAGACCAATGTTCCCGGATTGAAGCTGATCGCGCGAGGCAAAGTCCGCGACATTTATGAAGACGGCGACCGGCTGCTTTTTATCGCCACCGATCGCATCTCGGCGTTCGACTATATTCTGGCGACCGGGATCCCCGACAAAGGCCGCGTGCTGACGCAGATGACGCTGTTCTGGCTCGATTTCCTGCGCGACACGGTGCCGAATCATTTCCTGAGTTCCGACGTCCCGGCGGGCCTGGAAGGACGCGCGATGTGGGTGAAGCGCGCGAAGATGTTCGACGTCGAATGCGTCGCGCGCGGTTATATTTCGGGCTCGGGCTGGAAGGATTACCAGCGTACCGGCGCGGTGTGCGGCATTCCGCTTCCCGCGGGGCTCAAGGAAAGCGACCAGCTTCCGGAGCCGATTTTCACTCCGGCCACGAAAGCGCAGACCGGGCACGACGAAAATATTTCGTTCGACACCATGGCGTCGATTGTCGGCGCGGATCTTGCCGCGAAGCTCCGCGATCTGACGCTCGCGATTTATAAGAAAGCGTCGGACTATGCGCGCTCGCGCGGGATCATCATTGCCGATACGAAGTTCGAATTCGGCATGATCGACGGAAAGATCACGCTGGCCGACGAGGTCCTGACGCCCGATTCATCGCGCTTCTGGCCGCTTGAAACCTACAAGCCCGGCGGCGCGCAACCTTCTTACGACAAGCAATACGTACGCGATTACCTGGAATCGATTCACTGGAACAAGCAGCCGCCCGCGCCAGCCCTTCCCGGCGACGTCGCGCAGCGGACCAGTGAAAAATACAAGGAAGCGTACCGCGCCCTGACGGGCAAGACGCTGTGAGCCTGCTCGATATTCTCCTGGTGGTGATCGTCGGCGGATCCATTGCCGCCGGATGGATGGCCGGGTTTGCGCGCGTGGGCATCGGCTTCATCGCGACCATCTGCGGCCTGTTGTTCGGCTTCTGGTTCTACGGAATTCCGGCGGAGTGGTTTCATCGGCACATCCACTCAGTTGCGGTCTGCAATCTGCTCGGATTCCTGACGGTGCTCGCGGCGTTCAACATCGCCGGAGCGCTGGTCGGAAAACTTCTTTCGAAACTTTTCAAGTGGACCGGACTTTCCTGGCTCGACCGGCTGATGGGCGGCGCGTTCGGATTGGTACGCGGCGCGCTCATGGCGATCGGATTTGTCGCAGTTCTGGTGGCGTTCACGCCTCGCCCGCTTCCGTCGTGGATGATCGATTCGCAACTGCTGCCGTATGCCATCGACGGATCGAACATCTGCGCGTCGCTTGCGCCGAACGGGATCAAAGAGGCGTTTCGCGAGGCGCTGGTCGATATTCGCAAGGCGTGGGACGAGCAGTTGAAGAAGAAAAAGAAGAGCGATCTTAAGCCGACCGACAGTTGATGCAGGACCTTCTCATTTTCGACCTGGACGGAACGCTGATCGATTCCAAGCGCGACCTTACGGATTCGGTCAACGCCACGCGCACTTCGCATGGGCTCGCTCCGCTGCCCGACGATATCGTTTCGTCGTACGTCGGCAACGGCGCTCCGCTGCTAATCCGCCGTGCGTTTCCGCATGCCACGCAGGAAGAATTGCCGCTGCTGCTGCGCTACTTCCTCGATTACTATCGCGAGCACATGCTGGACGCGACGACGCTGTATCCGGGCGTTCGCCAGGCGCTCGATCGATTGCACGAGGCCGACGTGCCCCTGGCGGTGCTGACGAACAAACCGGTCCGGTTTTCGATCCGCCTGATTGAAGGGCTCGGGCTCGAATCGCATTTCTTCCGCGTCTACGGCGGCAATAGCTTCGAGCAGAAGAAGCCCGACCCGATCGGCATCAACACGCTGATGGCCGAAGCAGGTTCCAATCCTGACCAAACGGTGATGGTCGGCGACAGTGCGGTGGATATTCGCACAGCTCGCAATGCGGGCGTCGTGGCATGCGGAGTCAGTTGGGGATTTCAACCCGAGACGTTCGAGCAGGCTCCGCCGGATTTTCTAATCGACGATATGCGGACGTTAGTGGATCGCGTACTCAGCGCAACCGAGTAATTGCCGTGGGGCAGGCTTGCACCCTGCGGCGGGCTTGTTGCCCGCCCTCTCGCCAGCGCCGGTCACAAGAGGCTGCGGAAAAACGCGATTTGATCCCCGGCCTTAGGGCCAGGGCTGTCGTGCAATCAACTATTTGAAGGCCGGCCGCGCCCGTCAGAGTCTGTGCGAAAATTGAACGTTCGCCGCTTCCTGCGGTCGCGGTTCATTGCCGGCATCCCGCTGAATCAGCCGTTTAAGGAACCGCGACCGCAGGAAGCGGCCGACGCCGATCATTTTCACACAGACTCGTCAGGGCGGGGTTCAGAGAGTTTTTCGCAGACTGCAAGCCTGCCCCACAAGTTAAATCGTATTCACCCAGGCGCGTTTCTGATCGCTCTCTTTCACCTTCTCGAGAAGATCCATGCCCCAGGCGCCGTCCTCGAACGTCGGATATTCCACCGGCGCCGACGAGTTCGCGACACGCGCATAGAAGCGACGGAAAATCTGCTTGAACGTGTCGTCGTAGCCTTCGCTGTGGCCGCCCGGCAGATCGGCAAATCCAGCCGCGCGCGCGTCGAACAACGCCGGATCCTTGATGACGATCTGATTCGGCGAATTGCGATGGCCGATCCACAGTTCGTCCGGACGCTCCTGATTCCAGGTCACGCCGCACTTCGTTCCGTAAATTTCGAACTGAAAACGATTCTTGCGACCCGCAGAAACCTGGCTGACCGCAAACGATCCACGCGCGCGATCGCCCAGATGAACCAGCACCGCGCCGAAATCGTCCGTGGTGACGGCGACGGATTCGTAGTCGGACGGATTCAGCTTCTTGCCGGTGAACGTCTCGACCGATCGC
The DNA here is from genome assembly GCA_020073325.1 of Terriglobia bacterium. Lineage (GTDB taxonomy): Bacteria > Acidobacteriota > Terriglobia > Bryobacterales > Bryobacteraceae > Palsa-187. Next base: position 9,925 of record JAIQFJ010000062.1, on the reverse strand, counting down.
ATAGGACGCTTGCGCGTCTTATGAAACGCCGTCAGCTCCGCACAGAGCGCCGTGATCTTCAAGCCGGTCAGGTGCTGGATCATGTCCATCCAGTGCGACCCGATATCGCCCATCGCGCGCAGTTCCCCGCCCGCCTCCGCCGTCGCGCGCCAGTTCCAATCGGTGTCGTACAGCAGCCAGTCCTGGAAATACGTCCCGTTGACCACCAGGATGTCTCCCAGTTCGCGGGCTTCGATCATGCTGCGAACGTGCTGAACGACCGGATAATACCGCAGGTTGTGATTGACGCAATGCGCCAGCTTTTTTCGCGTTGCCAGGGCGGCCAGCTCATGCGCCTCGGCGGCCGTCATCGTCAGCGGCTTTTCGCAGACCACATGCTTGCCCGCGTCGAGCGCGGCTTCCACCATCGGATAGTGCAGCACGTTAGGCGTGCAGACATGCACGGCGTCGATCGATGGATCGGCCACCAGCGACCGCCAGTCCCCGGTCGCCTTGGGGATGAAATACGCCGCCGCGAATTTTTCGGCGACCTCCTGCGTCGACCCCGCCACCGCGGCTACCTCGACATTTCCCAACCGGCGGATCGCCTCCGTATGCACCTTGCCCATGAAGCCGGTGCCGAGCATCGCGGTTCGGATGGTCATAGCTTGTAGATGGTCATGCCGCTGAGCAGTTTCGGATAGAAGTCGGTGGACTTTTGCGGCATGACGCCTCCACCGAATGCGATGCGCGCCATCTCGTCGATCGGGGTCGGTTCCAGCAGAAAGGCCACCTGCGCGCCGTTTTGCACCTCAGCCGCCGCGGCGTCGATTCCGCGGACGTACTGGATATATTTTTCTTCGCGCACGGCCTCTTCGCTGATCCCGAGCAGCGCTCCCAGCACGTCGTGATGCAGCGCCGGAACATCAAGCTGTCCTTCCTTGCGAGGACGCTGCATCAGCCGCGTTTCATTCGACGCCACCACCCCGATCTGCACGCGCTTCGGGTCGCCGCTGGCCATGCGGCGTTTGAGCGCTTCCACCGAATCGCATGCGGCGACGGACCAGCCCGCCTTCACGGCCTTTTCGAAAAAATGTTCCGGGTTGAACGAAGGCAGGTTGCGCAGCACGCGATGCGTCGCCAGGATTTTCACTCCGCGCGCATGCATGTTGACGAACGTCATCATCACGTACTGCGCCGCGGGATCGTCGGGATGTTCGTTGCGATACGCGAGCGCCGTTTCGTAGCGATGATGGCCGTCCGCGATCAGCAATTTCTTGGGGCCCATCAGAGCCTGAATGCGGGCGATCTGATCGACGCCGGTGATCGGCCACAGCATGTGCTGTGCGCCGTAGTCGTCGGCGACGCTCACCGCGGGCGCGCCCGTCGCGGCGTGATCCAGAATGTGGTCGATCTCGCTCACCGGGTCGGGGTACAGCATGAAGATCTGGCCGAAGTGCGCCCGCGTGTGGCGCAGCAGTTCCAGGCGATCCTTTTTCGGACCGGTCAGCGTCTGCTCATGGCGGAAGACGATGTTCGCCGCATAATCTTCAATCTTTCCGATCCCGATGAATCCCTTGCGCGTGAGGCGCTCGCCCGAATCGGGGACCTGAAATTCCTGAAAATACGCGTACAGCCCGGGCACCGCGTCCTGCGCGAGCGCGCCGTCGTGGATCCAATCATTTAGATAACCGGCCGCGCGGGTATAGACGTTCTCGGCGTCGTTGTCGGTGGACTTTCGCTCGCCCAGGATGATTCGGACGAGGTTGTACGGGCTCGCGGCAAGATAGCGGGCCTGCATCTCCGGGTTGATCTTGTCGTAGGGCTGCGTCAGCACATTCGCTGGATCGCCGGCCTTGGCGGTGTAGCGGTAGGGTCGGAACGGTTGTATGGTAGCCAACGATTTAGCATATCGAAAAATATTTCTCCAGCACGGCCCGGCAGCGGAAGCGAGCCTCGCCGTCCCAGAGCGGGGGCATGCCGCCGCGCTTCGGCTCAGCCAGCATGTCGCGCCACGCCTGCAGAATCGACGCCTTGCCGGTGCCCGCCAGGCGATTCGTTCCGCACGCGATGGTCGCGGGGCGCTCCGTGTTTTCGCGCAGCGTGAGACACGGCACGCCAAGCACCGTGGTCTCTTCCTGCACGCCGCCCGAATCCGTCAGCACGACAAAACTCGCGGCTTGCAGGGCGAGAAATTCGACGTAGCCCAGCGGATCCAGGATCCGGATCGTGTCCGGCACGGCGATGTTCGCCAGCCGCGCCCGGGTCCGTGGATGAACCGGCCACAGCAATGGAACCGTTTGCGAAATGATCCGCAGCGCACCGACGATTTCCGCGAGCTGCCGTTCATCGTCGACGTTCGCGGGGCGATGCAGCGTGATCAGCCCGAATTTTTCCGCTGCGACGCCCAGGTCCGCCAATGCGCTCGACGCGCGCGCCTTGGGAAGATGGCAGCGCAGCGAGTCGATCATCAGGTTGCCCACCATGTGGATACGGCCGGGCGCGTGGCCTTCCCGCAGCAGATTTTCGCGGCCGCTCTCTTCGGTGACCAACAGGACGTCGGAGATGGAATCGGTCACCATGCGATTGATCTCTTCGGGCATGGTGCGATCGAAACTGCGCAGCCCAGCCTCGGCGTGGATCACCGCGATTCCCATCTTGGCGGCAACCAGCGCGGCCGCCACCGTGGAATTTACGTCGCCCACGACGATCACGCCGCGCGGGCGGCGTTCCTCGAACACAGGCTCGATCCGGCGGATGATTTCGGCAGTCTGCTGCGCGTGCGTTCCGCCGCCGGCGCCCAGGTGAAAATCGGGATCGGGCAGGCCGAGATCGCGAAAAAACTGGCCCGACATGTTGTGATCGAAATGCTGTCCTGTGTGGATCAGGAAGGGTTCTAAAACGTCGCTGGCCGAGAGCGCATTCAACAGCGGAGCGACTTTCATGAAGTTGGGACGCGCGCCCGCGACCACGGCGAGAGAAACCGGCATCGTTGTGATGATGCTTCGCGCAGCACTTGTATCCGCGGGGTTAACGGTTACGCAGGATCTGCTCGATCCGTTCGCACGCGCGGCCGTCGCCATAAGGGTTGTGGATGTGCGACATGCGGTCGTACTCGGCGCGATCGTCCAGCAGGCGCGTCGCCTCACTCACGATCTTCGCGACGTCGGTGCCCACCAGTTTCACGGTCCCGGCGGCGACCGCTTCCGGCCGCTCGGTTTTTTCGCGCAGCACCAGAATCGGCTTTCCCAGCGACGGTCCTTCTTCCTGAATGCCGCCCGAATCCGTAAGGATCAGATAAGCGCGGCGCATCAGATCGACGAAAGGCACGTAATCCAGCGACTCGGTCAGCGAAAGATTCGCATGCGGCCGCAGGTGCCGATTCACCGCGTCCTGCACATTGGGGTTCGGATGCACCGGATAAACGATGCGCACGTCGCTTCGCGCGGCAAGTTCGGAAAGGGCGCGGCAGATGCGCTCGAATCCTTCACCGAAACTTTCACGGCGATGCGCCGTCACCAGGATCAGCTTTCGTTCGTCGCGTTCCGTCGTCGACGGCAATGTGCCGCGTTCGAGACGATCGCGAACGTACAGCACCGCGTCGATTCCCGTGTTTCCGGTGACGAAAACACCGCTCGCGATTCCCTCGCGTCGCAGATTTTCCGCGGCGCCCTCGGTAGGAGCGAAATGCAGCGCGGCGATGCGCGACGCCAGTACACGGTTTAACTCTTCAGGAAACGGCTGATCGGGATCGCCGGTCCGCAATCCGGCTTCGACGTGCGCCACGGGCACGCGCGCATAGAAGGCCGCCAGCGCGCCGCACAAAGTCGTCGTCGTGTCGCCCTGGACGACCGCCAGTTCGGGCCGTGCTTCGACGAAAACGCGCTCCAGCCCCGCGATGATCCGCGACGTCGATGCGAACAGCGTTTGTCCCGGCGTCATCAGGTCGAGATCGAAATCGGGAACAATGTCGAACGCCGCTAAAACCTGGTCGAGCATCGCGCGATGCTGCGCGGTCACGCACACCTGCACGAAATATGTTTCCGGAAAACGTTTGAGATAGAGAATCAGCGGAGCAAGCTTGATCGCCTCCGGCCGCGTTCCGAAGATAAACAGAATCCGCAAGCTAGAGGAGGAAGCCCGAGGCCACGGCGTCGCGATGGAACATCTTCACCGTGTCCAGCGAGTACGCGGTCAAATCCGTGCCCAGCAGATCGAGCTTCGCGAGCAGATCGTTGGTCACCGTGATCACGTGGCAGCCGATGCAGTGCGCCTGAATCACGTTCAACACCTCGCGCGGGCTGGCCCAGATCAATTCCGCGTTGGGAGCCGCCGAGAGAATCGACAGCGCCTCCGTCATGACCGGCACCGGATCGACGCCGGTGTCGGCGATGCGCCCCGCGAAAATCGACACGTAGGCGGGTGCTCCGCCGGCAAGCGCGGCCGCGGCGCCGCGCACCTGATCGAGCGTGAGCAGCGCGGTGACATTCAGCTTCACGCCCTCACCGGCCAGGCGGCGGCAAAGCTCCAGCGTGCTTTCGCCGCGCGTGTTGGTGATGGGAACCTTGACGTACAGGTTCGATCCCCATCCGGCGATCTCCCGCGCGTGGCGCTCCATTTCATCCAGGTCGTCGGACAGCGCGCCGAAAGAAATGGGCCGGTCGGGAATCGCGGCCAGTACCTGTTGGGCGAATCCTTTGTAATCGGTGACGCCCGCCTTACGCATCAGCGTCGGATTGGTGGTGAAGCCCTGGATCCAGGGCTTGCCGTACATGCGCAGCATGCCGTCGAGATCCGCCCCGTCGGCGAAAATTTTCACATGGAGATCAGCGACAGATTGAATGACCATGTTCCCAGAAATTCTAACATTCTGCGTAAACTTGAAAAATGTCCTCGTTTGCCGACCAGTTTCTGAACGAAGCCGCGGAGGTGATCCGCGGGCTGAATCGCGAGGCCATCGAGAACCTGGCGGAGCTGATCGCGCAGACGCGCGCCTCGGGCGGGCGCCTCTTCATCCTGGGCGTCGGCGGCAGCGCCGCGAATGCGTCGCATGCCGTGAACGATTTCCGCAAAATCGCCAGGATCGAGGCCTACGCGCCCACCGACAATGTCGCCGAATTGACCGCGCGGACCAACGATGAAGGCTGGCACTCCGTCTTCGAAGGATGGCTGCGCGTGAGCCGCCTGAATGCCGCCGACATGATCCTGGTGTTTTCGGTCGGCGGCGGCGACGTGGAGCATCAGGTCAGCATGAACCTGGTGGGCGCGCTCGAATATGCCCGATCGGTGGGCGCGAAGATCGGCGGAATCGTCGGCCGCAATGGCGGCTTCACGGCGACCGTCGCCGATGCATGCGTCGTGGTTCCGGTGGTGAACGCGGACCACATCACACCGCACTCGGAAGCGTTTCAGGCCGTGGTGTGGCATCTTCTGGTTTCCCATCCGCGCGTAAAGATCAAACAAACGAAATGGGAGAGCGTGCGTTGAAGCGCGCCGTTTTCCTCGATCGCGACGGCGTGATCAACCAGGCGATCGTCCGCGACGGCCGCCCCTATCCTCCACCTTCCGTTCACGAACTGGTCATCAATCCCGATGCGCCACAGGCCATGGCACGATTGCATGACGCGGGATTCGCGCTGATCGTCGTCACGAACCAGCCCGACCTCGCGCGCGGCCGCCAGACCAGGAAGAACATCGACGAGATTCACGCCGCCTTGAAATCGGCGCTGCCGCTCGATGCGATTTATCTGTGCGATCACGACGATGCCGACCGGTGCGCGTGCCGCAAGCCGAACCCTGGAATGTTGCTCGACGCGGCGCGCGACTTCGGGATCGATCTGAAACAGAGTTTTCTGATCGGCGATCGCTGGCGGGATATCGACGCGGGCGCCCGCGCCGGCTGCCGCACGATCCTGATCGAGTGCGGCTACACCGATCGCGCTCCCGCCGCACCGCCCGACTTCACGGTCCGCACTCTAAGCGAAGCGGTGGACCGGATCCTCACGATGCGATAATTTTCGTGCCTTCAAAATCGAAGCGGAATCGCACTTCACGCATTCCCGCGTGCGTCAGCGCATGCCGCAGCCTCGATTTGTCGGGGGCGTAGAACATCAGGAATCCGCCGCCGCCCGCGCCGACCAGTTTTCCGCCCAAAGCCCCGTTCGCGCGGGCCAACTCATACCACTCATCGATCTGCGGATTGCTGATGCCCGCGGAGCGCTTGCGCTTATGCTCCCAGTGTTCGTTCATCAGGTCGGCAAATTCCGCCAGTTTTCCCGATTCGAAGGCGCACAGCGACCGCACCCCCAGGTCCTTCACATCATGCAGATTGGCGAGCATCGCCGCATCGTTCTGCCGCGTCCGGTCGTTCTGGTCCTGAAGGATCGACGACGCGGAACGCGAATAGCCCGTGAAAAACAGCGTGAGATTGTCTTCCAGGTCGTGCAGCGTCTCCGCGCTCGCGCGCACCGGCCGGGCCTCCACGCGATCGTCTTTCTGGAAGCGGAAACACGTCAATCCGCCGAAGGCGGCGATATATTGATCCTGCTTGCCGATCGGCTCGCCCAGCCGGTCGATCTCGATTTCGCAGGCCTGCGCCGCGAGTTCCTCAGGATGCACCAGATTCTTGCGATGCGCGTGCAGCGCCTTCAGCAGCGCCGTCGTGAAGCTTCCCGATGAGCCGAGCCCCGTGCCCGAAGGGATGTCCGCCATGCTCGTGATCTCAAGACCGTGGCTCTCGACGCCGGCCATCTTCAGCGCTTCGCGGACGATCGGATGTTGGATCTGGCCGATCTCGTCCACCTGCTCCAGCTTCGAATACTTGATGATGAGCTGCGGAATAAAAGTCCGGTGGACGGTAATGTAGACGTACTTGTCGATCGCCGCCGCGATCAGAAAACCTTCGTGTTCGCGGTAGTAGGAAGGAAGGTCCGTACCCCCGCCGCCGAGCGGCAAACGAAGCGGACTGCGTGCAATAATCACTCACAAACTCCCAGACGAAAGTCTGATTCTCGCATATACTTCTGTATCGGGAGCCCTCGCATCTTGAAAGCGTTCGTCACCGGCGCGGCCGGTTTCATCGGAAGCAATTTAGTCGATCGCCTGCTGGCGCTGGGACACAGCGTCACCGGCTACGACAATCTTTCGACCGGCAGTGAATCGAATTTATGCGACGCCCGAGCGTCGGCGAAGTTCGAGCTGATCCGCGGCGATCTGCTCGATTTCGCTGCACTCCAGGACGCCATGCGCGGCCACGACACCGTCTTTCATCTCGCCGCCAATGCCGACGTACGCTTTGGAACCGACCATCCGCGCAGGGACCTGGAGCAGAACACCATCGCCACCTTCAACGTCCTCGAAGCGATGCGCCACACCGGCGCGGAGCGGATCGCGTTTTCCTCCACCGGGTCGATCTATGGCGAGCCCTCCGTCTTCCCGACCCCGGAGGACGCGCCGTTTCCGCTCCAAACCTCGCTCTACGGAGCGTCGAAGCTCGCCTGCGAAGGCTTGATTCAGGCTTACGCCGAGGGTTTCGGAATCCGTGGATTCATTTTTCGTTTCGTTTCGATCCTGGGCGAACGTTACAGCCACGGCCACGTCCTCGACTTTTATCGCCAACTGCTCGACCATCCCGATCGGCTCCACATTCTCGGCGACGGTCATCAGAAAAAGTCTTACCTTCATGTCGGCGATTGCATCGATGCCCTCCTCATGGCGATGGAGAAAACCGCGGACGGGCGCGTGAATATTTTCAATCTCGGCACCGCCGAGTACTGCGAAGTGCGCGACTCGGCCGGCTGGATCTGCGCGCGCCTGGGCCTCCATCCGCAATTTACCTTCGGCGGCGGGCCGCGCGGATGGATCGGCGACAGCCCGTTTATTTTTCTAGAAACATCGCGCATCCGCGCGCTCGGCTGGAAACCCAAGTTAACGATTCAGCAAAGCGTGGAGAGAACAATCGACTTTCTGCAGCGTCAAACCAGTGGTGCGGAAGCGGGCTCTGGTGACGGGGTCGTGCGGACTGATCGGGTCCGCGGTCAGTGAATATTTTGCGCAGCGCGAATTTTGCATCGCGGGAATCGACAACAATCAGCGCGCCGTATTTTTCGGACCCGAAGGCGACACCAGCCGGACGCTCGAGCGGCTCCGTTCTTCGATTCGCGGCTACGAGCATTTTCCGATCGACATTCGCGATCGCGCGGCGATTCTCCAGTTGATCGGCCAGCTTCGTCCGGACGTGATCATCCACACCGCGGCGCAGCCCTCGCACGACCGTGCCGCGGCGATTCCCTTCGACGACTTCGACACCAACGCCGCCGCCACGCTGAATCTGCTCGAAGCCGCGCGGCGCTTTGCGCCCGAATCGCCGTTCATCCACATGTCGACGAACAAAGTCTACGGCGATCTTCCGAACACGATCGTGCTGAGAGAACTCGACACGCGCTGGGATTACGCCGATGCCCGATACCGGCACGGCATCCCCGAATCTTTCTCCATCGATCAATCGAAGCACTCCCTGTTCGGCGCGTCGAAGCTCGCAAGCGACGTGATGGTGCAGGAATACGGGCGTTATTTCAACCTGCCGGCCTGCGCGCTCCGCGGCGGATGCCTCACCGGTCCGAATCATTCCGGAGTCGAGCTGCACGGCTTCCTCAGCTACCTGGTGAAGTGCAACCTGGAAGATCGCGAATACAAAATTTTCGGATACAAAGGCAAACAGGTGCGCGACAACATCCATGCCGACGACGTCGCCAGCCTGATGTATGCGTTCTACGAGAATCCGCGCCCCGGCGAGGTCTACAATCTTGGCGGCGGCAAAGGAAATTCGTGCTCGATACTCGAAGCGTTCCAGACCGTCGAGCAGATCACCGGCCGCCGCCAGCGCTACACCTACCTCGATCAGCCCCGCTCCGGCGACCACATCTGCTATTACAGCGACCTGCGGAAAATCCAGATGCATTTTCCGCAATGGAAGATCACGAAACCGCTCCGCACGATTTTCGAGGAGATCGTCGAGTCCTGGCAGGGCTGGATCGAAGAGCTCGCCCCTCAATGATCGTCGCGATGCCGGAGAAGCCTGCGCCGCACGTCCGGCCAGAATTCCTTCAGGACGTTTCCCGCCGCGTCCACCGCAAGCTGTAGTCCGAATTTCACCGCGGCGTCCTTCGCCGTGCGGCTGTCCGGATAATACGCGTTCGAAATCGCCACCGCCGTCGCGTTGCCGAACACTTCGGAGTAGTTGAACGCCATCCGCCCGGAATCGTTGTGCGTGCGCAGGATCTGTCCCATCGCGTAGCCGAGCCGCGAAAGCCCGCTACCCTTGCCGCGGCGGAAATAGCGCGGATCCTGGTGGAGCATCACCGGGTAGATCGCGTCGGTCAGATAGTCCCCGATCGCATAGTCGCCGTAGGAGCTCGCCGCGTAGCGCGCGTAAGCCGCCAACCCGTTGCCGAACGACGGATTCGTACGCCTCAATTGGCCTTCCGCGCCGAACAACATGCCGAGCGCGATGGTTCCGCGGTCGAACGTATCCTTCGCGGCCAGATTGAATTTCCCCCGCGTCGATAGCGGAACCCATGGCGACGGCAGCGGCGCCGTGCGGAAGTTCGGAACGATTCCCAGAATGCGCTTGCTCTCGTCACCGGCCGGCGCCTGCGCTGCGATTCGCGCCGCCGCGCAAAGTATCATGACCGGAAACGTTACCCAGCGCCTGTCACGTTGCAAGAAACCCTCCGCATTCCTAGGATGCGGCCCGGCCGTCCTCTGTTTCCCTGACCTTGAGGAGCGGGAACTCGCTGAACCCCGCCCTGACGAGTCTGTGTGAAAACTGAACGTTCGCCGCTTCCTGCGGTCGCGGTTCATTGCCGGCATCCCGCTGAATCAGCCGTTTAAGGAACCGCGACCGCAGGAAGCGGCCGACGCCGATCATTTTCACACAGACTCTGAC
>JAIQFJ010000061.1 GCA_020073325.1 Terriglobia bacterium | reverse complement strand
GGCCGTTCGACGCCGTGGCGTTTTCGATCAGCGGAACCGCCGCGGTGACTTCCACGCTCTGGCTCACTTCGCCGATTTCCAGGCGCAGATCGAGATTGAGCTGCTGCTGCGTCCCGATCACCACACCCTTGCGCTCCAGGCGCTTGAAGCCCGGGCTTTCCACCGTCAGCGTGTAGGTCGCGGGCTCGACTTGTGAAAACACATACTCGCCCTGCGTGTTGGAAGCTATGGTTCGGGCGGTCCCGGTGGCGTCATTGCGCAGAGTGACGTTCGCATTGGCGATCACCGCTCCGCCCGGGTCCGAAATCAACCCGCGAACTCCTCCCACGAACGACTGCGCCGATGCGAGACTGGCGATCACTGCCGCGGCTGCGGCGATCAGCGATAAACGGACGAATCTTGAAGTATTGGACACAGCGGCCTCCCTGGTCTGGTCTTGATTCGGCGTGGAAACAAGCTCGGGGCGGAACGCAGACAAACCAGACACTCCCGTTCGGCGACGTGGTCCGTTGCAAAATTCCTGAGTTGATTGAACACCCTTTGTGAATTCCCGATTACGGAGACAATACTGGAAGAAACGCACGAAGTCAACAGAAATTTGCGTCGCTGAAGCCGTATCTGCGGAAGAGCCATTTAGCGCAACTCCAAGCATCCGCTCTATTTGCGGCGTTCGCCTTGTCATTCGGCATAGTTGACTTCGCCAAACCCGTGATGTATGCTAACGCCGTGCTTCGGGAAGTTTCTAACCCGACGATCGCGGCGTCGCGTCAGAGCCCAAAACATCCTGTCCATGTCGACAAAACAAGGAGAAAACGCAGTGGTTCTATCAACTGAACAGAAGAATGATTTTCTTGCACGCGGTTTTTCGCGCCGCAGTTTCGGGCGCATCGCCACGCTGCTTGCGGGGGGCGCGGCACTTCCGTTCTCACACGAATTCGCGTTCGCGCAGGTTGCCATCGACAATCGCAAGCTGCCGCCCGGCGCGGTGAAGATCGACAACAACGAAAATCCGCTCGGCCCTTGCAAAGAGGCTCTGGAAGCGATGAGCAGCGTGCTGCCCCAGGGCGGACGCTACATGTTCTATCTGCCTGCCGAGCTCGAAGAACTACTCGGCACCCAGGAAGGACTCAAGATGTCGGCCAAGCGTGGCGAGAGCTACGTGCAGGTGCACGACGGATCCAGCGCTCCGCTGCTCCAGGCCGTCCTGTCCTTCTGTTCGCCGAACAAATCCTTCGTCATCGCCGATCCCGGATACGAAGCCGGTTCGGAAGCCGCGAAGTTCCTCGGCGCGCCGATCGTCCAGGTCCCGCTGACCAAAGACTACGCGCACGACGTGAAGGCCATGGCCGCTGTCAAGAACGCCGGTCTTATCTATATCTGCAATCCGAACAACCCCACCGGCTCGATGACTAAGAAAGAGGACATCGAGTGGCTGGTGGCGAACAAGCCCGCCGGCTCGGTCGTCATGATCGACGAAGCCTACATCCACTTCGCCGGCAAGGAGAAGTACACCTGCGTGAACATGGTCGCCCAGGATAAGGACGTGATCATCCTGCGCACCTTCTCCAAGCTCTACGGTATGGCCGGACTCCGCTGCGGTGTTGCGATGGGCCGTCCGGACCTGCTGAAGAAGACGCGCGGCTTCGGCATCAACTGGAACCCGGTCACCAGCGTCACCGGCGCGATGGCTGCCCTCAAATCCAAGACCGTTATTCCCGAGCGGCAGAAGATCAACAACGACACCCGCGACAGCACCATCGCGTTCCTCGACAAGAAAGGCTTCAAAGTGGTGCCGTCCATGTCGAACAAGTTCATGGTGGACTCGCACAAGCCCACCCGCGACGCCATCGCGGCACTGCGCAAGGAGAACGTGTACGTGGGCCGTCCGTGGCCCAGCATGCCCACTTACCTCCGCGTGTCCGTCGGCACGCCTGAAGAAATGAAGAAATTTCAGGCCGCCTTCGTCAAGTGCTTCGCGTAAACCGATAAGCAAAATTAAGCCGTTAATGGACGTTGATCGACGTTCATTAACGGCTTTCTTATTTGAGGACGTCCTCGAAGAACTTCACCGCCCGCGGATCTTTCGATCTTCCCAGCCACTGCATCGCTTCCTTCTTCACCACCGGATTCGGATTGGACCGCGCAATTTCGATCAGCATCGGCACACCATCGCCATTCTTGATCTGCGTCAGCGCAAACACAGCCTGCCGTTTCACGCGGCTCTCCGGATCCTGCTCGATCGCGCGGCGGATCGCGTCTTCGGAAATCTGCCGCTCGGCTTTCTGCGCCAGCCAGAACAGCGCCCGTTCCCGCACCCGCGGGCTCTTATCATCCCGCGCGGCTGCGACCAGTGCCGGAATCGCGCCGCCTTCCTTGCTCTGCGCCAATCCCGCCACCGCATTCTCGCGCACCCGATCGCTGGAATCTTCCTTCAGGATCCGTGCCAGCGATTCATATCCATGCCGCCCGCGTGCGTTGCCCAGCCAGAACGCCGCCTGCCGGCGCGTGTCCTCATCCTGCGACGCTCCCGACAACCGGTCGAGCGCCGCATCCGCCACCGGATCCCGATGCATCGCGATCGCCGATAACGCGCCATGCATCATTCGCCGGTCCGCCCCTGCCGCCATCGTCTCCAGCATCGCGACGCTCTGTGCCGGATTCACGCCCGTCAGCCAGATGAACGGCAGCCCGCCGCCGTCGACATTGCAATCGATCGAAAACGACCGGATCTTCTGCACCTGCTTATTCTCGACGCGAAACAGAACGTAGAACTCCGCCGCCCCTTCCAGCCGCACCGTATTCGGCGGCGCAAACGACGGCGTCACTCCCGGCTGCGGCTCGAGCGCGCATCCCTGATAGCTCACGCCGTTGATGCTCTCAAAGCAGCACATCGACCGGTCGCCCGCGATCTGCGGAGCCGCGTATCCGATCCACGCAGGCGCCGCCTGCGCCGCGACGATTCCTCGAAACGTCGCATCGAGCGACCCCGACACCGCGCGCGTGTCGAGCTTGGCGTTCTGTAGATGCGGCTGCGCGCACGCAAACCCTGCCGCGAATCCAGCGATCAGCACCAGAGGTTTCATTTGGCGATCAGCTCCATCAGGTAATCCGTCGCTTCCTTGCAGCCCTTCAACTGTCCGAGCCTCCGCACGCCTTCCGTCTTCAGCTCCGGATCTTTCTCATTGCGCACCGCATCCACCATCGGCTTGCAGGACTGACTCATCCACAGCGCCTGCATGATCTGCAATTTATTTCCCTTGTCCGTTTCCGACCCATACAGCGATGCCAGCGTGTCGCCGACCTTCTCATCGCGCCGCATCATCCCCAGCCGCTGGATCGCGTACCCGCGCACCTTCGCGTCCTTTTCCGTCTTCGCGATCTCGATCAGCTTATCGACCGCGCGCCCCATGAACAGCGATTCGATGATCGTCTCCTTCAGCTCCGGATTCGTCTCGCTTGCATAGAGCTGGCTCAGTTCGCTCGTCGCCTGCATCATCCCCAGGTTGTGAATCGCCTCGCGGCGCAGATCGGCATTCTGTTCGCTCTTCGCCAGGTTGAACAGGTGCGCCGAATCGCGCGACATCATCATGCTGCGGATGATCGCCCGCCGCACCGTGACGTCCGTGTTCGCCGCGTAGATGTCGGCCAGAGTCTGCTGATTGTCCTTCGATCGATAGGTCCCCAGGTACTGCACCGCGCGCATCTGCAGGTCCGGATTCGACCCGTTCTTGGCATACTGCGCCACAATCGCCCGGGCCCTATCGTCCTTGCTCTGCGCCAGCACGAACAGCGCGCGGCTCTTGATTCCCGGCGAATTCTTCGGATCGTTGATCAGCTTTTCGAGCAAGGGAATCGCACGGTCCGACTCCGACGTCATCAGCGCATTGATCGCCAGCAGTTTCAAATCTTCATCCGACTGCGTCTCGGGCGACACCGGACGCCCCGCGGCCTGCTGAATCTCCACATGCAGCGCCTTGGCGTCGTTAATCCAGCGGCTCTGCGGAAACTGCTTGGGAATCTCCGCCAGCGCGGCCAGTGCTTCGTCGCGCTTGCCGAGCTTGTTCAGCGCATACGCCTTCCAGTAATACGCGCCATCGGCACGCGACCATTTTCCGCCGATCACCCGGTCGAACCGCTCGATGGCCCGCTCGTACCGCCGCTCATCGACAAGATTCGTCCCGTCGCGATACAACTCCATGTAGCGATCCTCGGATTCCCGCCCGCGCTCGCGAACCTCGCGGGCGCGATCCGCAACCTCGCGCGCACGATCCGCCATCTCCCGGGCGCGATCGGCGCTCTGCTGCGGCGCAAACGCCAGCCCCCATGTCGCCTGCTTCAGGGCAGCGTCGGCCTGCAGCATCATCGCGCTGACGTCGAAATCCATGGCGAATTTCTTCATCTGCATCTGTTCGCTCAAGTCCTTGAGCTTGATCAGCTCCTTCAAGTCGACACCCCACGCCGCCTCCGGAGTCTGCGCCGCTGCCCAGGCGGCCATCACAAACGTCAATCCCAGAATCTTTCTCATTTTTTGTTTTCTCCTCTTCTTACAGCACGCCCCCGTTCGACGGAGCCGCCTGACGCTGCTCCACCTGATCCCCGAACACTTTCACCTTGAACAAAATCCCCTGCCCCTCGATCTCTTTCCGCAAATCGTCCAACTGCTTCTCCGACATCGCCGACGGACTGTGCGCCACTTCCAGCAGCACGCGCTCCAGATCCTCCAACAGCGACGCCGTCGCTTCATCCCCCGAACTCATGGCCGTCTGGCGATACAACCGGTTCGACTCGATCAAATCCTCCGCCGCGCGCTGCTCGTAGGAAATATCGAGCGACCCGTGCTTCGGCGCATCGCTGTTCGACAGTTCCACCAGCATCATCCGGCTGCGCTCCAGGTGATCCCCCACGGCCACCAGCAGCACGCGTTCCCGAACATTGCCGTCGTGCGCGACTTCGCCATGCGGCTTCTGGAACCCGCGCCCCGCGAAAAACGCCGCCACCACCAGCGCCGCCATCGCCGCCGCAACCGCCAGCGGCTTCCACGTGAACCATCGCGACGCAAACGACCGCCGCGGAAGTTTTCCTTCAATCGACCGCCACACCTGTGCCTCGTAATCGTGCGCCCGCTCCGGGACCGGCAGACTATCCACCGAGTTCAGCACCCGCTGCAGCGCGTGATACGATTCGCGGCACGCTTCGCACGAGCCCAGATGCTCCTCGACGCCGCGCGCCCCGGCTTCGCCGTAGTAGTACAAAACCAGATCTTCTTCAGTCACATGATTCATGACGCCACCAATGGTTCCAGCGCACGCCTGAGCTTCTGCACCGCGCGAAAGATGCTATGCTTCGCCGCGTTATTGGAAAGCCCCAGCACCGCACTGATTTCTTCGATCGATTGCCCCTCGAAATGCCGCAGCACGAACGCCGTCCGCTCCTGCTGGCTCAACCCGTCGAGCGTCGCGGCAACTTTTTCCTGCACCGCTCCGCTGAACAGCAGCCGGTCCGGCCCCGGCGCATCCGAGGCGACCGCGTGCACCACTTCGCCCATCTCTTCTTCGGTCGCCTGCTCCTGAAACCCGATTTCGCCGTGCCGCTTTTTTCTACGCACCAGATCGAGCGAATAATTCGCCGCGATCCGGTACAGCCAGGTCGAAAAACTCGACCGGGCCTCATAGCGGTGAAGCTGTTTGTACGCTCGCAGGAAGGTTTCCTGCACCACGTCTTCCGAGTCCTGTTCGTTGCCGGTCATACGATAGGCGAGACGAAAGACACTGCGGCTGTGCCGGTCCACCAGGATCCGGTAAGCGTCCCCATCGCCCTGCTTTGCCCGGGCGACTGCTACGCTGTCGCTGTCTTCCATCCACCCTTTAGACTGCAACAGGTGGTCGCGGTTAGCAGCCCTGGCCGTAAGGCCGGGGTTCTACGTGGAAATGTTCTGAAAATGTTCTTCTTACGACTCTCTCAACGCATCCAGCGGCGCGAGCCTCGCCGCCCGGGCCGCTGGAATGATGCTCGCCAGCACCGCGACGATTCCCAGTGCGATCGCCCCCACGGCAAACGTCCACGGATCTGTTGGCTGGACGCCGAACAGCAATCCGCTCAGCAGCCTCGACACCGCCAGCGCCCCGGCGATTCCCGCCGCGACGCCAGCCAGCGCCATCCCGAGCCCTTCGTGAACGATCAGTCGCAGTACGTCCGCCGCGCTCGCACCGATTGCCATGCGAATCCCGATCTCCCGCGTCCGCTGCGAGACCGAATAAGCCAGCACACCGTAAATCCCCGCCGCTGCGAGCAGCAGCGCCAATCCCGCGAACGCGCCGAGCAGATCCATTACGAACCTGCGCACCGCCACCCACTCGCCGAGCGATTCATCCAGCGTCCGGATATTCTGCACCGCCAGATTCTTATCGAGACTCCACACCGCACGCGAAAGCGCCGGCCCGAACGGCGACGGATCACCCGCCGTCCGTGCCACGATCGTGAGCGGCGAATAACGCTCCGATGGATAGTAGGCCTCCGCGGTAATCGGCGAATCCGGCCCAAGCTGCCGCGCATCGCCGACGACTCCGATGATCACGCGACGGTGATCGCGCACCTCAATCGCCTTGCCCACAGCCTCCGTCCGGGGAAACGCGGTCCGCGCGAACGTTTCGTTCACGACGATGACCTCGTCGTTCGCCGAATCCACTTCCTGGCGCGTGAAGGCTCGCCCGCGATGGAGCGGAATCATCATCGTGCGGAAATAATCTTCACTCACTCCGCGCGTGGCCGCCATTGGCGGCGCCTGGCCGGCCGGCGTCACGATGCCATCCACCGAATACGAAGTGATCGACAAGTTCTGTAATGGGAGCCCGTCGGCTACGCTCGCCGAGGTCACGCCCGGGATCGATTGCACGCGTTCGACGAGTTGCCGTGAAAACGCCGCAACGGCCTCGGCGGTCGCATAGCGCGCCCCGGCGGGCCGAACCCCCATCGTGATCAGCCCCTCGCGGCGAAATCCCGGATCGGCCGCGAACATTGCGTGCACGGTCCGGATCAGCAATCCCGCGCCGACCAACAGCACCAATGCGAGCGCCACTTCGCCCGCCACCAGCAGGCTCCGAAACCGTTTCGATAATCCGCTCCCGCCGGATCGTCCGCCGATATTCAATGCCTCGTTCACGTTGCGCCTGGCCGCGTCGAGCGACGGCGCGAGCCCGAAAATAATTCCAGTCAGAATGGCGACCCCCGCCGTGAACATGATCCCCAGCGGGTCGAGCCGGAAATCGGCCAGGTGCGGCGTGTCTCTCGGCGCCATAAGCGTCATCGCGCGAATCGCTGCGTAGCCGAGCCCCAACCCGCAGAATCCGCCGGCCAGGCTGAGAAGCAAACTCTCCGCCATCGCCTGCCGTGCGAGCCTCCAGGCGCTCGCGCCCAGCGCGATCCGCACCGCGATCTCTTTCCGTCGCGCCACCGATCGTGCCAGCAACAAATTCGCGACATTGGCGCACGCGATCAACAGAACCAGCCCGACCGCGCCTTGCAGCAGCAGTACGTAGCGCCGCGTCGATGGGCCGACGTCTTCCTGCCTCAGTGGAAACACGTTCACGCCCATCCCCGCGTTTAGATCCGGATCTTCGCGCCGCATCCGTTCGTTGATGACGTTCATCTCGGCGCGCGCTTGTTCCAGCGTCGCCCCCGGCGCAAGCCTGGCAAATAGAAAAATCGTGCGCGCGCGCAGCCGGGCCGAGTCCTGATTCCGCACGTTCAGCGGGAGCCAGGCTTCCGTATTGGTCTGATCGAGTCCTTCCCACATCGCCGGCATCTTGAACTCCGGCGGCCAAACTCCTATCACCGTGTAGTGCTGCCCGTTCAACTCGATCGGCGAGCCGAGCCGCGCCGCGCTTCCTCCCAGCAGCCGCACGAACAACCCGTGGCTCAGCACGACGACATTCTTTTCATCCGGTTCGAACATTCGCCCAAGCATCGGCTTCACGCCAACCACTTCTGGAAAATCCGAAGGGATCCGCCCAAGATGAAGCTCTTCGGGCTTATCGGTGCCCGTCAGCGTCGTATTGTCCATTTCGAAACCGGTCATCGCGCTGAAGGACCGCGCTGATCTTTTCCATTCCAGATAATTTCCACGCGCGACCGGTGACCGCTCGCCGAGAAAATCGTCGAGCTTGGGATTTTTCTCCCAAATCATCACCATCCGGTCCGCATCGGGGAACGGCAGTGCGCGCAGAATGACGGCGCGAACCACGCTGAAAATGGCAGTATTGGCTCCGATGCCGAGCGCGGTCACCAGCACCGCGACGGCCACGAATCCGGGAGCCTTGGCGAACGTCCGTAGGGCGAAGCGGAGATCGGCAAGCATGCTTCATTTTACGCGCGAGCCCCGCCGCGGGTTTCGACCGGATTTCTATCCGATTGACAGATCGCCAGATAAGCGCCGCCGCAACAGCGGACCAACTTTGGCAAGCCCTGGAAATGCCGCGATTTTCCCGATCCGCCGGCGCCGCGCGAGAATCGCTTCCAGCGCGCGCCGCTCACGCCGCGCTTCTTCCACCAGCGACGGCGGAAAATCGAAACGCACGTCGTCTCCGTCGATCGGCCCCGGGTCGAGCTGTTCGAACGCCTCCCGCATCACCATGTGCGCGTGAGCCCGGGCGGGAAACAGCGGGTTGGCCACCGCGGTCGGCCCTCCGCCCTCGCGCCGCGGATCACCGCTCAGCGTGGGCGCAAGATTGATCTCCCACGCCTGCGGACGGCCGTCGTGGACCCCATAATCGAGCCGGCCGTATTCGATCCGCGCCATCTCGAAAACCTGCCGCACCCACCCGGCATGCGGATTTTCCAGAAGGTACACCATCTGCTCCTGAATCAGCGCCTCCTCCGACGTCCGGGTGCCTTCCTTCGTCATCCAGTGCGAGCCGATATGCAGATAGCGCGGTATGTAGCGGTCTCCGATCCGGAAGATCGAGTATTTCCGGAACAAACCGTCGCTGCCCGCGGTGTCGCAAAACTCGATCACCAGAAGATGCTCGCGCGGCAGCCCGCGCATGCGGATGTAGATCATCGCACGGCTGAGCTGGCGATGATCGTAGAGCAGCGGAGTCAGGCTTCCGTCGTGCTCGTTCGCCACGCGGACAAAGACCGGAAATCGAACGTCATCGAGCGGACCATCCGCACGATGCGCACGAAAATCGTTGATCCCGGACTCGCGCAGAAGCTGCAGCAGTCCGTATCGATTGACCACGTTGAGCGCCGAATTGTGCACGGAAAGACCCGAATCGCGAGCCGCGGACTGGATCCGGTCCACCAGACGCAACTCCGCGGGGGAAAGCGCCTCGAGGCCGGTGAAGATCCATGCTCCGCGCTCGATCTTCTTCTCCCGAAACAATTGCGGATACGTTACCTGGCGAATGCGGCTTTCGAGAGGCGCGCCCCATCCCCGCGCCACGTAGTGCTCGAGCAGATGGCGGCGCGGCTCGTCGACCGCGAAATAAATCATCCCGCCTCCGCCAGCGTCGGCGTCGGCGAAGGCGTCGAGCTTTGCTGCGCCCGCCACATCTCCGCATAGAGCGGACACGAAATCATCAGCTCCGAATGCGTACCGAGCCCCACGGCGCGCCCGTCGTCGATCACCAGAATGCGCGTCGCGCGCCGCAGCGTCGAAAGCCGATGCGCGACGACAAACGTCGTGCGTCCGCGCACCGCGGCGTCGACGGCAAGTTGTAATTTTGATTCCGACAGCGAATCGAGGCTCGACGTGGCTTCGTCGAGAAGCAGCACCGGCGCGTTTTTCAGCAGCGCCCGCGCGACACTCACGCGCTGCGCCTGCCCTTCGGAAAGCGCGCGCCCGCCCGGGCCGATCCGCGTCGCATAGCCCGCGGGCAGCGCGAGAATCTCCTCGTGAATCTCCGCCGCGCGCGCCGCCTCCGCCAGTTCGTCATTCGAAGCATCCGGCCTGCCCGCGCGAATATTGTCGGACGCGGTGGCCGAAAACAGGAACGACGATTGCGGCACCAGGCCGATGTGCTGATGCACGGAAGCAAGCTGCAATTCCCGCAAATCGACGCCATCCCATGTAATCCGCCCGCTGGAAGGATCGAAAAAACGAGCCATCAAACTGAGCAGCGTCGTCTTCCCCGCGCCCGACGGTCCCACGATGCCCAGCGTTTCTCCGGCGCGCACTTCAAACGAAATATTTTCGAGCGTCGCCCGGTCGCCGTAACGGAAGCTGACGTTTTCAAATCGAATCGACCGCGGCCCGCGGCTGGCCGGGGCGGCCTCCGGCGCATCGCAAATCTGCGGCCGCTCAGCCAGCAGCGACGCGATGCGATCCACCGACGCGGCGTTTCCCTGCAATTCCATGAACGCCGTATTCACGTTCTGAATCGGAGCGTGGATCGAGCGGACCGCCATCAGAAACGCCAGCAGTGACGGCCAGCTCAAGCCGCCGTGCAGCACCTGGAACCCTCCGGCGATCACCACCACGACAATGCTCAGGCCCGCCACCGATTCCAGCAGCATGCGGCCCATCGACTCCGCCTGGGCGATCTCGATGCAGATCGCGAAAAAACCGCGCGCTTGGCGCTCGATCCGCGCGCGCTCGCTTTCTTCGGCTCGAAAAATCTTGATGACGCGGATGCCGCGGATGATTTGCAGCACCGAATCGTACAGCGCCGACGCCCGCCGGCGGATGCGAAACGATTTCCGCATCGATCGGCGCGCCAGCACCAGCACCGGCGCCACCGCCAGCGGCATCACCAGAAACACGATCGCCGACAACCGCGGACTCACCCAGATCGCGCCCGCCAGGTATCCCACGGCCAGCGCCGCTTCGAGCCCCATGCGCACGCATGCCGACGCCGCCGTGCGCGACTTCGTCACGTCCAGGCGAATCGCCTGAATCAGGTCGCCATGACTCTGCCGCTCGAAAAATCCGACCGAAAGCGTCAGCAGGTGCCGCACCAGGCGATCCAGCAGTTTCAGTTCGAAGGCGCGAATGATGCGCTGCTCCACCATCTGGCCTTCATAGGTGAGCGCGCTCGAAAGAAGGTAGCAGCAGAACAGCAGACCCGCGACGACATACAGCGCCGGACCGCGCCCCATGCGCGTCGCAAAATAACCGGAGAGTCCGCCCTGCCCCGCCAGCACTCCGGCCAGGAACTGCTGCATCAGGACCAGAATTCCCATCGAAAGCGCCGAGCGTGTGAGGGAGGCGAAGGTGAAGCGGATCAGAAGACGGCGGTCGACGCTGGCGGCGCGAAGCAGGAATCGTGTGGCCGCGGCCGTCACGTGAGTTGCGATTCTCCGGCCGCCATCGCCATGGCGTGCTCCACCGGCGCCGGGCGGCCCGACCATCGCGTCACGATGGCGGCAATCGAAAGATCGCCCGTCACATTCAGCAGTGTCTTGCAAATATCGGAGAACGGCTCGAACACTTCCAGCAGGACGATCGCTTCAATCGGCACGCCCGCGGCCAGATACGCAGGAACGGTGCGGAAATTCGTCCCGCCCGGCAACCCCAGGTCGGAAAAACTGAGCAGCATGATGCTGGCGAGAAACACGGCGATCTTCGAGGGATCCGAAGGGACGCCCCAGAAATACAGCATCACCAGAAGCCGGCACAGGCCGCTGGTGGTGCGGTTCACTTTAAAAATACTGACCGAAAGCGGAAGCACGACGCGCGCAGGCTCCGGATGGTCGGCGAGCAGCGCTTCTCCCGCGGCCACCAGCGACGGGAGCGCCGCAATGGACGACCGTGTACTGACAGCCACCATCTGCGGCCCGAGCGCGGCGCTGGCAAATCGCCGCAGGGAAATTCCACCCGCGACCATCGTCAGTGGATAGAGCAGTGCGATAAAAATCAGCATCAGGCCGCATTCATAGACGACGAAGCGTCCCAGAATGCCGACGATCTTCGCGCCGCTGCTGGAGGCAAACGTCGCGGCCAGGCAGAACATCGCCGCCGGGGCACACCAGATGATCCAGCGCACCAGAATCATCAGCGTTTCGGTGACGCCTTCGATAAACCGGATGACGGTGCCGCCCCTTTCCGGGCTGGCCCGGCGCAGCGCGAGGCCGAATAGCACCGCGAAAACCAGCAGCCGCAGGAAATCCTCGTTGACCGCCGCCTGCAAGACATTTTTCGGAACCAGCCCGACCAGCAGGTCGCCGATGCTGAGCGCCGGGGCGCTCTGGGTGGTCAACTTGTGCGACTCCGCGGCCTTGCTCTGGCTCAGTTTCGCGATTGCCGCTTGATCCACCGGAGTCGAATGCATCACCGGCGGCAAAATCGTCAGCACGATCGCCGCGCCCAAGAGCAGCAGCACGACGTAGATCGCGATGGCGCCCCCGATGCGGCCCGCCGCATTGGCGCTCCTCTGGCTGATCATCGCGCAGGTGGTATTGAACACTGCCAGCGGCAGCGCGATCATCCGCAGCGCGCTCACCCACAGCGTGCCGACGCCGGTGAGAAACGACAGGAGAGGCCCTTCGTGACCCCGCAACGCGCTTCCTACGACGACCCCGGCCACGAGGGCTCCCAGCGACACGACGGTCACTTGCCAGGTTTTCGACCGACCTGATCTCAAACGAGTGGTCATCGGCGACATCAAAAAGATCTCTTATAATCGCACGAACCGCGCCGGAAAGGGCTCACCACAGCTCGCGCAGGCTCTTCCACGGATATTGGAAGAGCGGGATCGCCCACGCGGCGAAATCGACGATCAGGAGGACCGGCGACAGAGCCAACGTATTTTTCGGAATCGGGATTCCAAGCCAGGCGGCGGCCGCTTTCAGATACCGGATTCGCGAGAAAAGCGCGTGGATCAATCCCAGCAGCCAGATCGCCAGGAGGACGGCGGAGATTGAGGGCGGCGCGCCCAGAAACAAGCCCAGCGCGGCGGTCGCGGGCAGCGCCAGCATGGCGAATCCGACCAGCGACGTCAACAGGCAGGACGCCGCTTCGCGATAGGCGCCGAAGCGCAATCCGTGAATCACCACATTGCGCAGCCAGCGCGCCTGCTGCCGCAGATAAACCCGAGGGTTAGTCTGAAATTCGATCGGAAAAGACGCGTCGGCTTCATAGCGAATCCGAAAGCCCGCGCGCAGCAGCCGCTTGCCGAGATCGAAATCGCCCCCGGCCCGCACGCGTGCGTCGAAGCCGCCGGCCTTTTCGAGAGCCTGGCGGCGGATCGCCGCATTCATTCCCACCAGGCTCGATCCATACGCCGGATGATAGATCGACGTATAGACCCAGCTCGCACACTGGCTGATCGCAAAAGGACTCGCGAGTTGTTCGGGAAACGGAGTGCACGGGATATTGGTCACCGCATGTTCGGCGCCGCCGAGGATGGGATAGAGGACACGCGCGAAGGCCGGTGGAGTGATCAGACAATCCGCGTCGATCAGATACACGATTTCTCCCGTCGCGCGTTCCAGGCAGTGCATCAGCGCTTTCTGTTTTCCGTCGCCAGCCTGCTGCGGCAGCAGGGCGACGCGCGGATCAGAAAAACCGGACGCGATCTGCCAGGTGCTGTCCGTGCCGCCCGCGCACAAGACCACTTCGAGATCGGGATAGCCGAGGCTCAGCACCGCGTCGATGCAGCGGGCAAGCGTCGCCTCTTCATTCCACGCCGCGATCAGAAAACTGACGCGCGGGGCGCCGTGACGCAACAATTCGTCATATGGAATCTTCCTGCGCGCGCCGGTGAGCGCGCGAATGCGCTCGCGATCCCGTCGCCATCGCAGGACATTCAGGATCAGCGGCAGAGCCAGAGCGAGAGCAACAAAAAGCCACTTCAAGTGTAATTTCTATTCTGCGTGCTAAGGCGGCGAAAGTAAATATACTGGTTTGACTATGTCGAAACCAGAAAAGAAACCGGGACTCGGCACGCTGGCTCTGCATGCGGGGCAGGAGCCTGACCCGACCACCACGGCGCGCGCCGTCCCCATCTACGCGACCACCAGCTACGTCTTCAAAGACGCCGAGCATGCGGCGAACCTGTTCGGGCTGCGCGAATTCGGAAATATTTATTCGCGCATCATGAACCCGACCAACGACGTGCTGGAAAAGAGGCTGGCCGCGCTCGATGGAGGCATCGGAGCGCTCGCGTTCGCGTCGGGTCAAGCCGCGATCACCGCGGCGATTCTCACCATCACGCACTCCGGCCAGAATTTTATTTCGTCGACAAGCCTCTACGGCGGCACCTGGACCCTGTTCACGCAGACCTTCAAGAAGCTGGGGATCGAGGTCCGCTTTTTCGATCCGGACCATCCGGAAGAGATCGAAGACCTGATCGACGAGAACACACGCCTGGTGTACCTGGAATCGGTGGGCAATCCGAAAAACGACGTGCCGGACTTTCGCCGCATCGCCGACATTTCGCATGAGCACGGCCTGCCGCTGATGTGCGACAACACTGTCCTGACGCCCGCGCTGTTCCGTCCGTTCGAACACGGCGTCGATATCGCGGTGTATTCGACCACGAAATTTCTGGGCGGCCACGGCGTGCACGTCGGCGGCGCGATTGTCGATAGCGGCAATTTCCAGTGGGCCGCGAATCCTGCGAAGTGGCCGGAATTTACGTCGCCCTCGGAGTCCTATCACGGCATCGTGTTTACCGAAGCGCTGAAGCCGCTCGGAAATCTGGCCTACATCATTCACGTCCGGACACACTGGCTGCGCGATACCGGGGCGGCGATGAGTCCGTTTGCCGCATTCCTTTTTTTGATCGGAATCGAGACGCTGCACGTCCGCCTGGAGCGCCACGTGGCGAACGCGCAGGCCGTCGCGGAGTGGCTCGAGAAACATCCCATGGTCGAGTGGGTGAATTATCCAGGCCTGAAATCGCATCCTCACCACGCCGCCGCAAAAAAATATTTGCCGGATGGCCCCGGCGCGATTTTAGGATTCGGAATCCGCGGCGGAAAAGCGGCCGGCATCAAGTTCATCAACAGCGTGAAAATGGCCAGCCACCTCGCCAACATCGGCGACGCCAAGACGCTGGTGATTCATCCCGCCTCGACCACGCATTCGCAGTTGACCGAGCAGGAACAGATCGAAGCCGGCGTTTCGCCCGAGTACGTGCGCGTTTCGGTCGGGATCGAATCGCTCGAAGACATTAAGGCCGATTTCGATCAGGCGCTCCGAGCCGCGGAGAACTAAGCGAAAAACTGCTCAGGGAGTGTGGGGCGGGTCGTCAGACCGGCGAGCCGGTTGTCAAACCGGCTGCGTTTTATTTTGGGTCAAACGATCGCTTCACCGCGAAAAAGAGCAGCCGGTCTGACGACCCGCCCCACATGGTTACTTCAAGGTCGCGTCTTTCGCGCTGCCGAGATAGAGCCCGTTGAACAGCAGCTTGAAAGTCGCGTGCGGCTGCGAACGGAACGCCACCTCAGGACCGAGCAGCATCACCTTGCCCTCACCCACGGTTCCCTCCGCGATCGCCGTGCCGCCGTCCAGGTACTGCTGGCCCCACGCCCATCCGCTGTCGAGCGGCTCAGCGCCTGAAAACCACCCGACCGCCGACGTCTTTTTCTGCTCCGCGTTCGGATCCATCTTGAACACCGGCGAGTTGTCGTAGAACACGTCGACCACCGGCGGCATCCCATAGGCCAGCGGATTCGTATTGTCGATGTTCGTCTTCAGCAGCGATCCCGGAATATAGAATTTCTCGCGAGGCAGCGCGCGATCGCGCCCGTCGGGAGCTTTTTCAGTCAGATAATTCTTCACCGGCAGCCCCAGCGCCTCGCCCAGTCCGGTCGAGCTTCCGATCGTCACGATCGAGCCGCCGGACTCGACGAATTTCTTC
Organism: Terriglobia bacterium; assembly: GCA_020073325.1. Lineage (GTDB taxonomy): Bacteria > Acidobacteriota > Terriglobia > Bryobacterales > Bryobacteraceae > Palsa-187. The sequence continues at coordinate 5,463 of JAIQFJ010000061.1, read as the reverse complement.
AACTGCGGAATCGTTTTTTCCTCGCTGATTCGTCCGAGCCAGCCCTTGTATTCGTCCGGCACATTCTCCGGAGGCCCGCCGAATCCGCCGCCACCACCGCCGCGCCCGCCCGTGCCCGGCCGCCGATACGCGCCGTCGGTGAACACCAGGACGTCGAACTTGTTCTTCAAATCGCCCGCGTCGAGCGTCTGCGGATAAACCACGGTGAACGGAAATTCGTATTGCTCGAACAGCCAGCGCGTCCAGCCCGACGGCATGTTGCCGCCGTATTGATCGAACAGCCCGACGCGGATCGGCTTCAGCTTCATCGCCTCACCCGTGGGAGCCTTCGCCACCGCGTGCACCGGCACGCCGTACTGCTTCGACGCCTGCTCCAGGACTCCACGCGCGGCGGACGATGCCGGCACCCAAATCGCACCCGTGCCCAAATCCTTGCCGTCGGCCATCTCCGGCTTCTTCATCCAATAAACGTCAGCGCCGGCCTTCAGCAATTTGTTGATCACGACGAACGAATTGTTGATCTCATGGCTGATCAGATAACCCGCCGAGCCCGTGCCCAGGATCGATGACGGGGGCGGAGGCAGCGCGCCGTTGATTTTCGTGAACGGACCCGAAGCGGGCATCGCGTCGACGATCCGATCGAATTTCACGCCCATCTGATACGCCAGCGTCCAGCCCGTGATGTCGTAAGGCGGCTTCGGAGGACCGCCCGGATACGCGAAATCGTTGGGATGATCCTGCGGCTCGAACATATCCATCACGTGCGGACGAAACGCCTGCGCCGTCTTGATCATGTACGATCCCGACGGATAACTCTTGCCGTTGATCGAGAACGATCCGGTGGCGCGCAGGACGTCGATGCCGTTCTTGAGCAGCGCGTTCACGAACTCGGTTGCGGTCGCAAAATCCGCCTGATCGGACGGAATGACGTAACCGCGCGGATCGCGCAGTTTGGGATCGTGCAGAACCGTGTTGTACAACTCGCTGGGCGCCGTCGCGGCGTTCAGGCCGCCCATCGTCAGGCCGGCCGGAAGATCCGGATTATCGCCACCGCCGCCGCGTCCGCCACGTCCACGGCCGCCGCCGTTCATCTTCGCCGCGGCCTCTTCCACCGCCGCGATGTGCTTCGGCGTCACGGTCCAGGTGTCCTGGCTGCCCTTCTGAATCGAGTTTCGACCCATCTGATAAATGTTGTAGAGGAACACCTCGCGATAGCGCGAAGCCAGATCGAGCATCGCGCGATTGTTGGTCATTTCATAATCGATCGACTGGCGATAATGCCATTTCTGCGTGCCCGTGGTCGGCGCGATCGGCAGCGGCCAGTCGCCCTGCGGAAGCTGTTTTTCGGGAACCAGCGGAATGTCGATCGGCGTGGGATTGCCGATAATTTCCGTCAGGATTCCGATCATGTTGTGGAAGTACGTCACCGTGCGCAGGCCGCCGTTCCACCATGTGGAATAATTCGCGCCGGTGCGCATGGCCGAGCCGCCCTTGCCCTCCGCCACCAGCCGCGAATGCATCGCCGTCCCGACCATTTCGATTCCCAGCGGGATCAGCGGATCGAAATTGTAGTTGAACGGATCGCGGAACGGCGGCATGAAAATCACCGCGCCCGCCGGACCGGTCTGGTGATGGTTGTATATGACCTGCGGATACCACTCCAGGAACAACTGATGGTTCATGTTGGTGGTTTCCTTCATCGCCGACATGTAGAAATCGCGATTGTCGTCGTGGCCGACGTACTTCGCATACAGCCTCGGCAGCCCGTTCAGCGATCGCTTCAGCGGGTCTTTTTCGCGCATGTACCAGGTGGCGCACAATTCCTGCCCGTCGGGATTCGCCAGAACGTACAGCCCGATCACGTCGTCAAGGAAGCGCATGGTTTCCGGATCGGTGCGGCTGGCCATCTGGTACACCATTTCCATTTCCTGCTGCGACCCGACCGTTTCGCTCGCATGCAAGCCGCCGTCGATCCATACGACTGCCTTGCCTTCACGCGCGAGCGCATGCGCCTGCTCGTCGGTCAAGCCTTCGGCCCGTGCGAGCTTCGCCGAAATTTCCTTGTAGTGATCGAGTTTCTTCATGTTTTCGGGCGAAGAAATGATCATCATGTACTGTCGGCGGCCTTCTTCGGTGGGACCGATATCGACCAGCTTGCAGCGATCGCACTCGGAGGCGATCTTTTTCCAATACTGTTCGAGCTGGGTGTAGCTCGCCATCATGTAGTCGTCGCCGAGATTGAAGCCGAGGAATTCTTTCGGCGTCGTAATTTTCTGAGCGGGAAGCAGTGCAGCAAAGAGCAGGAGAGGCAGGAATCGCTTCATAAAGCGTAAGTTTACTATGCTTATTGTTTGAATTTCGCGACCGCACCCTTGGGACCCACCGCCCATCCCGCTCCGTTCGCGAAACTCACGGCATTGTAATTCCCCGAATCGAACTGCTTCCACGACTTTCCGTCGTCCGTCGACACATCCGATCCCGAAGTCCCCACCGCGATCCACATTTTTTCGAAGAGCGCCACTGCCGATCGATACCCGCCCGGTCCCGAAGCCGGCGCAGTCCAGGTTTTTCCGCCGTCCTCCGTTACCTCGATGTTCCCCGCCGACTCCGCAGGCTTGTTGTAATCGCCGCCGACTGCAATGCCTGTTCTACCGTTAAACGCGAGCGAAAAAATTCCCGCGCTCGTTCCGCCCGCCATCGGAGTTTTCGCCACCGACCAGGTCTCACCGCCATCGGTGGAATGAAAAACGCGCCCGGCGCCGGTGCCGAAGAACACTTCGCGCGCGCCGCGCACGATGAGACATGTATTGCTCGCCGCATACGCGCCCTCGTTCGCAAGCGCCGCAGGGGTTTTCTGCCGCTTCCACGACTCGCCGCCGTCGCTGGTCGTGAAAACGACAAAGCGAGCCTCACGTCCTGATCGCGGAGGCGATCGCCCACCCGGACCACGTCACCGCCTTCGTGGCCCGGACGATCGGCGGCCGCCGCGCCTTCGAGTTCTCGCTGGCGCGGCCGTTCACGCCGGTGCGCGTCGCGATCGACGCCGAGACCTTCTTGCCGCTCCAGACCGCGCACTTCGAAGACGACGCGGTGCTCGGCGATGCGGAGATCACCGTTCGGTTCCCGCGCTGGACCACCGCCGGCGGCGTGAAGGTGCCGGCCGAGATCGTCCGATCGCTCAACGGCGCGGTCATCCAGCGCGACCAGCGCGGGCCCTACGAGTTCGCGGTCGGCCCCGATACCGGCATCTTCGACGTGCCGGCGGACAGCACGGCGCCCTACGACCCCGTCGCCGCCCTGATCGGCGACCAGCATCCGGACCTGTACGACCGTGGCAACTCGGTCGGCCTCCTGGAGGGCGACCCGGTGACCAACGTGAACCTCATCGAGATCGCGCCGGCCATCTTCATCGTGATCGGCAGCACGCACCACTCGCTCGCGATCGGGACCGACCACGGCGTCGTCGTGGTCGAGGCGCCCAACGACGACTCGCGCTCGCTCGCGGTCCTGAACGCCCTCGCGCAGGTGTTCCCGGGCAAGCCGATCCAGTACGTGATCAATACCCATCACCACCACGACCATGTCGGCGGGCTGCGCACGTATGTCGCGCTCGGCGTGCCGGTGGTCGCTCCGGCTGCCGATCACGACTTCCTGCAGAGCGTGTTCGCTGCGCCGCACACCGTGCTCCCGGATACGCTGGCCCGCGCGCCGCGGCCGGCCCAGCTCATCGACGTCGATTCGACCGGCTGGTCGTTCACCGACGGGCGGACGATCCAGGCCATGCTCCTGACCTCGGACCACGTCGACCATCAGCTCGTGGTCTACGTGCCCGACGCCGGGCTGGTGTTCCAGTCCGACCTGTACTACCCGCATCTGCTCCCGCCCGAGCAGCAGCCCGCACCGTTCCGCGCGACCACGCGCGCGCTGTACCAGGCGCTGGTTCTGGATCGCGGCCTCGATGTCCAGCTCGTCGCCGCCGGTCACGCCGGGGTCGCGACCGCCGACGACTTCCGGATCGCCGCCGGTTTCTAGGAGTCTGGCCGGCCCCGCTGGGAACTCCTACCCCCGCGATGCGCAGCCAGGCGCGATGTCTTCGAGCGCACGATGACACCAGTGCCCGGATGCGGGCATGCACGTGCTACATCGTGCCGCGAACGCTCAGCACAGGTAGAGCTCGGTGCACTTGCGGGTCAGGTCGGCCCGGTTGGTGATCTCCAGCTTGCGATACAGCCGGCGTACGTACGTGCGAATCGTGTTCTCGCTCAGTGACAGCATCGCCGCGGCATTCACCGTCGAGTAACCCGCCGCCAGCAGCTGTGCAATCTCACGCTCTCGCGTCGATAGCTTCGTCGGTGCAGCGGCCGTGGATGCCAGCGCCACGGCCACGCTGTGGGACGTGTCGAACTCTTCCGCACGCCCGAGATCGACGGTGCGCACCACGCGGGTGCGTCCGATCGTGGCGATGCGCAGACGCTGTTCGTCGTCGAACGACTTACCATGCAGCCGTTCGACGACGTTGATGAAGTGATCCTCGTTGTGATAGATGGTGCGGACGCACGGCTGATCGTCGCCCGGCTCGTAGAACCAGCGGATTCGTCTGGTATCGAGATCGAGCACGCAGCACGCATGGGTCATGCTGCGCAGCGCGCGCAGCACCAGTTCGCGTCGCGTGTGCTCGAGGCATCGGGCATGCAACGCGGCGAGCTGCGACGCCACCGGCACGAGGCCGTGGAGCCGACACGAATCGATCAGATCGAACGATGGCGCGTCGCGACGACGCGCCATGCCCGTGCACACGCGCGCCGATTGCACGTCGAACGACGTCACGAGCAGCTGATTGTACCCGTCGACGAGCTCGATATCGGATACTTGCGTGCCGTCGCGCAACATCTCCGGAAGCAGCAGCGCGATATGGCGATCACAGGTCGGCTCGATGCTCCCGTCGATCGACAACCAGCCTGTCGCCGCGCGCTCAGCAGACTCTCCTTCCACGATCAGGCAAAACGCCATGGTCGACCTCGTGGCGATTTGCACGATATTGATAATCTCCCGGCTCAATGCACTAGCCAGCCCCCTGTTGAACAGCTGCTTCATCGCGCTCCTTTCCCAGGACATATCCCGAGGACCATCATTCGAATATGATTCGCTGATCGAACTCGTAAGCACGCTCACAGGGTACACACTGCGAGATGCAGGGTTGCGGCGTCCGTATCGAGCAGACCGGGCAGTGCTTGCCACCGTACTCGTGGTCTGCTCGTGAACCGCCAACTCCTGCACCGTCCGCGCTGAACGAGACGAGTCATTCCGACGTATACGCACGATCCACGGACGGGTTACACCCGGCCAGGGCTCGGCCGGGATCCGACGTCGATCCCGTCGATCATGTTGCTTTCGGCAACGCCGCGTGAGGCTCACTCGCGCCGCGGTACCCTCGATAGCGGCAGGAGTTCTGCCGTCGGCCCC
>JAIQFJ010000513.1 GCA_020073325.1 Terriglobia bacterium | reverse complement strand
CCATTACGAGTCTGTGTGAAAATGATCGGCGTCGGCCGCTTCCTGCGGTCGCGGTTCCTTAAACGGCTGATTCAGCGGGATGCCGGCAATGAACCGCGACCGCAGGAAGCGGCGAACGTTCAGTTTTCACACAGACTCTTACTGGCGAGGCCGGGCGATAAGAAATTAAGCCGCGCCGTCATGGCGCGGGTCGGGGCTCAAACTGGATGATCGAAAGCGGGGCTAAAGCCCCGCGCGGTCTGAAGGCCGCCCTCCACGGCGACACAGGAAGGCCAAGGCGGCGGCCATGGCGACCAGCGAGCTGTCGCGGAGGAGGGTTTTCGTGCCCAGCGTGTCGCCGGGGCCGAAGCAGCCGCAGTCGATGGACAGGCCTCGCGCGTAGGCGACCAGCATGGCGGAAAGAAAAACTCCCAGGAGCGCGGCGGCGGCGAGCGACGTGTGGCGGAGCCACAGGCCGGTGAGCAGGACCAGGCCGAGAGCCAGTTCGATCCAGGGGAGCGTTCTGGCGAGCGTCAGCACGGCCCACTCGGGGAGCAGGCCGTAGGAATCGATCGCGACCGCGAAAATGGTCCAGGGTTCGCGGAACTTCGTCCAGGCCGCGTAGAGGAACACGCCGGCGAGGACGGCTCGCAGGACGATTTTCGCGAGGCGCAGCATCTTATTTCAGGTTATCGAGAACGCGGGTCAGCATGGAGTAGCTGACCGGGGTCGCGATGGTGTAGGTCTTGCCGGCCTTGGTGATCAGCATGGTCGGGGTGCCGGGGACGCGATGCTGCTGGCCGAGGGCGATGTCCTTATCGACTTCGGCGATCACGGACGGATCCTTCGCCAGCGCGCGGACTTTCGCGGCCTCGGACGCGGTCAGGACGCTGCAGACGGTCTCTTCGACCTTGCCGGTCCTTTCCCAGTCTTCCTGTTTCTTGAAGAGAATGTCGCAGACCTGTTCGTATTTGCCGATGCGGTCGGCGGCGCAGGCGAGGCAGGCGGCTTCGCGCGCGAAGGCGTGAATCGGGAGCGGGTAATAGTGCTCGACCAGATAGACGCGGCCGGTCTTGACGTAGTTGGCGATCAGCGGTTTCAGGGTCTGTTCGTAGAGGACCTTGCAGCCGGGGCACTGGAAGTCGTGATAGAGGTCGATGGTGATGGCGGAGACGGCGCTGCCGAGGACGCGTCCGCTGGGGGCGTCGGCGAAGGTGGTGTTGGCGAAAAGGAGTCCGGCGAGGACGAGAGCGCGCAACTTCATGGGGATTTCCTCCTGAGTTGGACGCTAGGGGTGAGACGTGGCAGCTGGAAATTCGGTAGGAGGGCTTGCGGATTTGATTTTGCGACGGCTGGCAGCCGTCGCGCCGGCAGGGCTGCCGGCCCCACAATTGCCGGGAGGGGAGTCAGGAGCTGTGGGACATTTTGGCGGCCCAGTGGAGGAAGCGCCAGAGTTCGGCGCGATGTTGCCAGACGAAGGCGCGGAATTCGGCGGGCGTGATTTTTTCGGCGTGGAGGCCCCAGAAGGTTTCGACGCGCCAGCGCAAATAGGGACTTGCCCAGGGGCGCAGGCGATACCCGCGCGAGGCGGTCCACAGGAACCGGATCACTTGTTCACGAGCGAATTGGAACCCTTGAGGGGCGCCGGCGTCGCGTAATAACCGTTGCGCGTGCGGACCGTGATGTTGCCGTAGCCTTTCACCTGCACGTTGATCTTGCGGAACGTGCCGTCCAGGTTCGCGTTCAGCGGAAGATATCCCAGGATGTACTGGTTGCGGATTTCGTGCGCGACCTGCGGCGTGATCTTATCGACTTCGGTGAGATCTTTCGGATAGTAGTCCATCGCGCCGGAGGACTCGGCCAGGGCCTTCAGCGCGCGCTTGGCCTTGACCGCTTCGCGCTTTTCTTCTTCATTCAGCAGGCCGATCGAGTAGATCAGCGTCTCGCTCTGCGTCGCCTTGCGGACCAGCTGCTCGAGCGACATGTTGCTGGTGTTGTCGTTGCCGTCGGTCACGACCAGCAGCACCTTCTTATCCTTCTTGCCTTTGTCCTTGAGGTAATCGATCGACATGCTGATCGCGTCGCGCATGGCGGTGCCGCCTTTCGAATCGATCTTGTCGAGCGCCTCTTCCATTTTCTTGATGTCGTTGGTGAAGGGGCAGTCGAGAAAGGCGTCGTCGTTGAAATTCACGATAAAAACTTCGTCCTGCGGGTTGGACGCCTTGACCAGCGCGAGCGCGGCGGCGGCGACTTTGGCTCGCTTGTCGCGCATGCTGCCGCTGTTGTCGATGATGATGCCCATCGACACGGGGACGTCTTCACGGCGGAAAATCTTGAGCGGCTGCTCGACGCCGTTTTCCATCACATGAAACGCCGACTGCGGGATGTTGGTGACCAGCTTGCCGCTCTTATCGAGCACCGTGGCCTGCAGCACGACCATGTTCGTGTCGGCCTTGAAAATGACGTCGTCGTCGGCTGCGGGCGGTTTGGGCGGCTCCTGTGCGTGCAGGAAGCCGGTTAAAAGAAGAAGGCCAAAAAAGCTATTGAGTCGGCGCATAATACCCGGTGCGGAAGATTGCTTTGAGCTGCGGAAGCCCGGTCGTCTTCACCAGCTTAACGGAAACGCGGCGGTATTTCCCGTCGCGATTGCCGTTCTTAGGGGAATACCCTAGCACGTATTGATTGCGCAGCTCGATCCCGATTTTGGCGGCGACGTCGGGCAGTTCCGCCAGGTTGTCGACGGCGAAGTGGCGTCCGCCGGTCTGTTCAGTGACCTCGCCGAGCAGGGCGGGCCCGGAGAGTTCTTCGGGAGTGCGGCCGCGCGACTGCATCGGCTCAAAAATGCCGATGGCATAGATCTGGACATCGGCTTCGCGGACGGCGTTCTTGACTTCCGATTCGGTGTAGCGGCTGGAGTTGTCGCCGCCGTCGCTGATGATGAGGATCGCTTTGCGCGGGTTGCGCGCCTTCTTCATCTGGTTCATGGCCATGTAGACGCCGTCGAGCAGCGCCGTGCGGCCGCGCGACTGGACGAAGGTGAGGCGGTTCTGGATCTCCTCGGTGTCGGGCGTGAAGGGGACGATCAGTTCCGGGCGGTCGTTGAACTGGATCAGGAAAAATTCGTCCTCGGGATTGGCGGTCTTCATGAACTGCGCCACCGCCTGCCGCGATTTCTGAAGCTTCGCGCCCATGCTGCCGCTGGTATCGAACACGACACCGATCGACAGAGGAGCGTCTTCGCTCGAGAACTGGGCGATCTCCTGCTCGATTTTATCTTCGTAAACCTTGAAGTTTTCCTTGTCGAGGCCGGTGACGAAGCGGCTCATGGGGTCGGTGACGGCGACGGGGATCAGGACAAGGGTGGAGTCGATGCGGATGTTGGAACGCCGCTCGGGTTCGGGCTCGGGCGCTTTTTCGCGCACCCGCGGCGTGATGTTCGCGCTGTCCTGCTGACCCGTGGGGCGGGCGCTATTGTCCGGCTTCTTGCTGTCGTCGGCGGCGAGCGCCAGGGAGGAAATCAATACGAGAGCGAAAAAAAAGCGCATACGCTCACCCAATCTGCACCCAGTATACCAACGCTCCTGAAAATGCAAGGTACAAAGATTAGCGCTACGGATTTACAAATTCTGCCGTGAAAAGCTCACGACCGGCCCGCGCCATTGTCAGGGTGGGTGCGAAACGGCGCAACGTGCTGCGTACTTGTTGCTCGTCCCGCTGCGCTCGTGGGACTTACCCACTCGCTGGCGCTCGTGGTTCTGTGGTTTGCACTGCAACTCCATCGCTAAGCACTGAACCGCGAACGCCAGTGAGCGGGCCGTTCGCTTTCGATATCGCCGGGCCGGCTTACCTAGACTTAGGCGGTCTGCGAAACGCGGGGGTTCGCCGCAAGCGCAACGTGCTGCGTATCAGGTGCCTCGCCCGGCCGACCGTGCCCCCGCCATCACGAGTCTGTGTGAAAATGATCGGCGTCGGCCGCTTCCTGCGGTCGCGGTTCCTTAAACGGCTGATTCAGCGGGATGCCGGCAATGAACCGCGACCGCAGGAAGCGGCGAACGTTCAGTTTTCACACAGACTCTCAC
>JAIQFJ010000060.1 GCA_020073325.1 Terriglobia bacterium | reverse complement strand
AGTCGGAGTGGGCGCGCAAGCTCTGCGCGATGCCGGTACCAAAGCGGTCGGCTTGAATCAGCACCGCCACCAGCTTCTTAAGATCGTCGACACCGGTGCGCTCGGCCAGGTTGCGCAGCGCCTCGACCCGGCGCTTGCCGGCCTTCAGCTCGAGATTCACCAAACCGAACTCTTCGCTGATTTCCGGGTGCGCGTGTTCCAGTTCCTTGGAGACCTGGAGGATCGCCTGATCCAGACCCAGTCCGCTCTCGACGCAAACCACCAGCAGGTCGAGCGCGTTCGGCAAGCCGCGGGCGATCTCTTTCTGGCGCTTGGCGGCCATGCGGCGGACGTATTCATTGGGTCCGAAAAATCCGACCGCGGCGGCGATCAGAATGGTGGCGAACTTGTTCCCGGTTTCAAAATCGGAACTGGTGACCAGCAGCGCGGCCAGCAGCGGCAGCGCGACGCCGCCGGCGGCCTTGGCTCCGTACAGAATTTTCAGCGCGTTTTCGTTGCGGACGCCGGCCCGGATCAGCCGTCGCTGCATCACGGTGACGTCCTTGGGCGACTGCGGGACCATCGAGCCCAGGCGCTTGATCAAGTCGTGGAAGGCGAGGCTCGGATGCGACGGCATCTGATGCGCGTCGTCGATTCCGCCGCCGACCACGCGCTCCATCGCTTCTTTCGGGCGCACGTACAGGCGCATGCCGGCGATCGCGACAAAAACGGCCAGCAGGATGAATACAACCAGTGTAAGAAGCAGGGGCATGACCTAGACCTCGATGTTCACGATTTTCTTCATGACGGCATAGCCGATCAGTTGGAGCCCGACCGCCGCGCCCAGCATGATGTTGCCGACGTCGTCGGTGAAAAAGAACTTCACGTAATCCGGATTGGTGTAAAACATCAGCACCGCGACCACGGCCGGAATCGCGCTGAGCGCGGTGGCCGTCATTCTGCCGTGCGCGCTGACGGCGCGGATACGGCCGCGCAGCTTGAAGCGTTCGCGAATGACGTAAGCCAGCTTGTCCAGAATTTCAGCCAGGTTGCCGCCGGTGCGTTTCTGCAGCAGCACCGCCGAGACGAAAAAGTGCACGTCGAGCGAGGGAATGCGCGTGGCCAGCTTCTGCAGCGCGATTTCAATCGGCAGGCCCAGGTTGTGTTCTTCAAACGCGCGGCGGAATTCGCTCGACACCGGCTCCTGAAACTCGCGGTGAATCATTTCGAGCGAAACGGAAAACGCGTGTCCGGCGCGCATCGAGCGTGAGATGAACTCCAGGCAATCCGGGAACAGCTCCTCGAATTTTTTCAGGCGCGCACTGCGTTTCGTGTAGACGTACAGTCCCGGGATCGCCGCCGCGATCAGCCCGGTGACGATCGCCACCACGTGCGTGATCGGGATGAACAGCCAGCCGGCGGCGAACCCGGCCGCGAAGCTGATCAGCGTCAAGTGCACAAATCGCGCCGGCTGCCATTGCAGGCCCGCCTGTTCCAAAAGGGTGGCGATCTTCGGACCCAGCTTGAAGCGCTCCACCAGCAACTGCGCGATGCGATTCTTCACCACCGCGTCGCCATGAATCACGGACGTCGTGGCCGCCTCGCCCTTCTGTTTTTTGACCGACTTGTTCTTGGTCGTGCCGGCCAGGCGCGCCTTGATGCGGTCGAGGTCGGAGGACTTGAAATACTTCGACACGACGAACCACGCGCCGATGAAAGCGACCCACACGACCACCAGCAGCCCTATGAAACCCATCGTTATACCTCCACCACTTCGTCAAACAGATCGGGCCGGAGGCGAATACCGGCGCTCAGCAGCTTTTCGTAGAACTTCGGACGGATACCGGTGGCGGCAAAGCGTCCCACCACTTTTCCATCCGGGTCGAGACCGCGCTTTTCAAACACGAACAGATCCTGCAGCGTGACGATCTCGCCTTCCATGCCGGTCACTTCGGTGAGCGACACGACGCGGCGCGAGCCGTCGGATAGACGCGACGCCTGCACCAGCACGTTCACCGCGCTCGCAATCTGCTGGCGGATCGAAACCAGCTGCATGTTCGAATTGGCCAGCGAAACCATGACTTCGAGACGCGACACAGCGTCGCGGGGCGAGTTCGCGTGGACCGTGGTGAGCGATCCGTCGTGGCCCGTATTCATCGCCTGCAACATGTCCAGCGCTTCTTCACCGCGGACTTCGCCGACGACGATGCGGTCGGGACGCATACGCAGGCTGTTCACCAGCAGCTCGCGCTGGCGGACCGCGCCGTTGCCTTCGATGTTCGGCGGACGCGTTTCGAGTCGCGCCACGTGCGGCTGCTTCAACTGCAATTCGGCCGCGTCTTCGATGGTGACGATGCGCTCTTTTCCGTTGATGAACGCCGAAAGCGCGTTGAGCAGCGTCGTCTTACCGGCGCCGGTGCCGCCCGCGATGATGATGTTCAGCTTCGCCTTGACACACGCTTCGAGCAGCTCCATCATGCCCGGCGTCAACGCTTTGCGTTCGACCAGGTCCGCGGGCATCAGCTTGTCGGTGGAAAATCGGCGAATGGAGAGCAGCGGCCCGTCGACGGCCAGCGGCGGAATAATGGCGTTGACGCGCGATCCGTCGGAGAGGCGCGCGTCGACCATCGGCGTCGATTCGTCGATGCGGCGGCCCACCTGGCTGACGATTTTGTCGATGATGCGCAGCAGGTGCTGATCGTCGCGGAAGGTCACGCTGGTCAGCTCGAGCAAGCCGCGCCGTTCGATGTAGACCTGCTTATAAGTGTTGACGAGAATATCCGAAATGCCCGGATCGGTCAGCAGCGGCTCGAGCGGTCCCAGTCCGAAAACTTCGTCCAGAACTTCGTCCGAAATCTGCTGCTTTTCGAGCGAGCTGAGCAGCGTCGGCTCGGCGTCGATCAGCGCGATGACGGCCTGGCGGACCTCGGCGCGCACGCGCTGGTTGTCGATCGTCGCCAGCGCTTCCAGATTGATCTTGTCCACCAGCTTGCGGTGCAGGGTGAACTTGAGTTCCTGATACTCCGGCTTGAGACTCGCCTTGTTCTGGCGGTTGGAGTTTTTGAGCAGCCTCTGTTCCCAGGAGATCTGCTGATTATTTTTATTTCCGTCGAGCGTCGAAAACATAATTTCCCGTTAAGCCTTCATGCCTGAGAAAAAGCAGGCTTCATTCCGTTCGCCGCCGGAGCGGCCTTCTTCACGTCCAGGGCGCCGCACAACCGGTTCGCGACGTTTTCAATCGATTTGCCCAGTTCGCCGTCGGAGCCGAGCGGCTGCCCCAGCGTCACCACGCGGTGGAGCGAAAAATAATCGTTTGGAAGACTGGCGTGCACCTTGGTGCCGAACAGTTTTTCCATTTCCGGAGTTCCGATGTCGCTCCGCTTGTCCAGCCGGTTCACCAGCACGTGAAAACGGTCCTTGGGAAACCCGAGGTTTTCCACCAGCGTCAGCGCCTTGCGGGTGAGATGAAGGCTCGGTAACTCGGCTGTTGAAACCAGAAAAGCCCGTTCGCATTCGGAAATCGCCATTAAACTGGTGCGATTGAACACGGCCGGCAGATCGAGAATCACCCAGTCGTAAAGCATCCGCGCGTGTTCGACCAGCACCCGCAGCCGCGACGGATCGATGGGATCCGCATACGGTGCGGCGGGCGCGGGAAGAATGTCGATGCCGCCGTAGTTCACCGTCAGCGAGTTCCACAGCGCGAGATCGAGATGCTCGGCGTGCTGCAACGCATCGACCAGCGAATAATTCTGGCTGAGTTTCAAATAGAAGCCGATGGTTCCGCCGGTCAGGTCGAAATCGGCGAGCAGAATGCGTTTCGACGTCAGCCGCTGCAGGCTGAAGGCGGTTTGGGTCGCGATGGTCGACGCGCCGGAGCCGGGCTTCGAGCTGGCGAAGGCGATCACGTGCCCCGCCTCGCCCTGCGACGACGTTTCGGGCGTGCACAGGCGGCGCAGACGGGCGATCGCTTCGCGCTGCGTGCCCAGATCGAACGGCGCATAGAGAAATTCAATCGCGCCCGCGCGCAGCGATTGCAGAATCGCCGTCGCGTCGTTTTTCATATGCAGCCCGATCACGTGGACCGGCGGCGACAGCGTGGTGATGAAGCGGATCAGTTCGGTGGCGGCGTTCAAGTCGCTCGCCAGGTCGAGCAGCACCACTTGCGGCTTCAATTGGCGCGCGCGAATCTCGAGCGTCTGCTGCGGCGGATAATTCTTCAGATCCGCCATGATCTGAAACGAGCGCGTCTGCGGAACAGTGGCCAGGAATTGCTGTGCCAGCTCGCGGTTCGGCGCGATCAGCAGCGCTGCGATTTCCGCTTCATTCTGGGCACGTGGGATCATTCGAGGACCGTTCCTTCAAACCTATTTCTTCTTCGACGACTTCTTGGGCTGCGCTTCGGGAACATCCTTCGGATCCAGGCGCACCAGGAAATCGCGCGGCATATAAACGTTCGGCTTCGCTTCCGTGGTGGCGAGCGGTGTCGTCAACTCCGGCGTCACCAGCACGATCAGGTCGGTGCGCGTTTTCTTCTCGTCTTTCGTCTTGAAAAGCGCTCCGAAAATCGGCAGGCTGCCAAGCACCGGAATCTTGCTGAACAAATCCGTCTCGCGATTGTCCACCAGGCCCGACACGACAAAGCTCTGTCCCTCGGCCAGTTCCACGTCGGTCTCCGTGCGCCGCGTCGAAAGCGCCGGAATCACGAAGCCGCTCAGCGATACGCCGTCGGCGAAATCGAGCGAGGAAACCTCCTGCTTCAGGTGCATTTTGATTGTCTTGTTCTCCGTCACGAACGGAGTGAAAATCAGCTTGATGCCGAATTCTCTGAACTGCACCGTGACCGCGCCGGAGTTGCCACCGCCCTGTAGCACCGGAACCGGAAATTCGCCGCCCACCAGGAAGTAGGCTTCTTTTCCATTGGTCGCCACCAGGTTCGGCTCCGCCAGGATCTGCAGGATGCTCTCCTGCTGCAAAGCTTTGATGAACGCGCCGATGTTCAGGTCGGGCCGGAAAGCGAAAATGTTCAACGCGTCCGAGATCGTTTCCTGAATCGCAGCGCCCGTCCCGACGTTCAACTGGTCGAGCGTTGCCGAGCCGTTTCCGAATTGCTGCGTCGTAACACGCCCGATCGTGTTGGTCGCGCCGGTCGAAAGCAGGTTTACGCCGAACTGCGTTTCCTTGGTGCGATCCAGCTCTGCGAACTTCACCCGCAGCAGGATCTGCTTGTCGATCGGCGCCGCGTTGAGCGACAGGCTGTTGGCGACGTTCTTGGTGAACGACTGCGCCAGGTTGAACGCCTTGTCGCTGACTTCCTTATTCGACACTTTGCCGATCAGCGCCACCGAGTCGCGCGAGCTGACCGCGCGGATGTCTTCGCTGGGGAACGATTCCTTCAGCAGGCGCCGCAGCGGATCGACGTTCATGTCGACGCTGACGTTGTAGAACGTGCGCTGGCCGCCCTTGGTCCAGACCACCAGCGTCGCCGCGCCGAGCCCTTTGCCGTGCAGCAGGATTTCGCGGTTGCTGACTGTGCTGTAATCCAGAACCTCCGGCGTGCTGGTCGAAATCTGCTGGACATCAGAGGGGTAGTCGATCACCACGCTCTTGCCCACCGTCAGACGCAGCTCCTCGGCATTCTGCGCGGCCGCCAGACCGGCGCTCATAAAGGAGGCCGCCGCGATCGCCAAAAGTTGAGTGAAAACGGGTCGTTTCATGGAATTGATCCTTCGCTCTTAGTTCTTCTCGCCTGGCTTTTCCGCCTGCAAAGTCACCACGCTGCGCGTCGCGCCGCGGATCTCGACGATCTGCGTCGTCGGAATCGGAGCAGGCGCGGCAGCCACCGGAGCCGGCGGGGGCGGCGGTGGCGGAGCCTTGGCCACGACCGGCCTCGGCTTTGCGGGAGCCGTCGGCTTCGGCGTATCCGGCCGATGGCCGCTGTACAGCTCGGTCACGTAGCGGCCTTGCGTCTTTTCGATGGTCTGGTCGCTCGAGTTGCGCAGCACCAGTTGCACGCGGCCGTCGTTTCCGGCGAGCGTCAGCGTTTCGGCCTGCTCGGGCGAGACCAGCAGCGTCACCGTCGGAGCGTTGATCGCCTGGCCGCGCGCGTCGGCCTGGATCGTCTGACCGGCCGAAAGCACCTGAATGTTTTGCAAAACCGTGGTCGTCATGTCGCCTTCGCCCGACGGCGGACGGCCCGTCACCAGGACGTCGACGCGCATGCCCGGCAGCACGAATCCAGCGACGCCCGCGACGTCGTTGACGCGCACCGACACGGCGCGCATGCCGACCGGAATCGTCGGGGCCAGCCCCAGGCCGCTCCCCTTCGCGGCGAGCCGCCCTTCCGAGATCGGCTCATCGATCAGGATGTTCGAGATCACCGGGCGGTCCAGAACTTCTTCGACCTTCGCGAACGCGCCCTTGGGAAACGCCTCGGCAGTGATCTTGGCGATCTTCACGTCGGCCGGCTTGATCATCACGCCGACGGTCAGAGGATGCGTCGCCACGACGATGTCCTTCTGATTGGAGTCATTCTTCGCGGGAGCGCCCGAACGCGCGGTCATTTGATAGAACACGCTCGACACCACCAGCGCGAACACCAGGCTGACGCCCAATACTGTAAGAAATCTGCGATCCATAATCTGTCCTCTCCTTGACCGCCGCGCCCGTTACCCCTTAGGCACCAGCGATAACCACACGCCCAGCGCGATGGCCGGTGCGTAGGGAATCGACTCCTTTTGCTCCCCGTCGTTCTGTTCTTTCCTGAAATACCGGCGCGCCGACTTGAACGCGATCGCCAGAATCGCCAGCACGCCACCCACTCCCGCGGTCCACAGCGCGGCTTCCACCAGTCCTCTGGTTCCGAGCAGCGCTCCGAATCCCGCCATGAGCTTCACATCGCCGCCGCCCATGCCTCCGAGCAGATAAAAAACTAAAAAGACCGAAAATCCGGCAGCCGCTCCACCCAGCGCGTACAGCGATCCCATCCAGCCGTGCTGCCCGATCTGCCAGCCGAACCCGCCGGCCAGCGCCGCGGCCGGAATCCAGTTGGCGATATGCCGCCGCCGGAGATCGTCAACGATCGCCGCCAGACCCACCAGAATTGCGATCCACACCTGAGCCGTCATCTCGTTTCTCGAAAGGTCGCGGATCGCTCCGGCGCCTCCTCTGCTTTGTGGCTCGCGGCCAGTCCCTGGTTCCCCATGGGCGCTGCCGCGTTCTGCACTTTCCTGCCCCGCTTCACCGCCGGCGTCCCTAACATCAGCGGGGCCAGAAACCCCGCCTGCAACCAAAATTCTGCCAACGCCTTCCCCGACGGCAGCCGCCAACTCATCGGGTCCATCCACTCCATGGGGATTTGTGGAATCCGCATGGGCGAACGCCCCCGACGACCCGCCTGCTGCGACTTCATTCTCTGTTGCTCCCCTTACTAATTCGGCCGCCTCGGAGATTTTCATTAGTGCGACGGCCCCTAAACACTGTGGCTCTTAGAACCTTGGTTCCGTAGTAAGAAATCCCGTAGGTGGTACTGGGGGACCCTTACGGGCTAAGAGGATGTGCTTACCGTCTTCGTCGGCGACGCGCCAGTCCGGCTGCGTCTTCAGAAGCTGTACCAGCGCGGTTTCCCGAGGCAGCAGGACCAGCGAAAAACCGTACTTCCGCATCACGTCCTGCCACTCGGGCTGGCCTGAGGTGACGTGCAGAAATTCGTTGCCGATCTCGGGACCGTAGAAGTCGCTGCGGCCGTCGACGAAGACTTTATAACCAGGGTTCAGGTAAATCAGGTAGTCCGCCCACTGATCCGTGGTCAGCGTGCGCGCGGCGAAAATTTCCGCTTCGTGAGTATGGATCAGGCCCGTGGGGAACATCTCCTCGGGAAAATCCGTCGGCCAGGCGATCGGTTTGCCGATCAGCGCCAGAGCCAGAACGGCCAGCGCCGGCCAGAACGTCGTGCGGCGAAATCCCGGCAGAAAGTCGGCCGACATCTGATTGATGATGCCGATCGGCGAGTTCTTCCCGGCCCTGCTGGTCCAGTCCCGCCACCAGTTACTGACCTCCTCGGCGATGATCGGCGCCGCGACGATCACGAAAATCGGCACGTGCCGCTGGCTGCTCAAGGCTTGCTGCGCGAAAAACAGAATCCACAGGGCTTCGACGATCCGGCGGCGACGGATCAGAAATCCGACCGCGATGAGCCCCGCGATGAGCAGCGCTTCGAACTGCATCATGTTTTCGTTGCGGAAACTGGGCGACTGGAACTCCTGCACGACGCTTTTGATCCAGTCCGATCGCAGGTATTCGATCGCGTGCTGGTGCAGATGAATCCCGTACGGATTAACGATCGACGCGGCGGCGCAGGCGGCCGTCAGCAGGCCGTAGCGAATCGAGAGGCTTCCGACCGCCGCGATCCCCAGCACGGCGAAAAGCGCAAAAAATCCGCCATGGAGATTCGTCCACAGAATCGTCATGGGGACCAGCAGCCAGATGCGCTGCGTCGGCTTGCGCAAGTCCGCTTCGATCATCCACATGGCGATCGACAGCAGCAGCATCGTGAAGACGTGCGGGCGGGCCAGGTAGTGGATCGACGAAGAGCCCACACCGAGCAGCGCGACCACCAGGGCGACAAATAAATGCGCTCCGCGCCAGACCATTCGGCGCAGCAGGATGGTCGCAAAAAGGACAATCATGATCCCCGCGGTCAGCACGACGGCCTTCAGTCCGCCCGCGCGAAACAGCGCGCCGTCGATCACGTCGGCGAGCCATTCCCAGGCATACCAGGGCGCGCCGGGTTTCGAGAACGAATAAAGATCGGTACGCGGAATCGCGTGATGATCGAGAATCCATTCGCCCGTGCGGATATGCCAGCCCGCGTCGGCGTCGGTCAGCAGACCTTTCCAGCCATAAGGTCCGCAGAGGAACAGCCACGCGATCAGGGCCAGGAAAAACAGGTCCGACATGGACGGAACCAGCGGTTTCGCAAATGCTGGTTTCTGTGCCGCCGGAACTCCCGCGATGGTCTGAGGCGAGGTCACCTATCTAGTACTTCGCCAGAGAAGGGTCCGAACTTTACGCTTGCTCAGCCCGGAACGCCTTCAGCCCGTGCGACCTCTTCGGCATGTTCGACGCCCAACATGCGGCGTCCATGCACGGCCAGCTCGAAGCGATCCTTCACGCCGGTCTTCTCGAAGATATGCATCAGGTGGACCTTCACAGTCCCCGCCGTGATCGCCAGCGCCTCGGCGATCTCTTTGTTCTTCATGCCGGCGCAAACATGATGAACGATCTCTTTTTCACGCGGCGTCAATCGAGGTGAGGACCGCCGGTCCAGCGATCCCACCACATGGTCCGACAGCGAGCTTTCGATCCACACATTGCCGCGCCCCACCGCGCGCAGGCATTCGAGCACCGATTCCACCGGCAGCGTCTTCTTCAAGATGCCTCGCGCGCCGAGCTGCAGGGCCCGGAAGCAATCGATCTCCGCCAGATCGTTCACCCACAGCACAGGCTGGCATCGCGATAACGTGCTCTTCACGTCGGAGATGAATTGGAAGACAACCTTCAGTCCGGCCGATTGGTCGATCAGGATGACGTCAGGATTGTGGAGACGCAGCGCAGCGAGTGCGTCCGACAATGTGCCGGCCGAACCCGCAAATTCAAGATCGTTGCAGCCTGACAGGATTCGTGCCAATCCTTCAAGTACGATCGGTTGTGATTCGCAGGCGAATACTGAGAGACGATTCACGTGTTGCCCTTAGATTTGTAAGATCGTCGGTGGACCCAAACGCGTTTAGGTACTAAGTGTCGATTTAACCAGTCGTATGGCTGGTCCTGAAAAATGAACCTCAAGACATATGCCGAAAAATGCCGGTCGGAACTGCTCGACCGCGTGATTCCGTTCTGGCTGAAGCATTCGCTCGACCGCGAACATGGGGGATATTTTACCTGCCTCACCCGCGACGGGCGCGTCTATGATTCGCGCAAGTACCTGTGGATGCAAGGCCGCGCCGTCTGGATGCTGGCGCGACTCTACAACGAGGTGGAGCCGCGCGAAGAATGGCTCGAAGCGGCCCGGCTGATCCTCGAATTCCTCCGCCGTCATGGACGGGATCCCAAGGGCCGCTACTATTTCAGCCTCACGCGGGAAGGAAGTCCCACGTTTTATCAGCGCAAACCGTACGCGGCGGTTTTCGCGATGCTCGGGATGCTGGAATTTTCGAAGGCCACGGGCGATCGCGAATTGCGTGCCGAGGCCCTCGAACTGTTTTGGGAGATCCGCCAGTGGATCGCGAACCCCGCGCTGCTCGGCCGGCCGGTGCTCAAAGGCGCGCCGCGGACGGCGGCGCTGGCAGATGTGATGGTGACGGCCTCGATGGCCTCGGAAATCGCGCGCGTCGATGACGATCCCCGATATCGCGAGATATTGCGTGAGTGCATCCAGACGTCGCGGGAATTTTACGATCCGTCCCGAAGAATCTTCATGGAATCCGCGGGTGCGGGCAACAGTCCTGAAGCCCGGCTTTTCTGCCCGGGCGATTCGATCGAGGCCGCGTGGTTCCTGTTGCACGCCCTGGAATTTTCACCCGATCCGGAGGCCCGGCAAATGTGCCTGGACGCCATCGAAGGCTCGCTCGAACTCGGCTGGGATCGCGAATACGGCGGTCTTTATTACTTCATGGACGTCGAAGGACTGCCGCCGCTGCCGCTCGAAGCGGAAATGAAACTGTGGTGGCCGCATACCGAGGCGATTTACGCGACCATCCTGGCGCATTCGATCACGGGCGAAGACCGATGGCTCGAATGGCTCGAAAAAGTGGACGGCTACGCGTTCTCGCATTTTTCGGATCCCCAGTACGGCGAATGGTTCGGCTATTGCGATCGCCGTGGCAATCTGACGAATACCGCTAAAGGCAACAATTACAAGGGATGTTTTCACGTGCCGCGGATGCTGCTGTTCAGCCGCCAGCGGCTTGTGGGGCGGTGATGTGATCCCCCGTTCGGGTCATTTGAAATCCATTCGATTTCGGGATGCCATCCAACCCCGGATGACGGCATAGTGTTGTTTACCCAGGAGAACACCTCATGCTCGCAACCATGCCCAAGCCGGAACTGCACTTCGCGCCTCCGGAAACATTGAGCCCGATCATCGGAGCCACCGGGGGCCTCGGCGCCGTCATGGATTCGATCCGCAAAGTCGCGCCCACCGATGCCGCGGTCCTGTTACAAGGCGAGACCGGGACCGGCAAAGAAGTGATCGCGCGCGCCGTGCACGAGCAGAGCCGGCGCCGTCGCGGTCCTTATATACGCGTGAATTGCGCGGCGCTTCCGGCGGGGCTGCTGGAAAGCGAGCTTTTCGGCCACGAGCGCGGCGCGTTCACCGGCGCGATTTCGCAGAGAAACGGGCGTTTTCAGCTCGCCGATCAGGGCACGCTCTTTCTGGACGAGGTGGGCGATCTTCCCCTGGATCTTCAACCCAAGCTTCTGCGCGTGCTCCAGGAACAGGAGTTCGAGCGCCTCGGCAGCGCGCGCACCATCCGCGTCGATGTTCGCATCGTGGCGGCGACCAATCTGGACCTGGCGGAACTGGTCCGCGAGCGCCGCTTCCGCGCCGACCTGTTTTATCGTCTGAACGTCTTCCCGGTGACGCTGCCGCCGCTGCGCGAGCGCGATTGCGATATCCCGGCGCTGGCCCACCACTTCATGCATAAATTCGCGGCGCGCATGGACAAGCAGATTGAAACGATACCAGACGAAGTGATGGAGGTCCTGCGGCTCTACTCGTGGCCCGGAAACATTCGGGAGTTGCAGAACTTCATCGAGCGCTCGGTGATTCTTTCGTCCGGTGCCGTGCTGCGTCCGCCGCTCGGAGAATTGAAAGTCCTGACGCCAGGCCACGGCTCGAACGGCAGGCGGACGCTGGAGGAAGCAGAGCGGGCGCACATCCTCGACGCGCTGCGGCAGACCGGGTCCGTCATCGGAGGACGCAACGGCGCCGCCGCATTGCTCGGAGTCCGTCGGACGACGCTGATCTATCGGATGCAGAAGCTCGGAATCGGACAGGCGCGTGCGGCGTCGGTCTGAAACGCTCTTGCCGGGCATTCTGGAACGCTATAATCTTGCGATGAATCGATTCGTCCTCCTCTGTGTCGCTTGCGCCGTCGCGAGTTTCGGGCAATCCAGAAAGGCGCTGGTCGGCGGAACGCTGATCGACGGCTACGGCGGCCCCCCGATCCGCAATAGCGTGATCCTGATCGAGGGCGAAAAGATTCAAGCCGTGGGGCAAATCGGCTCGCTGCCGATTCCGCCTGGCGCCGAGGTGATCTCCACCGAAGGCATGAGCATCCTGCCCGGACTGTGGGACATGCACGTCCATACGATGCTCAGTGGACATTCCGACTATGCGCACTGGGATAAAACCTATCCGCCGCAACTGGAATCGGTGATCATGCCGGCGACCGCGAAGCAGCTCCTGATGGCCGGCGTCACCAGCGCGCGCGATCTGGGGGCTCCGCTCGAGGCGAGCATTCATGTCCGCGACGCGATCAAGTCCGGGAAAATTCCCGGAGCGACCCTCTACGTCAGCGGTCCGTTCCTGCAGCACGAGCCGTATCCCGGCACCGAATATTTCCGCTGGGGCGTCAAAGATCCGGCCGACGGCCGCGCGAAAGTCGACAAGCTGGCCGACGCCGGAGTCGATTGCATCAAGCTGATCGATCAGGATGAGATGACGATGGAGGAGATCCGCGCCATCGTCGATGAAGCGCACAAGCGCAAGCTGATGGTGGTGGCGCATGCGCATCGTCCGAACGAGATTCGCTTCGGGCTCGAGGCGGGCGTCGACGACTTCGAGCACACCGGCCTCGCCACGGCGCCGGAGTATCCGGCAGACATCGTCGAAAAACTGCATGCCCGTACCGCGCGCGGCAACATCGCTCCGCTGTGGTGGACGCCGACCGTACAGGTCCTTTATAACTACGATTACATCCGCGACCATCCCGAACTGGTGGACGATCCGCGCTGGCACGAAGGCTTGCCGCCCGCGATCATTTCCGATATTCGCGAGTCGCTGCGGCATATCGACCAACTGGAATATTTCCGCATGGTGCCGCCGCGCAAGCCGACGCTGAAGCATAAATTTCAGCAGCTTCGCGAATCGGGCGCGATGCTGCTGATCGGCACGGACAGCGGCGTCCCCACGCAATTTCATACGCAGACGACCTGGAATGAACTCGATATCTGGGTCCACGCGATGGGCGTCGATCCGATGGATGCGATTCGCGCCGCGACGTTCTGGCCGTCGGTGGCGATGAAGGTGGATAAGGAGGTCGGTACGGTAACGCCCGGCAAATATGCCGATATCATCGCGGTCCGCGGCGACGTGCTGCGCTACATCGATCTGCTGCAGAACGTCGACTTCGTGATGAAGCACGGCACCCGCTATAAGTAGGTTCCATTGCCGGCTTCAGTGGCCGCTTGACCGAAAAATCAAAAACCCAGCCGGCTGGCAGCCGGCTTGCCGGCAAGCTGCCGGCCCCACAGCCTCATCGACGCATGAAGTGGAATGCGATATCGCGGCCGAATCCTGCTTTGTGCGCCAGCGTGATCCACAACAGCGCAAACGGTTCGAGTAGGCGCGACTGTGACAGCGGACCCGCATCCGCCGGATCGAAGCCCAGTTCGGCGATCAGCGGCGCAACGGCTTTCTTGCCGCCGCGTCGTCTCCGCAATAGAACATCGCGACCGTGCCTGCTTCGAACTTCGGGTCGGCCATAATGTTGAACCCGACCGTATTCAGCGCCTTCACCACTTTCGCGCCGCGCGCCCACTGTGCGACCTGCTCGCCGCCCGACGATCCCTGCGGCGTGGTGAAGCCGGCGAAGGCGGGCAGCAGCGGGTTGGTTGCGTCAATCAGGATTTTTCCCGTAAGGTCGCCGGCCGATGCGATGGCTTCCTGGGTGGCTTCCCACGGCGTCGCCAGCAGGATCACTTCGCTGGCCGCGGCCGCTTCCGCCGCGGTTCCGGTCTTCGCGATCGATAAAACTTCGCGCACCTGGGCGGACGGCTCGCCACGCACGGCGAAGAAGACCTCATGACCGTTCCTCGCCCATCGCGCTCCGAGCGTTCCGCCCACGTTGCCCGATCCGACGATTCCGATTTTCATGCTTTGTAAGATCGCACGGCCGCGGATTTCCGTCCACGCACCTGGAGGTTAGTTCCGGCGTTCGCCAGATCGAACTGCGCCCGCGCGGCGTCGCGCTCCTGAACATGCGCCTTGGCCCAATGGCACAAATTCGCGAGCGGTTCGAGCACGCTGGCTCCCATCGGCGTCAAAGAATACTCTACTCTGCGCGGAACCTTCGTCTGGACTTTTCGCGCGATCAGTCCGTCGCGTTCCATGGCGCGCAGGGTCTGGGTCAGGACCTTCGCCGAAATTTCCGTGATGGCGGCATGCAGTTCACTGGTGCGCAGCGGACCCTCGCGCAGCACGTGCAGGATCGGGATGCGCCATTTGTCGGCCAGCAGTTCGATCGCGTCGCGGGATTGCAGCGCGCGTTCCCGCATGAGATTCATACCGGCAGCCATAAGAGTAGGGTACAATCGCGAAGCGTATGCGCAGAGCGATTCTTTCCCTGGCACTCATTTCTCTGGTCGAAACCTCGGCGTTTGCGACCTGGTCGGTGATCGCCGTCGACCGCAAGAGCGGACGCGTGGTGATTTCCTCCTCCACCTGCACCGGCACCACCGACGATTTTCTGAAAGATGTGCAGGCCGTGGTCGTGCCCGGCAAGGGCGTGGCGGCGTGCCAGGCGGGTGTCGATTCGGCGACCCATCAGAACCAGACGCTGGTGTTCGACGAACTCGAGCGCGGCACCGATCCCGCGCGGATCATTGAAATGCTCGCGCAGGACCCGGGATTTCAGAGCCGCCAGTTCGGCATTGTCGATCTGCAAGGCCGCATGGCGGGACATTCCGGCATGGCCAACGGATTTGTCACGCAGGACATCCACGGCCAGGTTCCGGGAACGGAAATTTTCTACTCGATCCAGGGCAATATTCTGCGTACCGGAAATGTCGTGCCGAACGCGGTGAAGGCGTTCATCGCGGCGAAGGGCGGAATTACGGATCGCGTCATGGCGGCGATGGAAGCAGCCGACGCGGCGGGCGGCGACAGCCGCTGTACCTGTACGGTGCCTCCGGTGCCGGGCGAGTTCGCGTCGATCCCGTGCACGCTGCGCACGTCGCTGGTGGCGTATATTCTGGCGGCCGATCCGGGCGATAAGAACGGTCCCATGGATCAGCCCAATTCGCACAACAACGGGAAGTACGCGATGTACATTGCGGTGTCGCAGCCGAATCACGGGCCGGCGTATCAGATCAAGACAGGTGAAGATCTGGACCCGGTGAAGACGCTGCGCATGCGTTACGACGCGTGGATCAAGGCCCATCCCGAATTCAAACGGTAGTCGAGGATATTTCATGCGGATACTTTCGATATGGATCGCGTGCGCCGCGCTTGCGGCGGCTCAGGCTCAGCCGGCAGGGCGCGGAGGAGGTGGCCGGGGAGGCCGCGGCAACGCGGGGATTCCGAACTTCAGCGTCCTGACCACGGCATGGCCCGACGGAGGAATGATTCCGCTGCGCTATTCGCAGGCGGGTCCCGAGATTTCCCCGGCCATTCAATGGAGCACGCCTCCCGCGGGCACTGCCAGCTTCGTCGTGATTTTCTACGACGCCGATTCGGCGGCGCAGAACTCCACCGACGGGATCCTGCAATGGATGCTGTGGAACATTCCGGGGTCGGCTACGGGCGTGGCGCAAGGGCGGCCGGACGGATTCGAACTGGAGGACGGGACGCGGCAGATCAGCGCCAGCGGATCGCGCTATCGGGGTCCCGGAGCGCCGGCGTCGGGTCCGGTGCACCATTACATTCTCGAAGTCTATGCGGTGGACAAGATGCTCGACGTCAAAGTGAATCCGCAGGGTCCGCAGGAACCGAATCCGAATGCGCAGGCGATCCGGACGTCAGTGCTGCAGGCGATCGCGGGACACGTGCGGGCTCGCGCGGCGTACGTCGGATTGTTCCATCGTCCGGAGTGACGCGCTCTTACGAGTAAAAGCTCACGACCGGCCCGCGCTCGTCTGATGACCCTACCTGGAGCCTGGGCCGCCGCAGAATGTGGGGCGGCTCGTCAGAGCGGCGAGCCGGCAGCCATGCCGGCTGATGCGGATCCTGCTCACGGCGCGTAGCTCGACCGGGCCTGCACTCCCCAGTGCCCGTTCTGCAGCGTGACGACGTACAGCGACGGGAATTTCCCGATCACCTTACCCGACGCGTCGTAGCGGACGAACGTCACCACAAAGTGAACCTTGTCTTTTCCGCTCTGGACCGCGTTCATCGATTCCCAGGCGCTGTGGTGCCACGGGGCTAACCGTTTGGCATAATCCTTATCCTCGCGCGCGAAATCCGCGGCGGTCTGGAAAACGCGCACCGTTCCACTCGCCAGCCGCACGTGCGGATAGTTCAGCGTCAGCGACCACGCCTGCGCGTCGCCGGAGTTGAACGCTGTCATAAAAGCGTCCATCGCTTTGCGCGCGTCGGCCTCGGCTTTGGGATCCTGCGCGTGCAGCGCCGCCGCGCAAATCAACACGAGCAGCATTCTCATTTGGGCGGCCTCTGCAGATCTTTGAAGTCCACTGCATCGATTTCGCGGATGATTTTCGCGTAGGCCCGCGTCGACGCCTCGAGTCCGGTCGGCGGAATGATGTCCGCCGTTTCGTGATCCGAATGCCAGTACAGTCCCGTGTCGATCAACTGGATCGACGGAGCGAATTGATAAATCCGCCCGATCTCTCCCGCCGGAGTTCGCGCGGGAATCTCATATGTCGGAACCCCGAACGCGGCGTAAGCCTTGACGACGATGTCTTCCAGCTTCGGGCTCCCGCCGACATACCAGGTGAGCGTCGACGGCCAGTTCGATTTCTGGATCACGCCGTTATTCAGCACCATTTCGTTCGCGGCCGTGTGCTCGCAGTTGATGATCAACGCAGTCTTTTCGAACACTTCTTTGTGCTGCGCCAGCCACGTTCCGCTTTCGGCGGTGCCGTCGTGATGGCCGGTGGTGCCCAGGAACTGAATCGTCCGGCGGCGGCGGTCTTTGGGAATTTTCGCGAAAAACTCGGCGAGCCCCAGCATCGTGGCGACGCCCGTGCCGTTGTCGTTGGCGGCTTCAAACCAGCCGTCGCGATGCGCGATCACGAAGACGGTTTCATCGCTGGTCCCCGGCAGCGATCCCCACACCGTGGACGATTTCATTCCCGGCTGCTGCGTCACGTCGAGCTTGATCTTCACGCGCGGAGGTTTGCGGTCGCGGGCCTGACCGATCATTTCGCGAATCGCCGACCCGTCCTGCAGGCCCAGCGAAAACGTCGGCACCTTGCTGCCCACGGGATAGAACTGGGTTTTTATATTTCCCGGCACGGCGAGAATCACGAAGATCGACGCCGCGCCTTTGTCGTTGATCCGCTTGATCGCGCCGCCATTGATGGTGCTGTGGCGCGAAAAATAATCGGTGCTGTAGAAAAAGACCGCCTTGCCGCGCAAGTCGCGGCCGGCCAGGTCGCCCTCGGTTCCGAACCCTGCATCCACCGCTTCCAGATCGAGCCCGTCGGTTCCCGGCGAACGATACGTCGGCTGCGCCGAGGTAACCGCCAGCGTCTTGTCGTCGGTCGCAACAGCGACGCTCCACGATTGCGGCATCCACTGCGGAGGCAGATCGAACGCCTGCTGCCGCACGTCGCTCAAACCGATCTTGCGGAAGCGACCGAGCAGCCACTGAGCGTTTTCTTCATCCGCTTCCGTTCCCGCGATGCGTCCCCAGAACTGCGGATGGCCGTTGTCGCGGTAGCGGCGCGAGATCGCGGACTGATCCTCAACGTATCCCTTTAGATGACGGCCGTCGATCGAGGCGTAGGCCTGATCCGCGGGCGCGAGATTCCAGCGCAGATAGGATTCTTCGAGCGGATGCAGAGGCTTCATCGGCTCCTGCGGCGCGCGAGTCTGAGCGAATAGCCCCGGCACCGCAATAAGGGTAAGGCAAATCACGGAAAGCGGCGGGGAAAACCTCAACATTGGGGTGCGCCTCCTGGCTAAGAATCGTATCACGCGCGATTCAGCGATGTAGGCCTGCGCGTGGTCCCTCAAATCCTGGTTCACACCGCGCGGTCGGCGGCCCCCGTGAGTGTGCGTCGAACGCGCATGTCGATGTAAATGAACATGTTCCGGGTTGGCCCGCGATCTGCCCCGGGTTTGTCGGTTGCGTGGGACTCGTTTTCAAAGCGCAGACCACGATTTTTAGGGGGTAATGGTCATGAAATTTTTGTTCGCCAGAGGTGTGTTCGCCCTGGCTTGTCTGTTCTTACTCACCGTCGCGTTCGCACAGGATCGCCCGGTAAAACAAAATTCCGCTTTTGATCCGAACGCCGCGGCCAGCTCGTTTAATTCGCTGACCACGGGAGTCGTGCTCAAGATCACGAGCGCCAGCATCGGCAGCGACGGCACGATTGTCGCGCGATTCACGCTGACGGACTCCAAAGGCGCCGGTCTCGATGTGAACGGCGTGCAGACGGCGGGCACGGAAACGCTGCGCTTCGTCGCCGCGTATATTCCGGCGGGCGCTGCGCAGTACACCGCCTACACCACCACCGTTCTGAACGCGACGATCAATAAGAACCCGCCGCAAACACAAGCCAGCACGGATTCGGGCGGCACGTTCGCCATGGTGGACGCAGCGACCGGAACCTACGATTACACCTTCAAGACTAAGGCCCCCGCGAGTTTCGATCCCGCGGCGACGCACAGCATCGGCGGACAGGCGGAGCGTAATCTTTCGGCCTACGGCTATCCCACCACGTTCACCTCCGACGACGTGTACACCTGGGTTCCCAACGGCTCCCCCGTCACCGTGGTTCGCGA
Source organism: Terriglobia bacterium (assembly GCA_020073325.1). GTDB lineage: Bacteria > Acidobacteriota > Terriglobia > Bryobacterales > Bryobacteraceae > Palsa-187. The sequence goes on along the minus strand of JAIQFJ010000060.1, from coordinate 2,477 downwards.
CCTGATCAACGAAGCGAGCTGCAACAGCTGCCACAATCCGCTCAGCGCGCACGGCGGCGCACGCCAGAAGATGCTGTATTGCAATCTGTGCCACACGCCGCAGAGCACCAATCCCGACACGCTCAACACAGTTGACATGAAGGTGTTCATCCACAAGCTGCACATGGGCGCGGAACTGCCCAGCGTTCAGGCCGGCACGCCCTATTCCATCTATCATCGCGGCGCCACCGTTGATTTTTCGACGGTCGAATTTCCGCAGGACATCCGCAATTGCACCACCTGCCACGCCACCGGCCCCAAACAGGCCGATAACTGGAAAACCAATCCGTCGCGCGCCGCGTGCGGATCCTGCCATGACAACGTGAACTTCGCCACCGGCGAGAATCACGTGAACATGGTCCAGGTGGACGATACGCAGTGCAAGAACTGCCACGTCCCGACCCAGAAGCTCGACTTCGACGCCTCGATTCCGGGCGCGCACGTGGTTCCGAACAATTCCACCTCGCTTCCGGGAGTGGTCGTGAAGGTCCTCAAGGTCGACGACGCCACAGCGGGCAGCGCGCCGACGGTCACGTTCTCGGTGTTCGATAAATCCGGCAACCCGGTGCTCGACATCAGCAAGTTCGCGACCATGCGGCTGATCCTGGCTGGTCCGAATACGGACTACGGCACCGGCCCGGGCGCGATCCGCGCGTCGGAGACCGTCACCAAGGCCACCGGCACCAATGGAATCTACATGTACACGCTGACGAACAAGATTCCGGCGGCGGCCACCGGTTCCTATACGATCTCGGTGGAAGCGGCCAACAACGTCACGCTGCTGCCCGGCACAATGCAGGCAACGCCGGCGGTCGACGCGGCCGTTCCGTTTGAGTTCTACTTCTCGGTGGACAGTTCCCCGGTACTGGCCCGCCGCGTGGTTGTCGCCACGGAAAAGTGCGGCGCCTGCCACCAGAACCTCGGGTTTGTCCATGGCGGCAGCCGTCCTTCCGCGAAGGAATGTGTGCTTTGCCATAACCCGGCGCTGACCGACGGCACCTCCAAGGACAGCGTCAACTTCGCGACTCAGATCCACAGCATCCATCGCGGAGAGAACCTGGCGATGCCTTACGTGCTCGGCACCCGGAATTATCAGGACGTCCGCTTCCCGGGCGACCTGCGCGATTGCGGCACCTGCCACGTGAACAATTCGTATCAGGTGGACAACATCGGCGCGCAGGCGATGGTCGCCACCACCGGACAGTTCCTGCCGCAGACCGGCCCGATCGCGGCCGCCTGCCAGGGCTGCCATGACGACAAAGCCACGGCTTCGCACGCGCTGGCCATGACGACTTCGCTCGGCGAGTCCTGCGCGGCTTGCCATGGCATCAACGCGCAGTTCGCGGTCGATGCCGTCCACGCGCGCCAGTAGCGCATCTTTTTACAAAGGGACCGCCGGGCTTTCGGGCTCGGCGGTTTTTTTATTCGGCGTGATCGTCGTATTGCATCGCGCCCGCAACGTTGCCTTCGGGATCTTTGAAGAAAATCAGCGTGCCGACGCCGGGAATCGTCGTTTTCTGCATGACGATGGTTCCACCGTTCGCCTCAATCGCGGCGATGGCGCGATCGATGGAGTCCACCGAAACCGTGCACTCGAATCCGTTCGCCCGCTCGCCCTTGATTAACTCGCGGCGTTTCTGCAGCGCGCCGCGCACACCGGGCAATTTCCTGTCGGCCGTCGTGATGTGAAAAAAGCCGGGCGGACCCCACGGTTCGAACTTCCAGCCGAACACCCTGCCATAGAATTTCTGAGCGCGATCCAGATCGTCCGCGTTGATCGCGAAGTGTGAAAGTTGGCTCGACATGGGTTCATGCTAGGCGAGGTTCGTGCTGGCGGACTTACGGTAAACTGCCAAAGTATGTCGAAATCCCGCCAACGCGACGACGGCATCCGCATCCGCACGTTCGCGGTGACGCTCGGCAGCGGGACCATCATTCCTCCGCATTCCGATGCCTGGGACCAGCTGATCTACGCGTCGCGCGGCGTGATGAGCGTCCACACCGATACAGGGTCGTGGGTGGTGCCGTGCCATCGCGCCGTGTGGGTTCCGGCGCGGATGCATTATTCGGTGGAAATGTCGGGGACGGTTTCGATGCGAACCCTATACATCTCCGCTGGACTTTCAAAGGCGCTGCCGCGCACCACCTGCTGCACCGTGAACGTATCGCCTCTGCTGCGCGAATTAATCCTGCACGCGGTGAAGCTCGCGCCGCTCTATCGTCAGATTCCGGAACAGCGCCACCTGATCAGCGTGATCCTGGATCAGCTTCAAGCCTCGCCGACCATCCCGTTGCAACTGACCACCCCTACCGATCCGCGCGCCGCGAGGATCGCCGCCTTGCTGCGCGAGAATCCGGGCGACGACCGCCCGCTCGAAAAGATCGCCAAACACGCCGGCGCGAGCCCCCGCTCCATCGAGCGATTGTTCCGCCAGGAA
>JAIQFJ010000512.1 GCA_020073325.1 Terriglobia bacterium | reverse complement strand
GCGGAAGTCGTGAGCACTGAAGCAGATGCGATGCTGGTGGAGGGCCGCAAGCTGGCCCAGATCCACAAGAACATCGTCGTGAAGGTCCCGCTGACGCGCGACGGCATCCGGGCCTGTTCGATCTTCAGCCAGGAAGGGATCCGCGTCAATGTGACGTTGTGCTTCTCGGCCGGCCAGGCGCTTCTGGCCGCGAAGGCGGGGGCTTATTTCGTCAGTCCGTTCGTCGGACGGCTGGACGATATCGGCGCGAGCGGGATGGACCTGATCCGCGATATCGTTCAGATTTATAAGAACTACAGCTTCAATACCCAGGTGCTGGCGGCGTCGCTGCGGAATACGAATCACGTGATCGACGCGGCCAAGGCGGGGGCGCACATTGGAACGCTTCCTTATAAAGTGATCGACGCGCTGTTCCATCACCCGCTGACCGACAAGGGGCTCGACCAGTTCCTGAAGGATTACGCCAAGGCTTTTCAAGCAACATCCGCTACGCGCTAGCGGCGGAATTATCCCGGTGTCACCGAATGTGCAAATCGCCGCGCTGAGCGGCCTGGCGATTGTATTGGTCGCTTTGGCGATCTACATCGCTCTGCGCGTGCACGGGACTCCGGAGAAACGCGAGCGGAAACGGCGGTTGAGCGTGAACCGGCTGGGGCGGCTCGGCGATGCGCTGATCACCGAGGTGAGCGAATCGATCATTTATTATTCCTACACGCTGCGCGGGGTTCAGTACACGGCGTCGCAGGATGTATCGACTCTGCGCGACCGGCTGCCGGCGGATCCAGAACGGCTGATCGGGGTCGCGAGCATCAAGTACGCGCCGAATAATCCGTACAACTCGATTTTGCTGTGCGAGGAGTGGAGCGGACTGCGCATGGCGGATCGAAAAGCGGGGTAGTTCGGTCTACAAGAAAATGGGGACCCGGCGGATCACCGGGTCCCCTTAAGACTCACTTCAGAGAAGTTATCCCTTCAACAGGCTGAGCACCTGCTGCGGAGCAGAGTTCGCCTGTGCCAGAGCCGCGATGCCGGCTTGCAGCAGGATCTGCGACTTGGTCAGGTTGGCCGATTCCGAGGCGAGGTCCGCATCGCGGATGCGCGATTCGGCGGCCGAGAGATTGGTCAACTGCGATTGCGCCAGGTTGATGGCATAGTTGAACTGGTTTTCACCGCGTCCGACGACTGCTTGCGCGCTGCCGAGCGTGGCAACCGCGTTGGCCAGCGCCGCAACGGCAGCCTGCGCCGTCGAGATGTTGCTGATGTCGGCGGTGGAACCCGCCCCGTTGGAGGCTGACGACAGAACCGCGCTGCCATTGGCGCCGCCGCCTTGCGCTGAGGGTCCGCCGTCGCTGATGCCGACGTTGATGCCTGCGGTCGCGCTCGGATCCGAAGATCCCAGACTGACCTTGAAGGCGCTGCCGGCGCTCAGGAAGCGAACACCTTCGACTCCGTCCGCCACGTCCGAGCTGCCCTGTCCGGCGGGCGTTGCGCCCACTTCCTTGAACGCGGCGATCTGGCCGATGGTGGAATCGTTAGAGGCCAGAATGGCCTGGTTGATGGTGTTGACGGCCTGATCGAGATTACTCGCGTTCGCCGTCGTAAGGGCCACGTTCAGCGAATGCTGGTTGCCGCTGGCATCCACCGCGGTCAGCGTGACCGTCTGGGTATTGCCTGTATTGGTGAGGCCGGTGAAGCGGTACACGTCTCCGTTGTAGGAGTTCACGCTCTGCTGCGCGCCGGAGGAATTGACGCTATCCTTGGCGGCATAAGCGCTGGTCACGCTGGGGGCGGAGGTCACACCCGTGGTTCCGAATCCGAAGGCGTCCGAAGCGCCGTAGGTGTTCAGGCGGAAATTGTCGCCGGCAGTGGATGTGATCTGGATTTTGCCGCTACTGTCGCTGGCGGTCAGACCGGAAGCGCGCGTTACGGCGTTGCCGTTGAAAGCCGCGTTGAGCGCGATGATGGCCGCGTTTTCATCGCCGGCCGCGGTGTAGCCGCCAACCACTGCGCCGAGCGAGATGGTGGCACCACCGTTGATCGAAACCTGCACGTTCTGCGAGGTTCCCTGAGCGGACGCCGACGCAAACGCGGTGCCGGCCGTGATGCTGGAGTAGTCGAAGCTTGCGCCGCTCGCCAGCCAGCTGCCGATTCCGTCTTTGCCGCCGGTGTTACCCGCCAGCGCGACGCTAAAGCTCTGCCCCGCATGGCCCTGGTACCCGATGTGAGTGGAATCGATCTTGAAGGCCTGAATGCCGGTGGCCGCCAAAGCAGTGTTCGCCGCGATGCCCGTGTTGATCGCGGTCACTTCCTGGTCGATGGTATTGCCGTTGGTGGAGGTGTAGCTGAAATTCCCGGCCGAGCCGCTCAGGCCCGCGCCGGAGATTTTTCCGTACACCGTCGCGGTGGCGGTGGGAGCGGTCCAGACATTGGCCGCCGCGACGACGTTCGCGGAGTTGCCTTCGGCGCCGGTCGCGAAGCTGCCCAGGAACGCGGACGCGACTTTGTCGCCGCCTTGAACCTGGAAGGCCGCTGAAGCGGAACTGAACGTCAACTGTTGCTTGCCGCTGGAATCGGTATTCACCGCCGCCGTGATGCCGGCGTTCTTGAACGCAGTCGCCTGTTGGCTGGACGCGTTGCCCGCGTTCTGGATCGCCGCGTTGATCGCGGTGACCAGAGTGTTGGTGTCGGTGACGCCGGTCAGATTGACCGCCACTTTCACCACGTTATTTCCGAACGTGCTGGAGAAGCCGGGTCCGGTGAAATAGAAGTTGGTCGTGTTGTTGCTGATCGAGGCCTGATTGTTCGAGGTGTTCAGAATGTTCTGGACACTGGTGGTGCTGCCGGCGCCGATGTCCGTGCCCGCCGCACCCGAGGCCTGCACGCCGGAAAGGCCCAGGCTCTTGGCGTCCACCGTGGACTTGCTCAGATCGATCGAAACGGTGCCGTTTGAAGTTGCCGTCACGCTGCCGGAATCCTTGCCGCCTCCGATGAACACCTGCAGGCTCTTGGCGAAGGTTCCACCCTGGTTCAAGCCAATGGCTTGCGCCTGCCGGTTGATTTCGGTGACCAGGCTCTGGAATTCGGAATTCAGCACGTCGCGGCTGCCGGTTAAAGCACCGGAAGCGGACTGCGTCGCCAGCGTGCGGGCGCGGTCCAGAAGCTGCGAAATGTTGCTGATCCCGCCATCGGCGATCTGCAACTGGCTGAGGCCGTCGTTCGCGTTGCGGACGCCCTGCGTCAGGACCGCTTCATCGGAACGGTAGCCATTGGCGATCGCGAGACCGGCTGCGTCGTCACCCGAGTTGACGATCCGCAGTCCCGAGGTAACGCGGTTGATCGTTTTGGATTGAAAATCGCTGCTCACCCGCAGGTAATTCTGAGCCTGGAGCGACGCGATGTTGGTGTTGATTGTAAATGCCACGAAAATTTCTCCTTGAATCGTCCTCGGGGTAGCCCCGGATATCTTCACAGGGCTTATCGGAGGGGGTTTCGAAAGCTTGAATGAAACTTTTGGAGGCCGTGGGGCGATCGTGAGAGCTGGCGGGAACTCCCTGTGACCAAGAAGGCGGGTTCAACGTTCAAATGAAAACAGGAGGACAATCTAAGCGATGGGCAAACTTCTCCAGGATGTTCGATATGCGGTCCGCACGCTGCTGCGCGCGCCCGGATTTACGGCCGTCGCGGTGCTCACCTTGGCCCTGGGGATCGGCGCGAATACCGCGATCTTCAGCCTGGTCCGCGCGATCATTCTGAAGCCGCTGCCATTTCGGGATCCCTCCCACCTGGTGATCGCGTGGGATACGTATTTGCCCCAGTATCCGAAGGTCGGAGTGTCGCCGGCGGAGCTCGAATTGTGGCGGCAGCAATCGGACATTTTTGAAGACTCCGCGTGGTTCCGCTCCATCGCTTACGATATGAGCCTGACCGCGTCCGGGGCCGAAGCGGTGGAGGTTCACGCCGGATTCGTATCGCCGCGCTTTTTTTCGATGCTGGGGGTCGCGCCCAAACGCGGAACGGCGTTCGGCGATCGTGAATCGCCGCAATCGGCTCTGCTCAGCGACAAACTATGGAAGACGCGATTTGGC
>JAIQFJ010000511.1 GCA_020073325.1 Terriglobia bacterium | reverse complement strand
AAAGGTCTGGAGAAACACCTTCTTGCCGAGGCGCCGCTCCAGTTCCATGCGCGTCTGCGTTCCGATTTTGCGCAGCGCCGCGCCGCCCGCGCCGATCACGATCGCCTTCTGCCCCGGCCGTTCGACGAAGATCGTCGCGGCGATGCGGACCAGCCGGTCCGTTTCTTCCCAGGATTCGATTCCGACCGTGACCGCATGCGGCACCTCCTGCTGGGCGAAGTGCAGGATTTTCTCGCGCAGCAGTTCCGCCGCCATGAAGCGCTCCGGCTGATCGGTCAGATAATCCTCCGGATACATTGCCGCAGCCTCGGGCAGCCGCGCGACGATCTCCTTGCGCAACACGTCGAGTCCCTGGCCCTTCGCCGCCGAAATCGGCACGTAGTCGGCGAAATCGTGCAACTCGCGATATTTTTCGATCAGGGCGAGCAGCCGCGGCTTGTCCTCCAGCCAGTCGATTTTGTTGAACACCGCGATCGCCGGCGCCCCGGCCTTCTTCACCAGATCCACCGCGTGCGCGTCTTCTTCGCTGAACGGAGCTAATGCGTCGATCACGAACAGCGTCACATCGGGCTGATCCGCCGCGTGGCGCACCGCGTCCATCATGCGCCGGTTCAGCAGAGTGCTCGATTTATGGATTCCCGGAGTATCGATGAAAACGATCTGCGCTTCGGCCAGCGTCAGGACACCTTGAATCGATGTCCGCGTGGTCTGCGGTTTCGACGCGACGATCGCCAGCTTGGTTCCCAGCAGCGCGTTCAGCAGAGTCGATTTGCCCGCGTTCGGACGCCCCAGGATCGCCACGAATCCGGCGCGATGTTTCGGCTTATTCGCCATTCGATGTTTTCGCCACCCTGACCTGATCGACGCGCAGATGATTCGCGGCCAGCACTTTGATATGGATGCCGTCGCGCTCGGTTTGCTCGCCTGCTTCGGGCACGTGGCCCAGCCATTCCGTCACCAGTCCTCCCACGGTTGTCGATTCCGTATCTTCCTGCGGATGAAAATCGAGCAGATCCTCCAGCCGCCCCAGATCGAAGCTGCCCGAGACGACATAGCTGCCGTCGGGATCCTGGCGAAAATCGCGGCCCGGCTCGTGCTCGTCGTGAATCTCGCCCACGATTTCTTCCACCATGTCTTCCATCGTGACGATCCCGGCAGTCGAGCCGTATTCATCAACCACCGCCGCCATGTGCGCGCCCTCTTCCTGCATCTCGCGCAGCAGGTCGTTCACCGGCTTGGTTTCCGGAACCGCGCGGATCGGGCGCATGATGTCGCTGATCTTTTTCTTCGCTCGCTCGTCGTCATCCAGCTCGAACATGTCCCGCACGTGAACGAATCCGATGATCTGATCGATGCTCTGTTCATACACCGGAATCCGCGAGAACTGTTCGTTGATCACCAGATTGCGAAGCTCTTCGAGCGACGCGTCGTGGCGGATCGCGACCACGCGCGGCCGCGGCGTCATCACCTCGCGCACCGTCTTGTCGCCGAACGCGACCACGGACTGGATCAACTCGCGATCGCCCTTCTCGATAATTCCTTCTTCTTCGCCCGCCAGAATCAGCGCCTCGATGTGCTCTTCCTGCCGCGCTGCCTCGCCGCCGGATTCGCCCGCGGAAAGTTCGAACAGCGACTGCAAGAATTCGAGGAGCATCACCAGGGGGCGCGCAATCCACGCCAGCACGCGCAGCAGCGGCACCAGAGCCAGCAGACCTCGCCCGGTGCTGGCGCGATACACGATCTGCGGCACGATAAACGTGCCCACCACCGTGTAGAAGGTCACCAGCAGGAGGCCGATCCCGATCGCCTGCCACGCCGGCGCGTTGCCCAATGCCGCGGCCACCGTGAAACCTCCGATCATCGCCAGACCGATGTGCTTGATCAGCGAAAACGTCAGCGACCCGCGTTCCGTCTCCAGCCCGAGCCTCGACTCCAGAGTCTCTTTGAAGAACTCGAGCGACGCGCGCTCCCGCGTGCGGATGCGCAGCGATTCCAGGTACAGCACCTGAACGCAGGTGACCAGCGTGACGATGATCGAAGCCGCCAGCGCGGCGATGGTGAAGGCCAGTGTCATCGCGCGGTCCTCTCGATCAACCCCGTGGGAAGACCCAGTTTTCGACGCCAGCGCGTCTCCGCGCGCCGCATTTCGCCCGAATCGGTCTCGTGATCCATGCCGCGCAGGTGCAGCACGCCGTGCAGCATCAGAATGCGCAACTCGTCGAACACGCTGTGCCCGTGCTCCGCGGCTTGCGCTTTCGCCCGGTCGAGCGAAATGGCGATCTCCCCGCCGTTCCCGTTCGGAAACGACAGAACGTCGGTGGCATAATCGAGTCGGCGGAATTGCCGGTTCAGACGCCGCATTTCGCGGTCGTCCGTGATGAGGCAGGTTACGCCGCGATCCTTCGCCACCTTCATCAGAAATTCGCGCAGCGCGGAGGCGCGCAATCCGCGTGAGGAATGCCGGAACAGCAACGGAATGTCGTCAGGAGACATGTGAGTGGCGAACGCCTCAGGCGTTTTCGCTACCGGGTTCAACGGCAGGGGCCAGTCCAGGGGCCAGTCCAGCGGAGGGCTGCGCCTCGCCAGCCTGTTCCGTGAGTTTGAGCGACAATTGCCGGCCCGTACCGATCAGCTCGTTGTAACGCTCGTAAGCTTTGACGATCTTCTGCACCAGGCTGTGGCGCACCACGTCGCGCTCGTCGAACTGCACGAAACTGATGCCTTCGATGCCGCGCAGCACGTCGACCACTTCGGCCAGTCCGCTGCGGAGCCCGCCGGGAAGATCGATCTGCGTCGGGTCGCCGGTCACCACCATCTTCGAATTGAAACCCTGCCGCGTCAGGATCATTTTCATCTGTTCCGGCGTACAGTTCTGCGCCTCGTCCATGATGATGAAACTGTCGTTCAGCGTGCGCCCGCGCATAAACGCGATCGGCGCGACTTCAATCGTATTGCGCTCCAGCAGCTTTTCGATCTTTTCCGCCTCGAGCATATCGTACAGCGCATCGTACAGCGGACGCAGATACGGATCCACCTTTTCCTGCAGCGTTCCAGGCAGGAATCCCAGCCGCTCGCCGGCTTCCACCGCCGGACGAGTCAAAATGATTCTGCTGACGCGTTTCGCCATCAGCGCCGACACGGCCATCGCGACCGCGAGATAAGTCTTGCCCGTTCCCGCCGGACCAATGCCGAACACCAGGTCCTGCCGCTCGATCGCGTCGACGTAACGCCGCTGCATCATCGTCTTCGGCGCGATCACTTTTTTGCCGAAGCTGCGCTGTTTGCCGCTTTCGACCAGGCTGCGCAGGCTCGTCTCCGCATCGGCGGTGACCACGCGCAGGAAACTGTTCAGGTCGCCGTTGTTGAAGACGTGCCCTTCGCGGACCAGCGAAACATAATCGCTCAAAATGTTTTCGGCGCGAGCCACACCGGCCTCGTCGCCCTCGATTTCGAGCGAGTCGTTCAGCAGCCTGGTCTTGACGTTCAGGCCGCCTTCGATCACACGGATATTCTCGTCGCGGGTCCCGAACAGGGACTCGATGCCACGGCTGATCTGTACGCTGGACTTCATTCGGGAAAAGACAGGGATCTGAGGTGCGAGCCGGAAATCCGCTGGCGCGGAGGCTTGGACCACATCTGTGTTCATCATAGCAGAAACGCCGTCGAGCCGCTGGCGTCAAAAAAGTGCGAACCTTATCGCGCTGTGATATCCTAAGAATTCCGACGGCATGCGGGGACGTAGTTCAGTTGGTTAGAACGCCGGCCTGTCACGTCGGAGGTCGCGGGTTCGAGCCCCGTCGTCCCCGCCATACTCTCCCCTAAAGTTTCTATCACTTAGCTCTTTTGAGGTCCTGTTCGGGCAAACATGGGCTCTACGCCAACAATGGGGGCCAACCCGCTCCCGAGCTGATCAAGAACAGAGTACCTTAACCCGCATCCGGTAGTTTTGAAAGTTCCGAAACCCATACGCCTGCCTCGACAGGAGTTCCATCTTGGTGTGGAATCCTTCGGTGATTCCGTTGTTCCTGGTGAACCTCCACATCGCTGCGATCTCCTGGGACCAGGACTGCAGAGTTTGTCCCAGCGTGAC
>JAIQFJ010000510.1 GCA_020073325.1 Terriglobia bacterium | reverse complement strand
AACTGCGGAGCATGCGCCAGCCAAAACGCAGGTCCAGCCGTAAGATTTCCATGTGAACTCCTGGCGCAGTTCGCGCCACGTCGAAACACGTCCGAAGGCCCAGCAAAAGCAGACCTGCCGCACCACGGCTGCGCAAGGTGCGCCCGCAATCATCGCGAAAGAACTGCATCATCTCAGCGCCGAATTCGTCTCGGAATTCCGCCGGATACAATACGAGGGCCTTTCCGTAGCAGCGAGTCAGCAGACCGGAAAGCCATTCGACAGGAGTCGGCATCAGGCGGTCCCAGGCTTGGCGAGAATCGCCTTGGCCCGCGCCACCTGGACCAGGCTCTCGAGTCTCTCGGCCTCGGCCGCGGCCAATTGGCGCCCCAACTTGGTCAGACGGTAATAGCGACGGCGTTCGCCTTGGGAGTCAGCCCTCTCGGCACACTCTTCGATGAGCTCATCTGCCAACATCCGCTGCAACGTTCCGTAAAGGGTCCCTGGCCCAAGCGACACAATGCCGCCAGTACGGAATTCCACTTCCCGCTTGATCCCGTAGCCGTGCTTATCGCCGTCGGCCAAAGCCAGCATGATGTGGAAGACTGCCGGAAGCAGCGGCAGCCCTTTCCGGATGTCGGCAGGCATAGTCAACTTTGGATATACCAAAATCAGTTATATCAAAACTTGATCATGGACGCAACAGCCTTGGATAGATCGCAAGTGAAGCCATAGGGTTTGCGATCCTTGACCCGATTCTCTGCTCGAAGGTGCCCGTTCTCAGTCGTTCGAGAAGGATCTCGGCTGGGCACCCAGTCTGGACAGGCGTGCCATTCTTGCGCGTACGCCATTGGAATGAAGGAACTTGGCCTGGTTCGAGCGGACCCCGTTTTAGGCCGCAAAAGTTCGAAACGTGTCCAAGGTGGGGAGCCACACCTTTAGTCTCAATCCCTTACAAGGGATTTTTCCGAAGGCTGTACGGATTATGTACAAAGGCTCATTGCACGTAAGTCTCTGTGGGGCTTGCACATAGTGCATCGGGCACGGATTTTAAAATGCGGAATAACCACGACCCGCCGGGAACTATCACGCCAGGTCGACAAGCTACAACCTGAGAGTTTTGATCAAAGCCGAAAGCGCCGCCGGCTGCTGTCGTCGGCTCGGGTAATAAAGAAAGAACCCAGGGAATGGTTGGCACCAATCTTCCAGCACACGGATGAGCGCCCCGCTGGCGAGATGCGGCGCCACGTAATCATCGGACACGAAGACCAAGCCGACGCCATCGAGCGCAGCGCGGACCATGAGTTCCACGTCATCGAGGATTAGGGGCCCGCTCACTGCTACGGAGAGGGATTTCCTGCCCTTCTCGAACTCCCACCGGTACACGTCGCCGCCAGATCCGTGGCGAAAATTGACACATCGATGATTGACGAGATCGTGCGGCGTCTTTGGCCTGGCATGCGACTTGAAATATCCGGGCGAGCCGACAATCGCGGCGCGGTGGTCGCCGGAAACACGCACGGCGATCATGTCCTTTTGAATGTATTCGCCGAAATGAATGCCGGCATCGAAGCTCCGGCGACGATATCCATGCGGCTGTCGTCGGGAGTGACATCAAGCACGACGTCCGGGTAGTCGCGCGCAAATTGTCCTACTTTCGGCGCGAGCGCAGCCTATGAGCGGGGCGTCACGTTCTTCGACACGGCCGAAGCCTACGGCCCGTTCAAAAATGAAGAGCTGCTGGGCGAAGCGCTGGCCCCCATGCGCGACCAGGTCGTCATCGCGACCAAGTTCGGGTTCAAGAATGGCGTCCCTTCGGAGGGTGTCGACAGCAGCCCGGAACGCATCCGTGAAGTGGCCGACGCCTCTCTGAAACGCCTCAAGACGGACCGGATCGATTTGTTCTATCAGCACCGGGTCGATCCGAATGTACCAATGGAGGATGTCGCGGGCGCTGTCAAGGACCTGATCGCACAGGGAAAGGTGCGGCATTTCGGCATGTCGGAAGCGGGCGTGGAATCAATCCGTCGCGCCCATGCCGTGCAGCCGGTCGCGGCACTGCAGAGCGAGTATTCGTTGTGGTGGCGGGAACCTGAGACTGAGATTCTGCCTGCGCTCGAAGAACGGCTGCATCGGTACAACTGGCATCGCCCGCATGCCAGCCTCGGTCTGCCTCCGCCGATCAGTCGCTCGGGCCTGGATCGGAACAACCTGTTGAGGCTCCACAATTCGGTCGGCGTCTCTGGTTATTCCGTTTCGAAGCTGCGTGCGGGCTTTTCACAATGAAAAAAGCATCCTCCCCTCAGTTTGAGACCGGCAATGTTGTCGTGTTCGCGCGCACCCCGGACTGGGTGACGATGATTTCCAGATTTCCCGCTTTCGCATTCGGGGGAACCGTGAAGTTGAGCTGATACAGTCCTATGCCCGACGGAGTCAGTCCCGCATAGCCGATGTCGGCGCGCTGGCCATCCACCGTGATCGTGGGCTGAGTTGACGCCGGTACAAGCTGGCTCGGCGTTTGTTGGCCAGACGGGACCGCTGGATTTGTCCCTCCCATTCCCGACAGGTAAATCACAATCGGCTCTCCTGGCTTGGCGGGATGCGCCGCCGTGACCAGCGAAAAATTATCCAGGACATGCTGCGCGATCACGGTGCCGTCGGCAAACGCCGCCATTCCTGGCTGGAACGGGACCACAGTCAGAGTTTCCGGCAGACTCAGCGCTCCATTCGCGCTCACGATCGCCGAGTATTGCCGGTTCGGAACCAGTTCAAACGGAACCTGCACATCGAGCAGCCCGTCGCTCACGAAAAACAGCGGCGCCTCGGTTGAGCCAATCAGCATCAGCGTCCCGCTGAATTCGCTCACCAGCGGGATCACTCCGGGCGACTGGGACACCGATGCCATACCTGTTCCATAAACCTGCGCGACGTTTCCCGGTGCGAGTCCGCGGCCGAGAGCAATCGACGTCGGAACATCGAAAAAGATGTGCAAGGCGCCGTCGGGGACCAGCGTAGGAGTGGCTGACGCGTTCGCGTTCACCCCGCCTTGGAACTGCGCGACCGCCGGTGGGAACGCGCCGGCGGCGGCACGCAGCGTCACCGTGGTGGAAGCCGCAGCCGAGCTCGGCTGCCATGTCGCTGAGTAGACGTTCGAAGTCCCATCGCCGTGTAAAGTAAGAGGCGGATCCGAATTCGAAAAGTTGGCGATCACCGAACCGTTCGATACGGCGTTCCCGCAATCGTCGTTGAGCTGCACAATCAGGGCGGCCGGCCATCCCGCGGGCACACTAAAGTTGTTCACGATGCCGGTTTGTGCAATCGCCAGACCCGCGGGCGTGCAGCCGGAGGCCAAGGCAACGAGCGAACCCGGTCTGGCAGACCCCGCAGATCGGGGAATCACGAGAGTCACATTCACCGAGCGCAGCGCCGCTCCCATGGAAATATTCACGCTGCCCGTATAAACCCCGGGCGCCAATCCAGTGGAAGCGATCTTCACGCTCAAATTCGCCGGACTTTGCGTGGACGCCGTACCGGAAGACGGGGATAACGAAAGCCAGGCGGCTCCGTCGCTGGTGGATGACGACGCCTGAAATGCGAGGGCAGTCGAGCTGCTGACGTACACCGCGACATTCTGAGCCCCGCTGGTGGGCGTAAAGAAAAGACCGACGGGCGAAGGGTCGGGCGCCGCAGGAGTCGCAGTGGGCTGTAGGTCGAGGACCGCGGTCAGGTATTGCGGCGAATTCACCGCGTTTGGATCGGAGACGCGCACCATCGCATAAGCGCCTCCCGCGGGCAGAGTATTGGCGTCGCCGGTCGTCGAGAGAGTGAGGGTACTCGCCACGAGCGACGCCGGAGCCGCTCCGGTTTGAGAGACCTTGAGCCAGTCCGATCCGCTGAGAATATCCACGGTCGGATTCAGCGGCGACGACAGGTCGCCCAGATTCAGAACGCTGATCGCTTCGGGCCGTGTGGAACCGCTGCCTTGCCGGACGCTGAAACGCACTCCACGCGAGGTCAAGCCGATGATCGGTCCCTGGCTCGACACAAACAGCTCGATCGCCGCGTCAAAATTTCCCGCTGACGTCGTAATTCTCAGGATGTCGTGAAAGCTG
>JAIQFJ010000509.1 GCA_020073325.1 Terriglobia bacterium | reverse complement strand
TTTCGAATCTCCGTCAACGTCGATCTGGTAGTGCTGAACGTGACCGTGCGTGACGCGGAAGGGCGCTTCGTGGCCGATCTGCGCGGGCAGGACTTCGAGATTCGCGAAGGCGGCGCCCTGCAATCTATAAGGTTGTTCCGGCACGAAGATATTCCCGTCATCGCCGGACTGGTGGTCGACCATAGCGGCAGCATGCGGCGCAAATTGCCGCACGTGATCGCGGCCGTCCGTGCCTTCGTTCAATCCAGCAGGCCCGATGACGAGATGTTCGTTGTCAACTTCAACGAAACAGCGGTACTCGTGCGCTCCGATCGTCCAGAAGAACTCGCGGCGGCAATCTCGAACATTCCGGCGGACGGACAAACGGCGCTTTACGATGCGATCATCACGGCTCAGGAGCGCCTGCAGTCCAGCAGGGGCGAAAAGAAAGTTCTCTTCATCATCAGCGACGGGGGCGACAACGCGAGCGCTCACAATCTTGCGGAAGTCTTGAAAACGGCCGGCCTGTCGAGCACGATGGTCTACACCATAGGCATCTTCGATGACGAGGATGCGGACCGGAATCCCGCCGTCCTGAAGCGCCTGGCGGTAGAAACCGGCGGCGAAGCGTTCTTCCCCACCGGCGTCGACGAGGTCGTCTCGATCTGCGAGCGCGTCGCGCGTGACATTCGCAATCAATACACTCTCGGGTACGTCCCCACGAATCCAGCGAAGTCCGGACAGTACCGGCGGATTCAGGTCGCGGCGACGTCTGCGACTCATCCGAAGCTGTTCGTTCGGACACGTTCCGGATATATCGGCGGAGGCGGCAAATGAGGCTCATCGTCGAACGCAAGCCGCTTCGCCGAATTCTCAAATGGATGCAGCGCGCGCTGGTCGGCGCTGCGATCGGGGCGCTCGGCTACTGTGCTTTCGCTGTCACCGCGACGTGGATTTTCCAAAGAGAAGACCGCCGCCGGCTGGACCAGATGATGTTCGTCCAGCCGCAGGCCGCGATGCCAGCGGTCAATCGGGGGTTGATGGCTCGACTGGAAATTCCACGCCTTGGTGTTTCCGTGATGGTCGCAGAAGGAGACGATGAAAAGACGCTGCGCCGCGCGGTCGGGCATATTTCCAACACGACGCTGCCGGGACAGCCGGGCAATGTTGGCCTGGCGGGTCATCGCGACACGTTCTTTCGTCCTCTGCGAAATATCAAACAAAATGATGTGATCACGCTGACGACCCCCGGTGGTGAGTACCGCTATCGGGTGGTGTCCACCAGGATCGTGAGTCCGACCGCTGTATGGGTGCTCGATCCCGGTGCGGACGAGGTCCTTACGCTGGTCACCTGCTATCCGTTCTACTTCGTCGGTTCCGCGCCGAACCGCTTTATCGTTCGGGCCCAAAGGATCACGTGAAAGAAACCTCTAAAATTCGCAAAATTGCTTTTGTCGGTGACCATTTGCCCCGCAAATGCGGGATCGCGACGTTCACAACCGATCTGCTGGCGGCCGTCGCCAGCGCACATCCTCAAAGCCACTGCCTGGCAGTGTCGGTGAACGATATCGAGGAGGGCTACGAATATCCCGAGGTGGTTCGCTTCGAAATTGAGGAGCAGAACCTTTCCTCCTACCTGCGCGCGGCGGACTTCCTGAATATCAGCAACGTCGATGTCGTTTGCCTGCAGCACGAGTTCGGCATCTTCGGCGGCCCTGCCGGCGCTCACATTCTGGCGCTGCTGCGTGAATTGCGAATGCCTGTGGTCACGACGCTGCATACCGTGCTGCTCCATCCGAATACCGAGCAGCGCCGTGTGATGGACGGACTCATCTCGCTCTCAACGCGCCTCGTGGTGATGGCGGAGCGCGGCCGGCAGATGCTGCAGGAGATTTACCATGCGCCGCTCGCCAAAATCGACCTGATCCCGCACGGGATTCCCGACGTTGGATTTGTAGACCCCACTTACTTCAAGGACCTGTTCGGCGTGGAAGGAAAAACCGTCCTGTTGACGTTCGGCCTGCTTTCTCCGAACAAGGGCATCGAAAATGTTCTCGACGCTTTGCCCGCAATTCTGGCCGAGTCCCCGGAAGTCGTGTATATCGTGCTCGGCGCCACGCATCCGAATGAATTGCGCGAGCACGGCGAAGCTTACCGGCTCAGTCTGGAAATTCTGGCGAAGAAGAATAAGATCGAGAAAAGCGTCATCTTCTACAACCAGTTCGTCAATATCGAGAACCTGAAAGAATTCATTGGCGCGGCCGACCTCTATATCACGCCCTATCTCAATGAAGCGCAGATTACGTCCGGGACGTTGGCCTACGCTTTCGGCGCGGGCAAGGCTGTGGTGTCCACGCCATACTGGCATGCCGCCGAGCTGCTGGCGGAGGATCGCGGCGTCCTGGTGCCGTTCGGCGATTCGCCGGCGATCGCGCGCGAAGTGATCGGACTGCTGCGCGACGACACCCGCCGTCATGCGATTCGCAAGAACGCGTATCGAATCGGACGTGACATGGTGTGGAGCAACGCGGCCCAGATGTACATGCACTCCTTCGAATCCTCACGACTGGAACTGGCGGCGCGGTCCAGAAAATTTCTGGCGGCCAAGACGCTCGATCAGAAGCCGAGAGAACTGCCCACGACCAGGCTGAGTCATCTGTCGCGTATGACCGATTCGACCGGCGTCTTCCAGCACGCGATTTTCAGTGTCCCGAATTTTTCAGAAGGTTATTGCACCGACGATAACGCCCGCGCCTTCGTGCTCTCGGTACTACTGGGCGAGTTAGGTGAGGACCCGGAGAGCGCGCGCACACTGGGAACGACCTCCGCGGCTTTCCTCCACCACGCGTTTGATCCACTGACGAAACGGTTCCATAACCACCTGAGCTTCGACCGGCGGTGGCTCGACGAAAAGGGATCGGAGGATTCTCAAGGGAGAGCGCTCTGGGCGTTGGGGACGGGCGTGGGACGTTCGCCATTCCGAAGTTTTCAGATGATGGCTGGGCAACTCTTCGCGGCGGCACTGCCCGCGCTCACCGAGTTCACCTCGCCACGCGCGTGGGCGTTCGGGCTGATCGGCATTCATGAATATCTGCGGCGGCTGAACGGCGACAGTCTGGTCAACCAAACACAAAAAGCACTGACCTGCCGCCTCATGAAGCTCTTCGAAACGAACGCGCGGCCGGACTGGCAATGGTTTGAAGAGGAGCTTTCCTACGACAACGCGAAGCTCCCGCATGCCTTGATCGTGAGCGGACAGGCAACTGCACAACAAGGAGTGCTCGAGTGTGGGCTCCAGTCCTTGCGGTGGTTGACGAAATTGCAGATGTCTGAAAAGGGCCACTTCCGGCCCATCGGCAGCAATGGATTCTACCGGCGCGGAGGCACTCGCGCGAATTTCGATCAGCAGCCGATCGAGGCACAGGCAACCGTCTCGGCTTGTCTTGAAGCCTATCGCGCCACATCCGACCCGTGCTGGTACGAGCATGCGCAACGGGCCTTTGACTGGTTCATCGGCTGGAACGATCTTGGCTTGGAACTATACTCGCCGGAATCAGGCGGATGCCGCGACGGACTGCACGTCGATCGCGTCAACGGAAATCAGGGAGCGGAGTCGACTCTGGCGTTCCATCTTTCCCTGGCGGAGATGCGCCTGGGTCAAAGCATCCTGACCAGCTTCAGTGAACCCGGCACCGAATAGCTGATGACAATTCACCTTGAACGCACTTCTCCGACACTTCGTCCCGATCCCTCCCGCGTTCTTCTCCGGCCGTTTATCCCGGGGGATGCCTTGCGTATGAGTGGAATCATCCACAGAATCATGGCGCTCCCGGAACATGAAGTGGCAGATCTCCTGGAGAAAGTATCCATCGAATTCACAGGAAGGCACCAGCAGATCCAGCGAATTTTCCAGGAACGCTTTGAGCAGATTCGCGACCTTCTGCCGCCCGATCAAGATATCTCCGAGAAGCGCCGGCTCCTGATCGGCTCGTACTTCCTGGCTGAATACTCTTTGGAGGCGGCCGCTCTGTTCAATCCCTCGATGGTTCCTCACCCGGACCAGACTGGCCTTGTCTCGGGCGCGGTGCGATTCATTCTCAGCCTGCGCGCGACC
>JAIQFJ010000059.1 GCA_020073325.1 Terriglobia bacterium | reverse complement strand
GTAATCGTACTGGCCCTCCGGCCCGCTGACCACAACCTTGGACGCGTATCCTTCGCGCACCAGTTGGGCCGCTTTCAGAATGCGATGGCCGCTCGCGTCGCCCGCCAGCACGATGACGATGTCGGCCTTCTGCGGCGGTCCGGCCTTCACCAGATACGAACCGAGCGCAGTCAGGATCGCCGTATGAAACACCGCAGCCAGCAGGACCGCTGCCGCGAGCACCAGTGCGATTTTTTTCAACTAATTTTCGTCCGAACCGCGCTGGTCGATATGGCCGACCGCTTTGAGCCGCTGGAACATGCGTTCCACTTCGTCCTCGTCCTCGGGACGCAGCAGAGGATAGCGCGGCGGAGGCAGTTGCTTCGGCGGAGCCGTCTGAGCGGCGGGAAGCTGGGCTTGTGGTTGCGCCTGCGCAACGGTCTCGCCCCAGAATTGGCGATAGGGAATCCCGTCGAGCAGCGCCTCGCGCGAATTGCGGCGCAGATGCCGCAAAAGACTGGTGGAAGAATCCAGATCGCCCGGATGCAGCACCAGCACGCGCGATTCGTCGGTCAGCGTCAGATAGACCGCGAGCGGCGCATTCCAACCGGTCTGATCGATGCGGCGAATGTCGGTCCACTTAATGGCCTTGTGACCAACCAGCAGATGGGTGTCGTGAATTTCGACCGCCGGCCGCAGCGCGACCAGCAACACGGCAAGTCCTGAGAGAGCGAACAACCCGGCTGCGATCCAAGCGGGGGTCCACCGCAGCGCCGAATAGGCCGACAGGACGCTTCCTCCGAAGGCGAGCATCGCCAACAGCAGATAACGGCGAGAGGGGGTATAGCGGGCTACCG
The DNA here is from genome assembly GCA_020073325.1 of Terriglobia bacterium. GTDB lineage: Bacteria > Acidobacteriota > Terriglobia > Bryobacterales > Bryobacteraceae > Palsa-187. The sequence goes on along the minus strand of JAIQFJ010000059.1, from coordinate 20,703 downwards.
GACGACTCACAGTTTCAATTTACCATGTGGGGCCGGCACAATGCCCCTCAAAATAACTCAGCGAAACTTCGTCAGCCCCTTGACCATCTCCAGCCAGTTGTAAACAATCGGACAATACGTCGCCCGATCGACAAATTGCCACATCCGGCTCGGAATCGACCCCGATCCTTTCAATAAATGCGGAAATTTCTCGCAATTTCCCGGCCGAGCCTCGTATACCATGCACTCGTTTCCATCCAGAAACACACAGCCTTTTTCCGACCGCTTCAGGATCAGCTCGCCGTCCGATCCTTCCATCGTGTACTGCTCGACGAAGGCCGCGGGCTTGATGCGCAGGAATTTCGCCAGATGCTCGACGTCGCGCTCGGCCAGTTGCACTTCGGTCACACGGCAGCATTCGGCGCATTCGCGGCAATCGATCTGGTCGTGGACCTCCTCGGCCGCATGCCGGAACTGGCGCTCCACCCATTCATGCGACTTCAGATATTTTCGAAAGCGCAGATTCTCGGCGCGATTCTTTTCGCCCATGCGCCGGATCTGGACCAGGTCGGTAATCACGCTTTATTATCGCGTGACCGTCTGAAGCCCGACAGATCCTTCGCCGTTTCGAGCCAGTTGTAGACGATCGGGCAATACGACGCGCGCTCGGGATACGAATAGAGGCGGTCGAAGATCCACTGCGGGCTCATCGACACATGCGGAAACCCGCGGCAGGTGGCCGGCCGCGCTTCGTAGACCGAGCACTGCTTGTTTTTCAGAAACACGCATCCGGTTGGATCGCTGCGCCGCAGGATGGTGTCGCCGTCTTCGCCCGCCATCGTGTACTGACGCACGAACTCGGAGGGCTTCAGCTTGAGAAATCGCGCCAGGCGACGGATGTCGGTCTTTGAAACATTCGCCTCCGCACTCCGGCAGCATTCGCCGCAGACGCGGCAATCGATTTTCGGCTCGACGATCCCGGCGGCTCGTTTGAAGTGCTTCTTCTCGCCTGGATTCGCCTCGATGAATTTTTCGAACCGCTTATTTTCGCGCTTGTGTTCTTCGGTGAGCTTGCGAATCTGGACGAGGTCGGTGAGCACGTCCTATTATGCCGCGTCAGGACTGAAGGGGCTTCCCGCACGTCGCCGAGAAAGGCCCGCCCGTTATGGCGGGGTTAGTGCTGCGTGCCGCAAGCCTGCCCCACGAGCACTGTCGAAATCACGAGAACGTTCCGCTCGTCAGGAAATCACGCCTCGATCCGGATCGGCAAACGGCGCACTCTCTTGCCCGTCGCCTGAAAAATCGCATTGGCGACCGCGGGGGCGATCCCCGGCGTACTCGCCTCGCCGATCCCGCCCGGAGCATTTCTGCTGGGCACGATATGCACCTCGACGCGAGGCATCTCGTCGATCCGCAGCGCGTCGTATTTATCGAAATTGCTCTGCTCGACGCGCCCGCGATCGATGGTGATGCCGCCCTTCAGCGCCGCCGTCAGGCCGAACACAATGCCGCTTTGGATCTGCTGCTCGACAATCGCCGGATTCACGACGTGTCCGCAATCCACCGCGCACACCACGCGATCGACGCGCACCTTGCCCTTGTCGACGGAAACCTCGGCGACCTGCGCCGTGAAGCTGCCGATGTTGTTCGCCACCGACAATCCGCGCCCTTTGCCGGACGCGAGAGGCTTGCCCCAGCCCGCTTTCTCCGCCGCAAGCTGCAGTGCCGCCTTCAATCGCGGCTGATTCGCCAGCAGCCGCAGCCGCACCTCCAGCGGATCCTTCGAACCCGCCGCCGCCATCTCATCCAGAAACGATTCGGTGAAGAAAACGTTCTGCGAATATCCCACCGATCGCCAGAAGCTCACTGGAATCCCCGGATCGACGGCGTGATAATCGACGAAAACGTTCGGAATCGAATACGGCATGGTCGAGACGCCTTCGACTCCCGTGCGCGAAAGCCCATCGCGAACTCCGCCGAAAGGAGGACACGCGATGCGGCTGGTCAGCGCCACGGGCCATCCTTCCGCATCCAGCCCACCGGCAAAATGCGTCAGCGACGCCGGACGATACAGGTCGTGTTGCAGATCGTCCTCGCGCGACCACGTCAGCTTCACCGGCGCGCCGATCGCTTTGGCCACCTCGACGGCCTCGCCGATGTAGTCGACTCCGCCGCGCCGCCCGAATCCGCCGCCCATGTATTCGGTGTGGACCTGCGTCTTTTCCGGTCCGACTCCGCTGACCTTCGCGGCAAGATCGCGCGCCGGTGTCTGCATCTGCGTCGAGGCCCATACCTCGCACGAATCGGCAGAAACCTCGGCGACGCAGTTCAGCGGCTCCATCGGCGCGTGCGCCAGGAACGGAACTTCGTAGGCCGCTTCGATCTTCTTCGCCGCCGACGCCATCGCCGACGCTGCATCGCCATCCTTGCGAGCCACCGCACCCGCCTTGTCCATCCGATCCGCAAACTGGCGGCTGATTTCCGCGCTGGTCAAGGCGGCGCGCGCGCCTTCGTCGAATTTCACGGCCAGCGCACGGCATCCCTCCATCGCCGACCACGTATTTTCAGCCACCACCGCGACGCCCGTCGAAATCTGCACGACGCGCTTCACTCCGGCAACGGCCTTCGCTTTGGAATCGTCGAAGCCAGCGACCTTGCCGCCGAACACCGGGCAGCGCGCGACCACCGCGTACAGCATTCCTGGACGCCGTACATCGAGCCCGAACGTCGCCGACCCGTCCACTTTCGACGGCGTGTCGATGCGCTTCACCGGCTGCCCGATCAGCCTGAAATTTTCCGGATCCTTCAATTTCACGTTGGCCGGCGGAGCGATGTTCGCCGCTGCCTCGGCCAGACTGCCGTAGGTCGCGCGTTGTCCCGTCGCCGTATTCACCACCGCGCTATTTTCGGCGCGGCATTGCGACCGGTCGACGCCCCACTTCTGCGCCGCCGCGGCGATCAGCATCTCACGAGCCGTCGCGCCCGCTTTGCGCAGCGGCTCCCATCCGGTACGAATGCTCGCGCTGCCCACGACGCCCTGAAATCCGTATTCGCGGCTCACGCCGGGAAACTCGGTGCGGATCTTCTTCCAGTCGCATTCGAGTTCATCCGCCAACAATTGCGAAATCGACGTGACCGTTCCCTGGCCCATTTCGCCCTTGGCGATGAACAGCGTCACGACGTCGTCGGAGCCGACATGCACATAGGCGTTCAGCTTCGACGCCGCGGCTCGCGATCGTGTCGGCAGTTCGAACGCGACCACCAATCCGCCGATCGCCGATTGCAAAAATGTCCGGCGCTTCATTTCGCACCTCGCCCGATCGCCGCCGCGCGATGAATCGCGGCGCGGATCTGCTGATACGTCCCGCAGCGGCAAATATTGCCGTGCAGAGCCTCATCGATATCGGCATCGCTCGGATGCGACGTCTTCGCCAGCAGCGCCGCCGCGGTCATGATCTGGCCGGACTGGCAGTATCCGCACTGCGGCACGTCTTCCTCGATCCACGCCTGCTGTATGGGATGCGAGCGATCCGCGGAGAGTCCTTCGATGGTGGTGATTTTCTTGCCCGCGACGCTCTGCGCGGTCGTGATGCAGGCGCGCGCAGGACGTCCGTCGACGTGCACCGTGCAAGCGCCGCAAAGCGCGGCTCCGCAGCCGAATTTCGTGCCGGTCATGCCGAGCGTGTCGCGCAGGACCCACAACAGCGGCATCCGCGGCTCGACGTCCACCGTTTGAGGTTTTCCGTTCAGAATGAACTTCACTGCCGCCATCGTGGACCTCCGTTAGGAAGTCTATCAAAGGCTGTCTGTTCGGGGGCTGCTTCTTAGGGTGCTTCTTCGAGCGCCTTGCGATCGACGGCGCGGATAAATCGTACGCGATCGTGCTCGAACCCGGCCAGCCGGTGTCGCGACCGCCCCGGTCCCGTGATGTATCCCAGCATCTGCCCCGCGCCGTCCAGCATCAATCCGAGCGCGAGCGCCGGCAGCACGCGCGGCAGCATCTTTTGTGGACGATTCGGCCGCTGCAACTCCTGCGCGATGCGCAGCAATCGTACCGCTGGAATCAGCGGAGACGCAGCGGCATAGAAGAGTTTCCGGCCCCATCCCCACTGCGCCGCGCGCGATCCGCCGAAGACGCGTCCGCAATGAAACTGGACCGGCAGCCACACGCCCCACTGCGCGAAATTCAGGTGCGACGTTCGCGCGCGCGGCTCGACAAACAGCCGGTGCCCGTCGCGGACCAGTTCGTAATGCAGCACCGCCTCCGCTTCCAGTTTCTCCGGCAGCGATGCGCCGTACTCCAGCAGAATCGACCGCTTGTAGCTGCTGTTGTGTCCCGGCAGAAACGGCGCCTCGCCCGCGGTCGCCGGACTGATCCACGGTCCGTAGCCGATCAAATAGTCGCACCAGCTCACGACATTGCCCGGATTTCCGTTCGCGATCTCCGGCCCGACGACGGCGTACCCGCGCGCATGCGCGTCGATTAAAGCCGCGGCCCACTCGGGTTCCGGGAAACAATGATCTTCGGCGAACACCACTATCGCCGCCGACGCGCGCCGCACGCCCGCTGCATTCGCCTCGGCGATCGTCAAACCCGGCTCGACCCGTTCGATCGCGCATGCATGGAATCCGCGCACGTACTCGTCCGGTACGTCTATAGGCTCGCGGCTGGCCCACACCAGCACCAATTCGATCGCTTCGCGGCGCGTTTGCGCCCTCAGATGACGCAGAGTGTGGCGGATCCCGGCGAAGTTTCCCTGAACGGCCAGGATCACCGACAACGCGGGTCCTTCGCGATGCTCCGCCTGAATGGCGTTCGACGATGCGGCCGCGAGCCGCTCGCATGCCGCGACGCTCTGCGCCGCCTCCGCTAGCGGACACAACGGCTCCCGGGAGTCGCGAATCGCGTCCGCGAAATCCAGCCATTGCGCGTGATACGACGCCGCCGAATCGCCTCCGGATTTTCTTCCTTCGACGCCGCGGCGGAAATCCTCCACGGCTTCGCCTGCGCGCAATCCTTTCGAACAGCGCCAACTCACCGCGCTGTACATCGCAAACTCGATCCACGCGTCGCTGCCGGTGATCCGCACCATGTGGATCGGCTGCGCGCTCTTGCTCCAGAAAGCGGTGAAGCGGACGCCGTCGCCCACGATGCCGGAAACGCGCGCGCGGAGGTCGTCGCAGCCCTCGGATTCGGTGATCGCCGAAAGCTCCGTAAATTCCGCCGACGTGAGAAAGCGGGCCAGATCGACGTGGTGCACGCCCAGGTCGAACAGGACTCCGCCGCCCTTCGATCGATCCTTCCGCCACGGCGATTCCTCGCCCGCCGGCGAGTTCCAGCGCATTTCGATTTCGACCAGGCGGCCGAGATCGCCGCGCCTGATCGCCGCGGCGGCGCGGCGGACCAGCCGGTGAAAACGCAGATTGTGTCCCGCCGCTGCCACGACGCCTGCTGCTTGCGCCGCACCAGCCAGCTCGTTCGCCTCGCGAGCCGTCGTGGCCACGGGCTTTTCGATCAGCACATGTTTGCCCGCGCGGATCGCCTCCAGCGCGAGTGTCGTGTGAGTGTCCGGCGGAGTCAGAATGGCGAGCGCGTCGATTTCAGGATCGGCGAGCAGCGCCTGAAAGTCCGGCACGACGCCCGCGCCGGCGAATCGCGAGCGTAACGCGTGCGCCCTGCTTGCATCCGGATCGTAAATCGCGGAAACGTGAATCCGAGGTTCCAGCCGCGCGAGCGCGGGTGCGTGGAGATCCTCCGCGACCCGCCCAGCGCCGGCAATTGCGATCCTGAGGAGTGCGGCGGAGCTCAACTACTTAGTCTATCAGTCGAGTTTCGAAGTCTGCGTGAAAAGCTCACGACCGGCCCGCGCCAAAGAGGGCCTGTGTGAAAACTCAACTTGACCAAGAATGTGGGGCCGCTCGTCGAGCGGCGAGCCGGCAGCCATGCCGGCTGATGTGGATTGGTTGCGAAACGCCCGCATGGAAGCACATACCTCGTCAAACCGCGCGGGGTTCGCGCTCAGGCGCAACGTGCTGCTCATTTGGCGCCTCGCACGCATGATGGCAGGGCAGGCGGCCGCAGTGCGAGGCAGCGAGCCCCGCTTTCACGAGTCTGTGTGAAAACCGAACGTTCGCCGCTTCCTGCGGTCGCGGTTCATTGCCGGCATCCCGCTGAATCAGCCGTTTAAGGAACCGCGACCGCAGGAAGCGGCCGACGCCGATCATTTTCACACAGACTCTGACGGCCGCGGTCGTCCGGGCCCGGATCGCTTGCCGATCGGAAACCCTGGCTGGCCCAAACGCCGACATCCCCGAACGCATATGCTAAACGAAGAGGCTTTCTCCAAAATGAAGACACTCGCAGCCGTAACCCTCGGCTTCGTCCTGACCCTTGGAGCGCAACCGCGCCCCGGCGTCGATCCCGCTCTTGCCGCGATGCGCAACGCCAAAGAGAAAGAATTGGAATCCACGGCGATTATCGAGCGCAAAGTGATGGTCCCCATGCGCGACGGAAAGCGCATGGCCGCCGATATCTACCGGCCCAAGGACACCTCGAAGAAATATCCCGTCATCTTTTCCAGGACGCCTTACAACTTCAATTTCTGGGACGTCCGCAACGGCCTGCCCGCCGACATGTCCACTGAACTCGAAGCCGTCAAGCGCGGCTACGTTTACGTCGTGATGAACGAGCGCGGACATTTCTTCTCGGAGGGCAATTACGACATCCTCGGCCCGCCGCTCACCGACGGCAGCGATGCCATCACGTGGATGACGACGCAGGCGTGGTCGGACGGGAAGGTCGGGACCATCGGCTGCTCGTCGACGGCGGAATGGCAGCTCGGCGTCGCGGCGCAGGGCAATCCCGGATTCACCACCATGATCCCGCAGGGATTTGGCGCCGGCGTCGGCCGCGTCGGACCTTATATTGAGCAGGGCAACTGGTATCGCGGCGGAGCCGTGCAGATGCTCTTCATCGCGTGGCTTTACGGCGAACAGAACCAGGTGCGGCCGACGCTTCCGCCCAACACGTCGCAGGAGGACCTGATTCGCATCTCGAAGTCGTTCGACTTGGCGCAGCAGCTTCCGCCGGTCGACTGGTCGAAGGCTCTCATGCATCTCCCCGAGCAGGACATTATTAAAGCCGTCGACGGCCCGCACGGGATTTTCGCCGATCGCATGGAAGTCTCCACCGGCGGCGCGATGATCAAGCGCACCCCCAACGATCCGGCCTGGTATCGCGGCGGCTTGTGGCATGACAACATGCCGATCAATATTCCGGGCTTCTGGTTCATGTCGTGGTACGACGTTTCCGTCGGCCCGAACCTCGCCGCATACAACTACGTGCGCAAGACGGCGAAGGGCGAGGCCGCGAATCAGCAATATGCCGTGATCGCGCCGACGCTGCATTGTTCCTACACCCGCGCCACCGAACACACCATCGTCGGCGAGCGCGACATGGGCGACGCGCGGCTCGACTATAACGAGCTGACCTACGGCTGGTTCGACCATTTCCTGAAGGGCGAGGACAACGGCGTCCTCGAAAAAATGCCCAAGGTGAAGTACTACACGATGGGTCTGAACAAGTGGCAGAGCGCCGACACGTGGCCTCCCGCGGGCGCGGCGCCGATGACGTTCTATCTTTCAAGCGCAGGCAAGGCCAACACGTTGTATGGCGACGGCGCGCTGAACACCACGGCTCCGTCGTCTGATCATCCCGACAGCTTCGTCTACGACCCGATGAATCCCGTGCCGTCCTACGGCGGCAACGTGTGCTGCACCGGAAACGCCGTGAACGGCGGCGCCCTCGATCAGCGCAAGATGGAATCCCGCAACGACATTCTGGTCTACACCACGGAACCGCTCAAAGAAGGAATCGAGCTGAGCGGACCCATCAATGCTACTTTGTACGTTTCCTCTGACGCGAAAGACACCGACTTTACCGTGAAGGTGATCGATGTGCTGCCCGACGGCACCGCTTACAATCTGGATGAAACCATCCAGCGCGCGCGCTATCGCGAGGGATACGAAAAGCCTCCGGTGTGGATGGAGCCGGGCAAAGTGTACAAGCTGGCGCTCTCCCCGATGACCACCAGCAATTATTTCGCGGCCGGCCATCGCATCCGCATCGAAGTGTCGAGCAGTAATTTCCCGCGCTTCGATCGCAACCTGAACACGGGCGGCAACAACTACGATGAAGAAAAAGGCGTCGTGGCGCACAACGCGGTGCATCATTCGACGCAATACCCGTCGCAGGTGACGATCACGGTGATCAGGAAATAATCGCGATCTCCGCAGCACCCGCTTGCTGTCGCTTGCGGCTCTTTGCCCGCGATTCGTTCCCTGTACCGCGACCCCGGCAAAGAGCCGCGACTGCGAAGGAGCGGGTGTTCCTGTTGGGGAACTTTAGGCCCGCTTGTGGACAGGCCGGGCTAAAGCCTCGCGCGGGATAAATCCCGCCCCCCATGGATGCTATCTTGAATCTATGGCCTTAGCCGCCTTGCTCTTTGTGTTTTTGATCGTCTGCGCCGCGATCGTTCTCGCAGCGTTTCCGCCGCACCGCATCGCCGAGTGGCTCACCTCCGGCGACAAGAAGAAAAAGTAGCTACTTCCAGAGTTCCGGAAACTGCTTTTTCAGGTGCTGTAGTTTCGGCAGATCGTTGTAGACGATGTACGGATTCGAAGGATTTTTCGCCAGAAAATGCTGGTGATAATCTTCGGCCGGATAGAACCCCGCCAGCGGTGTCACCTGCGTCACGATCTTCTTCTTGAACGCTCCCGACGCCGTAAGCTGCGCGATATACGCCTCGGCCACGCGCTTCTGATCTTCGCCGGCATAAAAAATCGCCGAGCGGTACTGCGTCCCCGAATCCGGCCCCTGCCGGTTGAGCTGCGTCGGGTCGTGCGCCACCGAAAAATAAACCTGCAGCAGCTTGCCGAAAGAAATCTGCGCAGGATCGTAGGTCACGCGGACGGATTCGGCATGACCGGTCGTGCCGGTCTCGACCGCTTCGTAATTCGCCGTCGACGCGCTGCCTCCGGCATAGCCGGAAACGGCTTGTTTCACACCCTTTACGTGTTCGAACAGGCCTTCGATGCCCCAGAAACATCCACCCGCCAGCACGACCGTCGCGGAGCCGGATTTCGGAGCGATGTCGGTCGCCGGCGCCGGAAGGTCGGCGGCGAAACTTGCAAGCAGGAGCAGCGGTAGCATGGCGCCTTCTATTTTATTCCTCTGTATTACGTTCGTCCTAGGCCATGTAACAGTTGCAAAATCGTGTCTCGACTACGACAATAGTCTCTTTGCAGTTTCCTCAAGGATTTTCACCATGCGGTTAGGACAAATCAAGTGGCAAGGTTCGACGACTGCCGCCATTTTCAATCACACCTCGGCGCGGCCGATTCCGGATTACACGCTTTCCGACCTGATCTGCGCGGCGGAAAAACGCGGCGCTCCGCTGGCCGAAATGGCCGAAGAGTTCGCGATCCCCAGACCGGTTCCGGCGGAGCCGCTGATTCCTCTTCAGCCTCGCGAAGTGTGGGCCTGCGGCTCGACGTATGCAACTTCGGCTCACGCGCGCGGCGGCGAAATTTACGAACGCGTGCGTGCCGACGAGCGTCCGCAGATTTATCTCAAAGGCACGGCGCGCGTGTGCGTCGGACCCGGCCAGGCGATCGGCATTCGTCCCGATTCGAAGTTCACGGCGCCGGAGCCGGAATTGGCGCTGGTGCTCGGCGCGCGCGGCCGCGTGCTCGGCTACACGCTCGCCAACGACGTCTCGGCGTGGGATATCGAGCGGCAGAATCCGCTGTATCTTCCGCAGTCGAAGACCTTCCAGGCAAGCTGCGCGCTGGGGCCGATCATGGTGACCTCGGATGAGATTACCGATCCCCGGTCGCTCGTGTTGAGCTGTTCAGTGAGTCGCTCGGGCGAAACGATTTTTTCGGGCGAAGTTGCGATCGACCGGTTAGGCCGGACGCTCGACGCGTTGATCGAGTTTCTATTGCGTGCGAATCCGGTGCCACCGGCGTCGGTATTTCTCACGGGCACGGGGATCATCATCGGCGAATCAGCAAAGCTCGAAGCAGGGGATGCGGTGACGATCCGGATCGAGCAGATCGGCGAACTGACCAATCCGGCCGCTGTGTTGTAACGAAGCCAGGAGCCGATGTGAAAACAGCGACACCCGCTCGTTGACATCGCGGCTCTGTTTCGGCGCTTGGATTGGAATCGTCGATTGATCCGAGCCGCGATTACTGCGCGATCGCGGGTCCATTTCGAGCGGTTATTCGAAGGAGTGTGCTTTCTACTCCTCCGGAGTTTCCATCTCTTCGAGGCGTTCCGCTTCGGCGGCATAGCGCTTGAGGACTCGAATCGAATTGCCCGTGCTGAATCCGGCGAGCCGCAGTTTGCGATATGCCGAGGCGAGATATTTTTCTTCCCCCAGCAACGCGCCCAGATCCTTGCCGCGATATTTTCGCTCCAGGAATTTTTCGATCATCGCGATTTCGTCGATCTGTTTGTAGGCCGCATCCGCGGTCTGTTTCGCCAAAGCCGGCGCCACACGGCGAGCCATCAGGTCGCGCAGCACGCGCGTTTTTCCGAAGCCTCCGTTTTCCCGCTTCCACGATGCGAACGACTCGGCGAAGCGTTTGTCATTCAGATAGCCCAGGTCTTTCAGCCGTCCGATCACTTCGTCGACATCGGCGCGATTCGCCGCGCGGCGCTTCAATTTTTCGCGCAACTCGCCGCTCGATTGCGCGCGGCTGGCGAGCGTGCGCGCCGCATACGCGAGCAATCCTTCGAGATCGAGCAGCTTCGGCGCGGCTTTCGGCATCTTAACGGTTTCGACCAACGATTATCCCAAGCATCCCAGGTCTTGCGCTGGTATGCTTGAAGGCGAAGGGAGTGTGTCCGCGATGGAGGACGACAATAAGCTTTCCTACTTTTTTCTGGGACTGGGACTCGGAGTAGCGGTCGGGGTGTTGTTTGCTCCCAAGTCCGGTACGGAAACGCGCGATTTTCTGCGCAGCAAGGCAAATGACGGCGCGGATTTCGCCAAGCGCCGCGCTTCGGATCTGCGCGATCAAGCCGCAGAAGCGGTCGACCGCGGCAAACAGAGCATTCAACGTCACAAGGACAACCTGTCGGCGGCGGTGGAGGCCGGACGCCAGGCCTATCGCGAATCCGTCAATACGCCGACGGAATAAAAACCAGTCATGGATCAGAACCTGCTTATCGTCATCGCGGTTTTCGTTTTTGTAGCGGCAGTCGCGCTGTGTATTCAGGCGGGGTTGTTATTTGGGATCTACCGCTCGGCACGCACGATGGAGGAGAAGGCCTCGACGCTGCTGCCCAAGGTGGACGCGCTGGTGGAATCGTCGCGCGCCGCGGTGGACGACAGCAGGAAGCAGATCCACGAGATTACCGTCAAGACCAACGACATTCTGGATGTCACGCGCAAACAGCTCGCCCGCATCGACGAAGTTCTGGAAGACGCGGCGGGCCGCGCGCGCGTGCAGTTCGACCGGGCGGAAATGGTGCTTGACGACACCATGAATCGCGCGCATGAAACCGTGGCGCTGGTCCACAACGGAATCATGAAGCCGCTGCGGGAGATTCAGGGCGTCAGCGCGGGGATTCGCGCGGCGTTGAGTTACCTGAGCCGGAACCGCAACGGTCCGGTGCCCGCCACCGCGGACGAAGAGATGTTCATTTAGGATCGCCCTCCGGGGAAATTGAGGGAACGCGCTTCATCGCTGCCGCCGGCGATGGGCGCGTTTTTCGTTTGGGGCGTGTTAAATTGCAGACATGCGCGCCGCGCAGTCGAAGACCATGCCGACGGTTCGCCTGGCCACTGATCCCGCGGGTGTGGTGGAATCGCCGGCGCGCGCCGGGGCCGGGATCGTGATTCATGTCGGCCCGACCGTGCGGATCGGGTGCCGCAGGGCGGGGCAGCATCATCGCGGCAGCGCCGTGCATGGCGATGTCGATATCGTTCCGCCGTTTGTCGCCAGCCGTTGGGAGCTTGACCAGCCGGATACCGTGCTCCTGATCGGCGTTCCCCCGGCTTCTCTGAGCGCCGCGGCGCAGGAGCGCGGGCTCGACCCGGCGCGTGTCGAGATCGTCAATCGCTTTCAGATTCGCGACCCGCAGATTGAGCATATCGGGTGGGCCCTGAAATCCGCCGCCGAATCGGAGCAGTTGTATCGCGAGAGCCTGGCGACGGCGCTGGCGGCGAGGTTGGTCGATCGGCATAGCTCGGCCGCGCGGGCGCATTCGGAAAAAATCGATCTGTCGGGAAAACGCTTGCGAGCCGTGATCGGCTATATCGAAGATCATCCGGCTCGGGATCTTTCGCTAGGGGAGTTGGCGGCCGTGGCGGGAATCGCCGTCTCGCAGCTCACTGCGGCGTTCCGGCAGACGACCGGAATTCCCGTGCACCGTTACGTGATCGGGCGGCGCGTCGAACGGGCCCTGACGATGCTGCGCGAGACGCGGCTTCCGGTGGCGCACATCGCGGCCGAAGCGGGGTTTGCGCATCAGAGCCACTTGGCTCGGCACATGCGGCGGGTGCTTGGCGTGTCGCCGGGCGAGTTTCCGGCGAACGTCTCAGGCTGGGAAAACGCTGTCAATACATGTGACCATTCGCGATCCTGATTCGTCATTACTTAGAATGGTGTTATAAGGATGCGATCGCGGCTTGTACTCATTGTGGCGCTCGCGGCTTCGGCTTACGGCCCGGTCTACGGCCTGGACCCCAACCGCAAGCTGACGCAATACGTGCATCGGATCTGGCAGACGCAGCAAGGGCTGTCCGAATCGAGCATCAACGCGGTGATCCAGACCAGCGACGGGTACTTGTGGCTGGGGACGCAGGCCGGGGTGGTGCGGTTCGACGGCGTGCGATTCACACCGCTCGAAAGCATTTATCCCGCGGCGCCGACGAATATCTGGGTGCGCGACCTGGTGCAGGATGCGACGGGCGCATTGTGGATCGCGACGAACGAATCGGGTGTTTACCGGCTCGACCACGGGTCGTTCGCGCATTTCTCGCAAAAGGACGGGCTGCCCTCGAATTCGATTTCGTGCCTGATCGCGGGCCGCGATGGCGATATTTGGGCGGGCACGTCGAACGGTGTCGCGCGATTCGAGGACGGAAAAATCCGCTCGTACGGCCACGCGGACGGGCTTGCGGTGAGCTTTGTGCGGAACGTCTTCCTGGCCGACAACGGGACCCTGTGGGTGGGCGGCGACGGCCCGCAAGTCAGCTCGTTCGATGGAACGAAATTTACGTCGATGACGCTCTCGTCCCTGGCGGGCGATTCGGGTGTGCGCGCGATTTCGGCCTCGAAGGACGGCACCCTGTGGTTCGGGACGAATGTCGGGCTGATCCGCTTCAACGACGGGCGGGAGACGCCTTACACCACCGAAAACGGGCTGGTGGACAACTGGATTGTCGACCTGTTCGAGAGCCGCGACGGAAGTTTGTGGATCGGCACCCGCAACGGATTCAGCCGGCTGCGCGGCGGCGAAATGGAAAGCTTCCGGCCGCAGGACGGGTTGTCGCAGAGCACGGTTTATTCGGTTTACGAAGATCGCGAAGGAAGCCTGTGGGTGGGCACCAAGCACGGGCTGAATCAATTCCTGGACGGCCGCGGCGTTCCCTACACCGTGACGGAAGAATTGCCGACGAACGAAACCGGTCCGGTGCTGGAGGACGGCAGCGGGACCATCTGGGTGGGGACGCTGGGCAGCGGACTGGCCCGCTTCGACGGGAAGCATTTTACGACGTTCACGGCCAAGGACGGGCTGGCGTCGAATTTCATCAACGCGCTGGCGGAAGATGCCGACGGCAGTCTTCTGGTGGGCACCACGCACGGGATGAATCGCGTGCGCGGCGTGCGCGTGGAACCGGCGCCGTCGAACGTCGAAGTGCACAGCATCCTGCGGGATCGTACGGGAAAAATCTGGATCGGCACGACGCGCGCGGGCGAAACCGTGATCGCGCAGGGCGAGGACTCGGCCGGACGCATCTACATCGCCACCGCCAGCGGCGTTTTTCTTTCCACCGGCGAGCCGGTGCTGCAAAACGGCGCGCCCATCCGCGGCGTGGCGGCGTTTTATCGCGACCCCGAAGGCGGCTTGTGGATGGGCACCCCGGGGAACGGTCTGCGGCTGCTCGAAAACGGAAAAATTTCGTCGTTCTACATGCGCGACGGATTGTTCGACAGCGAAATTTATGGAATCGCCGGCGACAACGACGGACGCCTGTGGATGGCGTGCAGCAAAGGGATCTATGCGGTCTCCCGCGCGGAGCTGCGGAAGTTCGCCGCCGGGCAGGTGAAGAAGATCACCAGCAATCCGTACAGTCCGACGGACGCGCTGCGCGTGATCGAGTGCAAGCCGGGTGTGCAGCCGTCGGCGGCGTTCATGAAGGACGGCCGGTTGTGGTTTTCTACCGTGCGGGGAATGCTGGTGCTCGATCCGCACTGGCAGCGAAATCTGCCGCCGCCGCCGGTGGTGATCGAAGACGTGACCGTCAACGGCGTGCAGGAGCATCCGGCCGACATCGCCAAGCTGGCGCCGGGGCGGAAGAACATCGAGTTCACGTACACCGGGCTCAGCCTGGTGGTCCCGAGCCGCATTACGTTCAAGTATCTTCTGGAAGGTTTCGACAAGGATTGGATCGATGCGGGAACGCGGCGCGAGGCGTACTTCACGAACCTGCCGCCGGGAAGATACAAGTTCCGGGTCAGCGCCTGCAATATCGACGGCGTGTGCAACCAGGCGGGCAGCGCGGTGGACTTCACGCTGGCTCCGCTGATCTATCAGCGTGTGTGGTTCTGGCCGGTGATGGCGCTGCTGACCGCCGCGCTGATCTGGGCGGGCTACAAGATGCGCATCCGCCGGCTGCGGGAACAGTTCGGCCTGATCCTCTCCGAACGCAACCGCATCGCGCGCGAGCTGCACGATACGCTGATCCAGGGGCTTTCGGGAATCACGATGGAGATGCAGGCGCTGGCCGGGCGGATCAAGTCGCCGGAGGAGCGCGGGACGCTCGAAGAAATCATTCAGGACGCCGGAACATGCCTGCGCGAGACGCGCAGGTCGGTCGCGGGCCTGCGCAGCGGAAATTCCGGACTGGCTGCAGCGATCGAGCAGGCGGCGCGGCAGGCCACCGAGACGAAAGATATCAAACTGAAGTTGAAGCTGGAAAATAAACCGGCCGGTCTGGCGGCGGACGTCGAGTACAACCTGGTCCGCATCGCGCAGGAGGCGGTCACGAATTCGGTGAAGCATTCGGGCGCGCGCACGGTTGAGGTCAACCTCGACTATCCGGCCAGGGGGTTGCGGCTGCAGGTGAAGGACGACGGCAGCGGGTTCGGCGACGGAAACGGAAAGAGCGGGCACTACGGGCTGATCGGAATGAAGGAGCGGGCCAGTCACATCGGCGCGAAGCTCGACCTGGCGAGCGCGCCGGGACGCGGCACCACGGTTTCGGTCCTGCTGCCCGCCAATGGTCACAAGGAACATCACGAATGACGGAAACGACAACGATCAAGGTATTGTGCGTCGACGATCATCCTCTGGTTCGCAAGGGGATCGCGTCGATTCTGGCGAATGAATCGGACATGCAACTGGTGGCCGAGGCGGGCAACGGCCGGGAGGCGGTGGAGCTTTTCCGCCAGCATCAACCCGATGTCACTTTGATGGACCTGCGCATGCCGAACATGGACGGCGTCCAGGCGACGCAGGCGATCCGTAAGGAATTTCCCGACGCGCGCATCATCGCGCTGACCAGCTACGATGGCGATCAGGACATTTATCGCGCGCTCGAAGCCGGCGTCCGCGGCTACATGTTGAAGGAGATGGTCCACACCGACGTCCTGAAGGCGATCCGCACGGTGCATTCGGGAAAGCGGCTGATGCCGCACGAGGTCGCCCAACGCCTGAGCGAATATTTCCCGCAGGTCGCGCTGACGCCGCGCGAAGTCGAGGTGCTCGGATTCGTCGCGCGCGGGCTGGCGAATAAAGAAATCGCCGACAAACTCGGCACCGCCAGCGGGACCATCAAGATGCACATCCAGAATATTCTCGAAAAGCTTGGCGCATCCGACCGGACCCACGCCGTGACGATCGCCATCCAGCGCGGGATTCTGCATCTCGAATCGTAAAATCGTTTGAAATTAATCTCTCTGCTGCTGTGCGCTCTTCCGGCCATCGCACAACGGGCAGACCCAGCTTTCCAGGAGCCGCGGTCGGCGACGGTTCGAATCACCGTGAAAGCGGGCGACGAAGCCGTCCCGGGTGCGACCGTAAGAGTGAACGAGATCGCCGTTTCCACCGATGAAAACGGTATCGCAGCGGCACTCGTGCCGTTAGGGACCATCGAGATCCGCGTTTCAAAAGATGGATTCTTTCCCGCGAAAGCGTCGCTTACCGTGGATGAGATCCGCGAATGGGCGGTTTCCGTCGACCTGAAGCCGCAAATCGAGGAAAAGGAAGAAATCACGGTCTCCGCCACCCGCACCGATACGAAAATCCAGGATTCGCCCACTCGCGTGGAGGTGATCAGCCAGGAGGAAATCGACGAAGAGTCGATGATGACGCCGGGCAACATCGTCATGATGCTGAACGAAATGGCGGGGCTTCGCGTCCAGAACACGTCGCCTTCGCTGGGCGCGGCAAGCGTGCGGATTCAAGGCATGCGCGGACGATATACAGCCTTCCTCGGCGACGGGCTCCAGCTGTTCGGTCAGGAAGGCGGTGGTCTGGGGCTGCTGCAAATTCCTCCCATCGACCTCGGACAGGTTGAAGTGATCAAAGGCGTTTCGTCGGCGCTGTATGGGGCGGGGGCGATGGCCGGAGTCGTCAATCTGATTTCGCGGCGCCCCACAGCCGAGCCGGTTCACGAATTTCTGTTCAACACGTCGACGCGCGGCGCAACCGACGCTTCGGTCTTTCTGGCGTCGCAACTCACGCCGCACCTGGGCCTGTCGTTCCTGGGAAGCGGCGATTGGCAGCAGCGCAACGACATCGATCACGATGGCTGGGCGGACCTGGCCGGATACTCGCGCGGGCTCGTTCGGCCCCGGCTGTTCTGGGACGGCGGCAACGGCTGGACGGGATTTCTCACCACTGGATTCACGTATGAGAGCCGCGAGGGCGGGACCATCCCGGGCTCGGTTCTCCCGGCCACCGGACAGCCTTATCTAGAGGCGGTCGATACGCGCCGCTACGATCTCGGCGGGAATCTGCAAAAGGTGGTCAAACGGAGGTATGTGATCACGGCGCGCTTCTCCGCGTCCTTGCAGGATCACGATCATCGCTTCGGCGAGATTCGCGAGCGCGACCGCCACGGTTTGCTCTTCGGCGAACTGGCCGCGCGCGGGACTTTTCATCGCAATACCTGGGTGATCGGCGCGGCCGTCGAACGCGACGTGTTTCTTCCCCGCGATGTTCCGCAGTTCACGTACCGCTATACGACTCCGGGCATTTTCGCGCAGGACGATATCGAGATCGCGCGCTGGCTTTCCGTTTCCGCCAGCGGACGCGTCGATTTTCAAAATCAATTCGGCACATTTTTCAGTCCCCGAATTTCCGCGCTGATCCGGTGGAGTGGATGGACCAGCCGTCTTTCGGCCGGCGAAGGATTTTTCGCTCCCACGCCTCTGACGGAAGAAACGGAGGCGGCGGGACTCACGCGGCTGGTCATCCCCAGGCCGCTGATCGCCGAGCGCGGTCGCAGTTCCTCCTTCGACCTTTCCCGCAAGATCGGACCCGTCTTTTATACGGCCACGTTCTTCGATTCCACCGTCAACCATCCGATCGATGTCGAGCTTGGCAGTGTGTATCAACTGGTGAATCTCACCCGGCCGACGAATAACCTGGGAGCGGAATTTCTTGCCACGCTCAGAAAGTCTCCTTTCTCGGCGACGCTGAGCTATACCTACGTCCGCTCCCGCGAGTTCGAGTTCGATCAGCGTGTCGATACCCCGCTGACGCCGCGTCATAGTTTAGGAATCGTCGCGATGTGGGAAAAAGAAAAGGCCGGCCGGATCGGTGTGGAGAGCTACTACACCGGAATTCAGCGTCTCGAAGACAACCTCTACCGGACCGAATCGAAACCGTATCTCCTCTTCGGTTTTCTAGCCGAGCACCCGATCGGCCCGTTGCGGCTTTTCGTGAACATCGAAAACCTCACGAATGTTCGCCAAACGCGCTGGGATCCGCTGTTGCGTCCGGAGCAGGCGGTCGATGGCCGGTGGACGGTGGATGCGTGGGCGCCGCTCGATGGCCGAGTCCTGAACGGCGGCATTCGCGTGAAATTCTAGCGAACCGTCGGCAGGCGGTCCAGCGCGAGCTTCGCGATCGCGCGCGCCGGGTTCGCCACTTTCTTCGCCTCTCCGAGTCCCATGACGGAAACCAACAGAAAATCGTGCTCGCCGCGAATCACGAAAAGCTGCGTGCCGATTCCCGGCAGATCCAGGAAAAACGCCGCCGAGCCGAGTCCCACCGCATCGCGCACCCGAGCCTCGGGAAATGCTTTGCGCAGCGTCAACTGCTCCGCCTGCACGTCGAGCTTTGCTGCCGAATGCTGCATCTTGATCGCGACCACCTGCTCGCCGATCGCCGTGTATTCGCAGGCATTCGGATCCTCGCTGCCTTTGGCGAAGGGCCGCTTGAAGGCCTGCTGCACTTCCTGATGCGTCACCACCTGGCACGGCGCGACGGCGGTGAGCCGTTTCACGACCGCCGGCTTGCTTTCGACCGAGGGCGGCGGCGTCGAAGCGGCGAGCAACAGGAACACAGCGATCATCAGGGCCTCCGGATGGATGAATTAAATGCAGACCGATTATGCGGAGCGGATCGGAGTGGGACTACCGTACGCCTCGTTTAGGTGGTTTTAGAACCAGTGCAGTACGAAAGGCGGGGCGCGAGCCTTGACCGCGTCCTGTAGTAACCTATGCCCATGAACAGGCGGAGTCTCGGGGCACGCATTGTGCTCGCAGGAGTGGTGTGGGCTGGGGTGTCGGCAGCGGCGATCCCTACGCCGGAAGAGTTTTTCGGTTTCAAGATCGGCGCGGACCGGAAACTGGCGCGGTATGACAAAGTTGTCGAATATTTTCAAAAAATCGCCGGCCAAAGCGATCGCGTGCGGATGCGGACGCTCGGGTCGACCACGAACGGCAATCCGTTTGTCGTCCTGGAGATCAGCTCGGCCGACAACATCAAGAACCTGGACCGTTTGAAACAGCTCCAGCGGAAATTGTATTTCCAGGGCGGATCGCCCACCGAAGCCGAGCGTAACGACATTTTCAAGAACGGAAAGTCCGTTGTTTTCATCGACAACAACATTCACTCCACCGAAATCGGTTCGTCGCAGATGGTAATTGAGATGGTGTACAGGATGGCGACGGAGAACTCCCCCTACATGCAGAAGATTCTCGACAACACGATCGTCGTGATGGAGCCGTCGGCGAATCCGGACGGCCAGATCATGGTGACCGACTGGTACAACAAGTACATCGGAACGCCGTACGAAGGCGGCAACCTGCCGTTTCTCTATCACGCCTATGTCGGCCACGACGACAATCGCGACCTGTTCCTGTTTTCCCAGAAAGAATCGCAGATGACGGCGCAGGTGCTGTGGCACGACTGGTTCCCCTCCATCTGGCTCGACGAACATCAGCAGGGCAACGCGAATGCGCGCATCTTCACCATGCCGGCGACGGATCCGATCAATCCCAACGTTCATCCGCTGGTGTATCGCCTGAATACGATCTACGGGCAGGCGCAGGCGGCGGCGCTCGAGGCGGACGGCAAGACGGGCATCATTTACAACTCGACGTATACGAATTTCTGGCAGGGCGCGATGGCGTGGGTGGGGTGGTGGCATAACGAGGTCGGGCTGCTGACCGAAGTGGCCAGCGCGCGCATCGCGACGCCGGTATTGCAACGCATGGCGGATCCTTCGGCGCCGAGCGTATCGACGACGGGGCGTCCCGAGGGGAACGAATTTCAGCGGCAGGCGGAGAATCCGGATCAGCCGCTGGCTCCGCCGCGCGATGTCGCGCCGAGGACGGAATATCCGCGCCCCTGGCTCGGCGGATGGTGGCGTCTGCGAGACATCGTGGACTACGAACTGATCGCGACGTTCGGCCTGCTCGACGCTGCCGCGGATCGCAGGGAAGCCCTGCTGCACCAGATTTACGACATCAACGCGGAGACGATCGAGGCGGGCAAGAAGGGTGAACTCGGCTTCGGCGACAAGCAGAAGAGCTTTGCGATCCTGATCCCGGTCGCCGGCCAGCAGGATGCCAATGAAGTGTCGGAACTGGTCGACAAGCTGATCATCGGCGGCATCGAGGTGTCGCGCGCGACGAAAGATTTCGTGCAGGACGGCGCAGCGTATCAGGCCGGGACCTACGTCATTCCGTTCGACCAGGTTTTCGCGCGATATGCGAAAGACCTGCTGGAGAAGCAGACCTATCCCGAAGTGCGGCGGTCGCCGAATGCTCCCGCGGAGGCTCCCTACGATGTGTCGGCATGGTCGCTTGGATTGCAGTTCGGCGTGAAGACGGTGTTTGCAAAGACCGCGCTTGCGGCCGATCTTGCGCTGGAAAAAGTCGCGTCGAAACCGAAGTTTTTATTGTCGGCGGAGAAGACGCCGGCCGGCTGGAGTTTCCCCTATACCGGCGCGGAAAGCACGGTGATCGTGA
>JAIQFJ010000058.1 GCA_020073325.1 Terriglobia bacterium | reverse complement strand
CTTCCTGCGGTCGCGGTTCCTTAAACGGCTGATTCAGCGGGATGCCGGCAATGAACCGCGACCGCAGGAAGCGGCGAACGTTCAAACTGGCGGGGCTTTCCGTCGCGGATGATCGGGCCGGGGCCTGCGGCTCCGACACCAGTACCCACTCGCTGGCGCTCGGGGTTCTGTGGTCTGGGCTACAACTGCATCGCTGAGCACTGAACCTCGAACGCGACTGAGCGGGCCCGTTCGCTTTCGAAACCGCCGGGGACGATCCAGAGCCATTTCATTTCACGAAACGATAGCCGACGCCGCGCACCGTCAGCAGGTGTTTGGGACGCGCGGGGTCGTCTTCGATATAGCGGCGCAGGCGGACGATGAAGTTGTCGATGGCGCGCGTGTCGGTGTCCTCATGAAGTCCCCACACGTTTTCAAGCATGTCTTTTCGCGAAACAGGCTTGCCTTCCCGCTCGATCAGATATCGCAAAACGTTGGCTTCCATCAATGTCAGCGGAAAAACCTGCTCGTGAACGCGAAGCTCCAGCGCGTCGAATTCGACGGATTTGTCGTCGAAAACGAAGCGGTCTTTGGGACGCGGCGGAGGCGGGGGAGCGGTGAGCCAGGCTTTACGCCGGAGCAGGCCGCGAATGCGCGCGATCAGAATGTTCAGATCGAAGGGCTTGGTGAGATAGTCGTCCGCGCCCGCTTCGAATCCTTTGAGGACGTCTTCGGGATGATTGCGCGCGGTCAGCATCAGGGTGGGGATGAACTGCCCTTTGCCGCGCAATTCGGTCATGACGGAAAAACCGTCCTTCCCGGGAAGCATCACGTCGAGCACCATCAGATCGAAGGCGTCGCCTGAAAAAGCGTCGAGCGCGGCTTCGCCCGATTCCACCACGCGCACGTCGTAGCCTTCGGCTTCGAGATTGAAGCGCAACCCTTCGGCGAGGTGCGATTCGTCTTCCACCACCAGCACTTTGCTCATTTTGCGCCTCTTTGAGCCAGAGGCAATTCCAGGATAAACGTACTGCCGCGGCCGGGTCCTTCACTTTCGGCCCAGGCGCGTCCCCCGTGGCGCTTGGCGACGGATCGCACGATGTAGAGTCCGAGTCCGGTGCCTTTGACGCGAGCGGCAAGCGGGCCGGGGGCCCGGTAGAAACGCTTGAAGATTTGCTTCAGTTCGGTCTTGGCGATGCCCGGACCGTGATCGATCACGCGTATGGCGGCGAAGCGTCCATTGACCGGGGCGGTTTCGACTTTCACCTTGACGTCGGGGCCGGAAAATTTCACGGCGTTGTCGATCAGGTTGGAAACGGCCGCGCCGACCTCATCGGGGTCGCCAAGCACCGTGAGCGCGGTGGCCGGCGAATATTCCAGAGATTCGGCATCCAGGTGATGCAGCGTGCGGGCGCGGTCCAGGCATCGCTCGACCACTTCACCGAGATCGAGCGGGGTTGCGGCGGGCCGCGTGGAGTGGCCGATGCGCCCGGTCCGCAGAACCTGCTCGATCGTGGCCAGCAAACGGTCGCTGTCTTCGAGCATGATGCGGTAGAACTCCTGGCGCTTGGTCTCGTCGACATTTCGCTTTTGCAGCGTTTCGAGATAGAGGCGGATGGAGGCGACGGGAGTCTTCAGCTCATGCGTGACGGCGTTGATGAACGCGTCGTGCTGGGCGTTGCGCCGGATTTCGCGGACCAGAAAAATCGTATTGAGGACCACTCCGCTGATCAGGACCAGCGTGAGCAGAACGCCCAGGAAGAGCAGGATTCCGTGGCGCCAGTTGAGGATCACCCAGCCGATGTAGAGCAGCAGCGTGACCAGGATGAGCCCGGCTCCCAGCGCGATGAAGAATGCGATCGTCTTGCGGCGTCCTGCTACGACCATAGCGGTTGGCTCTCAAGCCACGAATGAACACGGATGAACACGAATGAAGAACATTCGTGTGTATTCGTGTCCATTCGTGGCCTAACTTTAGTTTGCACGACCGCTCAACACCTGTGGAATGGTGCGGAGAATAATTTTCCAATCCAGGGCGAGCGACCAGCTATCGATGTACTGCATGTCGAGGCGCATCCAGGTTTCGAAATCGACGGCGTCGCGCCCGCAGACCGCCCACAGGCACGTCAAGCCCGGACGCATGCGCAGCCGGCGGCGCTGCCAGCGCTTATATTGATCGACTTCTTCGGGAACCGCGGGGCGCGGGCCGACCAGCGACATATCGCCTTTGAGCACGTTCCAGAGTTGCGGCCATTCGTCGATGGAAAATTTGCGCAGCCACCGCCCGACGCCGGTGAGCCGGGGATCGTTCGGAATTTTGAGGGCAAGCTCGCGCTGGCTCAAATGCTTCAGTTGCTCGCGCATTTCGTGCGCGTTTTCCTGCATCGAGCGGAATTTGTAGAACACGAAGCGGCGGCCGTTCAGGCCGCAACGTTCCTGGCGAAAGATCGCGGGGCCGGGCGAGGTGAGCCGGATGATCAGCGCGATCAGCAGCATGACCGGCGTCAGCAGAATCAGCGCGGCCGCGGCCAGGAGCAGATCGGTGACGCGCTTTACAAGAAGCCGGATTTCGTCGTGCGGAGCCGCGGAAAAGGTGAGCAGCGGAGCCGCGCCCAGGCGGTCGAGATAAATCTCGCTGTTGACGTGCGGAAAAAAATCGACCGCGACGCGCGTGCGCACCCCTTCTTCATCGCACAGCAGAAAAATTTCTTCGAGTTCGGAAAGGCGCCGGCTGTCCACGGCGAAAATGATTTCATCGATCACGTTCTGGCGCAGGAGTTCGGGAAGCGCGGACATGGGCCGGACGGGATATTTTCCGTCGAGCTCAATTTCCGTTTCCTCCGCCGGCCCGTCGGCCAGGAAGCCCGTGAGGCGGATTCCGTAGCCCGAGGCCGCCTCCAGTTCGCGGCCCAGCTTACGCGCGGCGTCGCCCAGCCCCGCCACCATGACGTAGTGCACGGAGCCGAACTCGCGGCTGACCACGCTCAGAACGCGTCCGGCGTTCAGGCGAAACAGGCACAGAAAAATCCAGGCATAGACGGCGAAGATCGCCACGAAGAAGCGGCTCAAGTCCATGCGCAGGACGTATTGAAAAAGAATCACCGACGCGGCGCCCACCAGGCTCTGGCGAAAAGCATCGCGCAGGATCAGGCGCGGATGCGCGGTATCTAGGTGATCGTAGAGCTCCCACCAGTAGCCGAGGGCGACCCAGACCAGCATGGACCAGCCGGCGAGCAGGACTTTATCGGTCGCCGGAAGCGCGAAGAAATGTTCCAGGTCCAGCCGCCCACGCGTGGCGTAAGCCAGTTCGAAAGCGACGCCGATCAGCGCGATGTCGGCGATTCCAAACAGGATACGGATTTTGCGGTGATGACCTCGGAACACCAAATCCAGAATACGAAAAATCGCCGCGGGAAGGGTATCCTTTCCGCCACCGGGTAGGGATTCGCCTTAGCTCCATCTCAGGGATCGAACTTAGCGTTTATGGGACCTTTAGCCCATTGATGCTAGAACTAACCACCCGTACTTTGTTATGAGAGGTACAGGATCATGAGACCACTCCTGCTCGTGGGCATCCTTAGCTCCATCATCTGCACAGGCGGCACCGCCGACGGCGACGCTCCGCAGATGACCACCATTTCCGCCAAGGCCGCGAAGCCCGGCGACGTGATCGAAATCACCGGCGTAGGTCTGGACCCTGCGAAGGTCGACGAGATCTACCTGACCGACCACAAGTTCGACATGAAGGTCAAGGTGCTCGAGCAGAAGGAAACGGCGGTGAAACTGCGCGTACCTCCGTTCGCCAAGCCAGGCCGCATGCAGTTGCTGCTGCTCACCAAAGGCGACGATCCGAAGCTGCTGGAGCAGCCGGTGTATCTGCTGATTGAGGATCCGGCCACCACCGAAGTGACGCAGGTCAAGAAACCCGAGGATGCAAAAACGGAAGAGCATCCGGCGGCGGCTCCCAAGCAGGAAAAGAATAACGAAATGCAGTAATTGGCTCCACCTTTTGGTGGTGCTCTCTTCCCTTCCTCATTCTTAAGGGATATGCTGAAGTCATGTATCCCCTCAAAAAAGGCAAGTTTGCTCCCCAGGCGCACGTCGGATTGCCGGAAGGGTCCTATGAAGAAGAGCATGGACGCAAGGGATTTTTCGGGAAAACCGCGCACCTGTATCATTCGCACCCGCCGACGGATTGGATCCGCTTTGAGGGCAAGCTCCGGCCGCATTGCCTGGATCTGAACAAGCTGGAACCGGCGGATCTGAAAGATCCCGACGGCGCGCCTGTCGCGTTTTTGGGGAACCAGGAAATTCGTCTGTACGTGTCGCGGCGATCGAAGCCGATGCCGTTTTACTATCGCAACGCGGACGGCGACGAGTTGATTTTCGTTCATCGCGGCGAGGGGACGATCGAGACGGACTTCGGTCCGCTGGAGTTCGAGCGCGGGGATTACATCGTGGTGCCGCAGGCGGTGACGTATCGCCTGGTGCCGCGCAGCGAAGATAATTTTTTCCTGATCATTCAATCGCATGGCGAATTCGAGCAGCCGGACAAGGGGCTGATCGGGCAAACGTCGTTGTACGACCCGGGCGTGATCGTGACGCCGGAGCCGTCGACTCCGTCGTTCCAGGGTCGCAACAGCGAATGGGAAGTGCGGATCAAGTGCGAGGACGAATTTTCGAAGGTCTTCTATCCGTTCAATCCGCTGGACGTGATCGGCTGGAAGGGCGACCTGACGGTGTGGAAGATTAACTTGCGCGATATTCGTCCGGTGATGAGCCATCGGGCGCATCTGCCGCCGAGCGCGCATTCGACGTTCGTCACGCCGGGGGCGATTGTATGCAGTTTCGTGCCGCGTCCGCTCGAACAGGATCCGGATGCGCTGCGCGTGCCGTTTTATCATCGCAATACGGACTACGACGAATTCATTTTTTATCACGACGGCGATTTCTTCAGCCGCGACAATATTCGCGCGGGGATGTGCACGATGCATCCGCGCGGGATTCATCACGGGCCGCACCCGAAGGCGCTGGCGAATCAGCACAAGAAAACACAGACGGATGAGTACGCGGTGATGCTCGACGGGCTGAATCCGATCCATGTGCTGCCGGCGGGCGAGCAGGTGGAGTGGAAAGAATACTGGGCGTCGTGGAGTCCGGCTCCACAAACCGCGAAATGATCGTCGATCCGGCGTCGACGCCCCAGCGCGACGTATACAAACTGCTGATCGGATCGGTGGTGCCGCGGCCGATCGGGTTCGTGTCGACTGTTTCCACCGAGGGCGTCTTCAATCTCGCGCCGTTCAGTTTTTTCAACGCCGTGTGCGGCGATCCGCCGATGGTGTGCTTTGCGATTTCGCATCGCGATCCGTCGAAAGATACGGCTCGCAACGTCGCGGCGACGCGCGAGTTCGTCGTGAACATTGTGAGCGAAGAGATCGCCGAGAAGATGAATCTGACGTCCGGCGATTACGCGCAAGGCGTCGACGAATTTGCCGTCGCCGGGCTGACTCCTGTGGCGAGCGAAGCAGTGAGGGCGCCACGCGTGGCCGAGTCGCCGGTTTCGATGGAGTGTAGAGTCGTGCAGATGATCGATCTGAGCCCGAAGCCGGCGGGAACGGATCTGGTGATCGGCGAAGTGGTGCGATTCCACGTGAAGGACGAGATCGTGGAGAATTTCCGGATCGATCCGGACAAGCTGAAGGCGATCGCGAGAATGGGCGGCAACGAGTATTCACGCAGCCGCGACCGGTTTGAGCTGATTCGTCCGAAGGTTTAAGCCACGAATCCACACGAATGAACACGCATCCATTCGTGTTTATCCGTGTTCATTCGTGGCTGAAAAATATGCCGTACATCTGGGAACCATCGAAAGAATTCATCGAGTCGACGAACGTCTGGAACTTTCTACGCCGCATCGCGTGCCGGAATCGCGAGGATTTTTTACGGTACTCGACGGAGCATCTGGAAGAATTCTGGGCGCAGATGGTGGCGGAAACCGGAGTCGAGTGGTTTCGGCCGTATGATGAGGTGCTCGATTCGTCGCGGGGGGTCGAATGGTCGCGATGGTTTACCGGCGGGCGGCTGAATATCGTTCACAATTGCCTGGACCGGCATGTACGGCGGAAGAATCCGGCGATCGTTTGGGAAGGCGAAAACGGGGCGACGCGCGAGATATCGTTTGCGGAACTGCATCGCGAAGTGAATGCGCTGGCGGCGCATCTGGTTTCGCTTGGGCTCGCGAAAGGCGATCGCGTGGCGATGTGCATGCCGATGACGCCGGAAGTGGTGACCATTCTGTATGCGTGTCTGAAGCTCGGGCTGATCGTCGTGCCGATTTTTGCGGGATTCGGGCCGGGCGCGATCGCGACGCGGCTGACTGATTCGGGCGCGAAGTACGTCTTCACGGCGGAGCATCTGGAGCGGCGCGGAAAAAAGCTGCCGCTGGCGGAGAAGATTCCGTTCGACAAGCTGATGCTCGACTGGCCGCGAACTTCGGGCAACGTCGCGACGGTGGAGATGGAATCGGAAGACCCGGCACTGCTGCTGTACACGTCGGGGACGACGGGCAAGCCGAAGGGCTGCGTCCATACGCATGCGGGCGCGCTGGCGCAGATGTCGAAGGAGATCTGGCTGGCGTTCGATCACAAGGATGACGACCGGTTTTTCTGGCTCTCCGACATCGGCTGGATGATGGGGCCGTGGACGATCATCGGCAATCATAACTTCGGCGGCACGATTTTCATGTACGACGGCGCGCCGGATTTTCCGGAGCCGGACCGGTTATGGCAGATGCTCGCACGGAATCGCATCACGACGTTCGGTGTATCGCCGACGGCGATCCGGGTGCTGATGCGGTCGAGCGATCCGTCGAAATATGACTTGAGCGCACTGCGCCTCCTGGGATCGACGGGCGAGCCTTGGGATGAGACGTCGTACGACTGGTTCTTCCGCAAAGTGGGCGGCGGGCGCGTACCGATCATCAATATTTCGGGCGGCACGGAGATCGTCGGGTGCTTCCTTTTTCCGTTGCCGATCCAGCCGTTGAAGCCGTGCACGCTGGGCGGTCCTGCGCCGGGAATGGCGACGGAGATCCTGGATGACGCGGGGAATCGCGTGCCGGCCGGAACAACCGGATACCTGGCGTGCACGAAGCCTGCGCCGTCGATGACGCGCGGGATCTGGGGGCAGCCGGAGCGGTACATCGAGACGTACTGGTCGAAGTGGCCGCACATCTGGCATCACGGCGACTGGGCCAGCGTCGACCAAGACGGCTGCTGGTATCTGCATGGACGCGCCGATGAGTCGATGAACGTGGCGGGTCGCAAGGTGGGTCCGGCGGAGGTGGAGGACGCGCTGATCGAGCATCCTGGAGTTTCCGAGGCTGCGGTGATCGGGGTGCCGGATGATGTCAAGGGCGAAGCGATCGTCGGGTTCGTGGTGCTGAAGCCGGGGCATCGCGCGGAGCGGGCGGAGTTGGAAAAAGCCGTGGTCGATTCGCTGGGGCCGACGTTTCGTCCGCGCGCGGTTTATCCGGTGGCGGAATTGCCAAAAACGCAAAGCGGCAAAATTGTTCGAAGGCTGATTCGGGCGAAGTATCTGGGCGAGGAGTTAGGGGATACGTCGACGGTGGCGAACCCGGGGTCGCTGGAAGGATTTAATTTAGCCGCGAATGAACACCGATGAACACGAATCGTTCGTGTTTAATCGTGTGCATTCGTGGCCAGGATTTGGTTCAGTCGCAGCCTGGACAGGTAGCGTCCACGAACGAAGACCGCCGCGATTTTGCGGGTGTTGCGGATGTCTTCAAGTGGATTTGCGTCGAGTAGCACCAGATCGGCGAGCTTTCCCTTCTCGATCGATCCCATCGACTCTTCCCAACCAAGAAATTTCGCCGGCGCGAGCGTGGCGGCTCGCAGGGCCTGATGTGGACTGAACCCGGCGGCGACCAGTTGCTCCAGTTCGTCGTGAAGCGTCGAGCCGGGGATGGTCCAGGGATCGCCGGTGTCGGTGCCGGCGAGCACTTCGACTTTGGTCTGCGTGGTCAGGCCCGTCAGGCGATAAATTCCCTTGACCTCCTCCTTCGACGCGTCCGCGTCCTCCTCTTTCAGTTCAGGCCACGATGTGCGGATCTGCGGAGCGACGTATTTCAAAGACGCATCGTTTTTCAAGCGATGGTCATCGATGTGGGCCATGCGCTGCCACAGCACCAGCGTCGGCGAGATGCGCGTCCCAACCGCGGCGCACTGTTCGAAAAAGCGGAGAGCTTCGGAATCGGTCGAGACGGATTTCATCACGCCGAACAGGTGCTCGATGCTGGCCTGCCGCGCTTCGACGGCGTCCCAAGCGGTGACCGAGATCGGGATGTGGCCTTCCAGGCGCATGTCCCAGTGGCGAGCCTGTTCGGCCAATGCGAAATACGAATCGCGCGAGAGGCTGCTGAGGACTTTGATGAAATCGACGTGCATGTCCCACAGCTTGTCGAAGGCTTTGCGGGCGTCGTCGGGAGTGCGGGCGGCGATCACGGGGAGTTTTTCGTCGTCCGATGCGCGTCCATCGACGGGCGGCCCGGAGGTGACGATGTGCGGTCCGATCGACTGGCCTTTTTCAATGGCGTCGCGCCAAGCCGATACTTTTTGAAAATCGCTGCCCATGTCCTGGACGCCGGTGACGCCGAAAGCTACAAACATCGGAAGCTGGTTCTGTTTGTACCAGAGGTGGACGTGCATGTCCCACAGGCCGGGTATCAGGAATTTGCCGCGTCCGTTAACGACGCGGGCGCCGGCCGGGATCGCTGGGCCGATGGAGACGATTTTCTGGCCTTCGATCACGACATTCTGATGGGGCCGCGCCGCGGAAGAAGTAACGTCAATGACCGTCACGTCGCGGATCACCGTGGCGGCGTGGAGGGGGGCGAACGCAAGAAAGAGGAGCAGAGCGAACAAGTATTCAGGATATCGTGACCCTCCGAAGGCTTGTTCGTCTAACTGAAAACGGTAAGATAGAAATCGCACCTCAATCCAGGGAGACACAAATGACACGCTATATGACGATTTTCGCCGCCATGACGTTTGTCTCGGCCGGCGCGTTTGCGCAAGATAATCCGTTCAGCGGCGGAACGAAGATGCTGTTCGGCATGGTGAAAGGCAACCTGATCAAAGCCGCGGAAAAGATGCCGGAAGAGAATTATTCGTTCAAGCCGACGCCGGAGATGCGGAGCTACGGGGCGCTGATCGGGCACATCATCGACGCGCAGTATTCGTTCTGCTCGGCGGTGAAGGGCGAAAAGAAGGGCGTCAACGCGGAAAAGAGCATCACCGCGAAGGCAGACCTGGTGAAGGCGATGAACGATTCGGTTTCCTACTGCGATGCGGTCTATAACGAGATGACCGACGCGGCGGCCGCCGGGAAATTGAAATTGTTTGGCCGCGACTGGACGAAACTCGGTGTCCTTGAATTCAACGTCGTGCACGACAACGAAGAGTATGGCTATCTCTCGGTGTACCTGCGGCTGAAGGGCATTGTTCCGCCGTCGAGCGATCGCAGCGGGCGCTAAGGAGAAGACCACGTGAACCGGTTTTCTACGTTAATTACGACAGTTGTGCTCGCCGGTTCGGCGGCGCTTGCGCAGCAACCGGCGACGGAAGCCGCGGCCCTCAAGGCCAGCTACAACGGCATCAAGAATAACCTGTCGAAAATGGCCGCGAAGATGCCGGAGGACGCCTATAGCTTTAAGGCGACTCCGGAACTTCGCACCTTCGGCGCGGTGCTGGCGCATGTGATCGATTCGCAGGGGCGGACCTGCGCGGCGGTGGCAGGAGCGTCGATGCCGGAGAGCGCCGCAAGCAAGTCGGCCAAGGCGGATCTGGTCGCGGCGATGAAGGCCTCGTTCGACGTGTGCGACGGCGTGTTCAGCGCGCTGTCGGACGAAGACGCGGGCAAGACGGTCAGCATGGGCCGCGGCGGTCCACGGTCGAAGTTCGCGGTGCTGTGGGGGATGATCGCGCACGATAACGAACAGTATGGCTACCTTTCGATCTATCTGCGGCTGAAAGGAATCGTTCCTCCGTCGAGCGAGCCGCGGCAGTAAGGTCCGAAGAAGTAGAATAGAAGTGTGGCACGAGGCTGGGAGAGCAAATCCGTCGAAGAGCAGATCGCGTCGGC
This sequence comes from Terriglobia bacterium, assembly GCA_020073325.1. Lineage (GTDB taxonomy): Bacteria > Acidobacteriota > Terriglobia > Bryobacterales > Bryobacteraceae > Palsa-187. The sequence goes on along the minus strand of JAIQFJ010000058.1, from coordinate 11,416 downwards.
GAAGGAAAGGCACGGCCAGTCTCGTGCGAAGTTGACGCCGGAGCAGATGGAAACGGAGCGCAAGCGCGATAGCTTGCTGCTGCAACGGACCCGGATGTTGCGGGAGATCGAGAAATGCCAGGATCCGCGCTACCGGGCGACGCTCGAAAGCGGGCTGGCGTACTTGGATTCGCAACTGGCCGGGCTGGCCTGAGACCTACTCCCACTCGATCGTGGCGGGAGGCTTGTTGGTCAGGTCGTAGAAAACGCCCGCGATTCCTTCGACAGTCTGCAATTCGCAGACGATCTTCTGGAGTAAATCCTCGGGCATGCGCACGGCGCGCGCGGTCATGCCGTCCACCGAATCGATCGGGCGCAGAACCACGGCGTCCGGTTTTTCTTCGGTGCCGAACGGAATCAGCACCACCGGGAACTGCCAGATGGTTTGATCGAAATCGTGCGCCAGCCGGCGAACGATGGCGTCGGCTCGGCGAAGGCGCTCGATGCGTTCGGCCGTGAGCGATGCGGGGGCGGCAAGGAGTTCTTCCACAGGACGCGCGGTCCAGACCGAAACGACGATTCGATTCACGGTCGCGATTCGATTGATCAGCCGCGCGGCTTCGTCTTCCGCTGGAAATTTATCGAGGGCGAGGACACGGCGATAGGTGCGCTCATCGCCCTGGACCCCGACGGAGCGGACCGGAAGAATCCAGCCCCCTTTCGATACTTCGTGCGACGCTTCGGGCGCGACGGATTCGGTCGAACAGAGGCAGCGGATCGCGAGGCCGGGACCGGGGAACGGGTGACGCTCGATCAATGCGTCGGGCAAACCGAGTTCGCGTCCGACGGCGCGGACTTCGTCTTTATAAAAAGACGAAAGCGGCTCGATGATGCGGCCCTGTTCGATCAGCTTCTGAATCCCGGCGACGCGGTTGTGATGCGTCTTGATCAGGTCGGCTTTGGCGGTGCCGCCGGATTCGATCGTGTCGGGGTAGATGGTTCCCTGCCCCAGGATCCAGTGGCCGTCGAGGTAGTGCTCGCTTTCGAGAATGCGCTGCTGGACCTCGACGAACTGGTGGCCGATGATGTGGCGCTTCTTTTCGGGATCGGTGACGCCGGCAAGCGCGCCGAGGAAGCGGGCCGAATCGTCTTCGATATGGAGCGACGGAAAATTCGTGCGAACCAGCTCGGTTTCGCCGTCGCGCATCAGGCCGGTGTCGACGTAGGTGCCGTGGACGCGATCGGGGCCGAGCGCGCGCAGACAGAGCGTATAGGCGACGGTGGAATCGACGCCGCCGCTGACGAAGAAGAAAATGTTGCGGTTGCCGGCGACTTCGCGGATGTGATTTTCGAGTTGCACGATCTGACCGGCGGGATCCCAGTCGTGCTCGCAGCCGCAGATGTCGAAGAGGAAATTCGAAAGAATCGTCTGGCCGCAGGGAGTATGCGCGACTTCGGGATGGAACTGGACTCCGTATAGTTTTCTGGCTTCGTCGGCCATGGCGGCGACGGTGCAGGTTTCGGTAGTGCCTAAGGTTTCGAATCCTTCGGGCGGCTCGGCGACGGTGTCGAAGTGGCTCATCCAGACCTGCTGCGGTCCGTCGACGCCTTTGAGCAAGCGGCTGCGGTGCGACAGGTCGAGCAAGGCGAAGCCATACTCGCCGTGATCGCCTTTCTGAACATTGCCCCGGAGCAGCCACGCCATCAACTGGTGTCCGTAGCAGATCCCGAGGACCGGCGTGCCCGAGTCAAAAATCGCAGGATCGACCGTAGGGCTGCCCGGCGCGCGGACGCTGGCGGGTCCGCCGGAAATGATGATTCCCTTTCGTCCGGCGAGTTGAGACGCGGGTGTTTCACTCGGCGCGACTTCGGCGTAGACGCCCAGGTTGCGCACACGGCGGGCGATCAGATGGCAGTATTGTCCTCCGGCGTCGAGGACGGTGATCTGGGGGGGCAAGTCCTATTTTACTTGATAAACTGATGGGGCTTATGCCACAGATTTCGACGCCCAGAGAACCGTTCGATGCAGTGGTGGTCGGCTCCGGAGCCACCGGCGGATGGGCGGCCAAGTGTCTCACCGAAGCGGGCTGGCGTGTGGCGATGCTCGAGGCCGGTCCGAAGATCACGCCCAAGGATTTCACCGAGCACATGCAGCCGTGGCAGTTTCCATATTTGGGCGAATCGCGGAATTCGCTCTTGCGGGAACGGCCGATCCAGGGCCTGTGTTACGCGTGCCGCGAATCGAATCAGCACTGGTTCGTCAACGATTACGAGAATCCGTACACGCAGGAAAAACCGTTTCACTGGATCCGGCAGCGCGTGCTCGGCGGACGCTCGAATAGCTGGGGACGCCAGACGTACCGCATGAGCGATCTGGATTTCAAGTGCGCCTCGCACGACGGCTACGGAGACGACTGGCCGATTTCCTACGAAGAAATGGTCCCGTATTACGAGACCGTGGAGCGCTACGTCGGCATCAGCGGGCAGGCCGAGAATCTGCCGCAGCTTCCCGACAGCGTTTTTCTGCCGCCGATGGAAATGACGTGCGGCGAAGCGATCCTGCGCGACGAGGTCCGCAAGAAGATGGGCCGCGTGGTGACCATCGGTCGCGCGGCGGTGCTGACGCAGAAACATAACGGCCGCGCCGCGTGTCATTACTGCGGGCCATGCGAACAGGGCTGTTCGACGTTTTCCTATTTTTCGAGCCCCTGGACGACCATTGCCGACGCGCAGCGCACGGGGCGTTTCACGCTGATCTGCGACGCTGTCGCGGCGCAGATTCCCTCAAAGGACGGCAAGGCGACCGGCGTGATGTACGTCGACCGCGTATCGCGCGAGCCGCGTGAAATTCGCGCGAAGGTGGTCGTGCTGTGCGCATCGGCGCTCGAATCGACGCGGCTGCTGATGAACTCCAAGCTGGGCGATCAAAACGACGCGCTAGGGCATTACGTGATGGATCATCACTACCAGGGCGGCGCGTCGGGCGTGATGCCGATGCTCGAAGCGAAGCCGTGGGCTGGCGCCCCGCGGCGTCCGAACGGCATTTATGTTCCGCGCTTCCGCAATGTGAAGGAGAGCGCGACCAACGGCTTCATTCGCGGCTACGGCTACCAGGGCGGCGGATCGCCCGGTTTCGATACGGGCGCGCCCGGGTTCGGCGCGGCGTATAAGGATGCGGTGCGGAAGGGCAAGTGGAACCTGAGCATCAGCGCGTGGTGCGAGTGTCTGCCGCGGCGCGAAAATTACGTCGAGATCGATGGCGACCGCGTGGACGCCTGGGGCGTTCCCATCCTGAAAATCCACGCCGAATACGGCGACAACGAAAAGAAATTGTGGAACGACTCACGCGACCAGGCGGCGGAAATGCTGGAAGCATCCGGCGCCAAAGACGTGCACCTGACGGGCACACCGTCGGTGTTCGGGTTCTGCATCCACGAGGTGGGAACGGCTCGCATGGGCAACGATCCCAAGACCAGCGTCGTAAACCGGTTCTGCCAGGCCCACGACGTGAACAATCTTTTCGTCACCGACGGCGCGTGCTGGGTGTCGAGCGGATGTCAGAATCCGACGCTGACCATGATGGCTCTGACGGTTCGGGCGTGCGAGTACATGGTCAAGCAATACGCTTGAGCGTTCCTACTGCCACTCGTCTTTAGTGCCATTCTTCGCGCATGCGGCGAAGATCGCGCAGATCGTCCATGACGCGGTCGCGCTCGCGAGGATCGAGAATGCGGCTGCGCGTGACGTGATCGACATGCTCGATGGCCTCGTCCAGCTTCCCGCGATCGAAGCGGCTGTCCGCGAGCGAGCGATCCACATCGGCCAATGAGCGCAGTGCGTGGTCGTAGCGTTCGCGATCATCGCCCGCAAAGGCGTCGCGGCGTTCGACATGACGCAGGTCGTCCATGGTGCGGTCGACCACCTGACGTGCGCGCTCCCAGTCGTGGCCGCGCTCGCGATCATGGTCGCGGTCCTGGCTGTAAGCGAAGGACGCGGCGGCAACCAGAAGTCCGGTCATCAGGAAACGTGAAATTTGTTTACTCATCATAATGGCGCACCCCGCAAGTGTGACTCGAAAGGGAGCGGCGCGTTTCAGCCGTGAGCCTCGAACATTAACGTGCGATGAAAACGGCGTACGTTACTTTTGCTAAGGAGGAGGCATGCATGAGAACGAACTTATTTTACTTTTCCTGATCGCGGGAACCTTCGCCTTCGCCGGACCGCGCTTTGCGATCGGTGTCGGCATCGGTAATCCCTACGACGGCTATGCGGCGAGCTATCCCGCCGGTTATTACGCGGCGCCGCCGGTTCCCGTCGGCGGCTACGTGGCCTACCCGGGGCCCGGATATTCATGGGTCGACGGATCCTGGTATCCCTACCGGGCACGCGATGCCTGGCGTCCGGGATATTGGGCGCGTCCGCCTTATCGCGGCGCGTACTGGGTGCGTCCGAGGTATTACGGCGGCCGGTATCGTCGCGGATACTGGCGCCGGTAGAAAACACGCAGCGACGAGAAAGCCTCTATCTCAGGAATATTTGACAGAGCACGTGGGGCCGGTTGTCGAACCGGCTTTTCATGACAGGTCAACAAGAGCCGGTCGGGCGACCGGCTCGCCGCTTTGGCAAGCGGCCCCACATGCTCTTGCGAGTCTTCTTCTTCCGGGCAGTGTTAGACTTCGAGAATAGCTGCTTGCCTGGGGGAGGATGGATGCGTTTTTGCGTCGCGGGATTCCTGTTTTTTTCGCTCGCCTATGCACAGACCAACGGGCGGCTGACGGGTTCTGTGGTCGATCCGTCGGGGGCCGCGGTTCCGCGCGCGACGGTGAGTGTTCTGCTGCATGGCGGCAAGCGCGCTCTGCTCGAAACGCTCACCAGCAATGAAGGGACGTTCTGGGTGGAAAGCGTCCGGCCCGAATTGTACGACCTGATCGTCGAGGTCGACGGGTTCCAGCGCTACGTTCTGGAGAACGTCAAGGTCGACCCGGCGAGATCCACCGATCTGGCCCCCATCACACTTGCGATGGCAACCACGGCGAGCAGCGTCGAGGTGACGGCGCGCGCGGAATCCGTACAGACCTCAAGCACTGCAATCGCGACCACCGTCACAGCCGAACAGATCCGCAGGCTGCCCGTGGGCGACCGGAATCCGCTGGCGTTTATCGCGACGCAGGCAGGGGTCGCCTCGAACGCGTTTGCGACGAATATCAACGGACAGCGCGAATCGTTCAGTACGGTGACGCTCGACGGCGTCAACATTCAGGACAACTATCTTCGCGACAACGATCTGGACTTTACGCCGAATCTTCTGCTGCTCGACCAGGTGAAGGAATTTACGGTGACCACCGCGCTTGCCGGGGCCGGCGCGAGCGGCGGGTCGCAGGTGAATTTCTCGACGCCGTCGGGGACCAACCGGTTTAGCGGAGCTGTCCTGTGGCAAAATCGAAACAACAAATTCGCCGCCAATGATTTTTTCGACAACAAAGACGGGCTCGGATTGCCGCGCCTGAATCTGAACCAGGTGGGCGGCGCGCTGGGCGGTCCCATCAAGCGCGACAAGTTGTTTTTCTACGTGAATTACGAAGCGTACCGGCTGCGCAGCCAGCAGACCGAGAACGCGACCATCCTGACTTCCAACGCGCGCGCGGGAATCGAGTCGTATATCGATTCGTCGGGCCGCGTTCGCACGGCGAACATCCTGGATATCGCGGGGCTGAAGCCGGATCCGACCATTCAAGCGCTGATCGACCAGATCCCGACGCCCGACAAGATCAACAATTTTCGCGTCGGCGACAGCCATCCCGGGCAGTTGCTGAACACCGCGGGTTACTCGTATTTGGTGCGCAACAATCGCGATCAGGATCACTGGACCGGCCGGCTGGACTACAATCTTTCGACCAAGCATGTGATCTCGGGGTCGTACGCGTGGAATCACGACCTGGTGGATCGTCCCGATGCAGCGGTGAGTTATTCGACCAACCCGCCGGTGCGCAACGACAACTCGACCAAGTTCGCCTCGGTGTCGTGGCGCTACAGTCCGACACCGTCGCTCACCAATGAACTGCGCGGCGGCTTGAATTATGCGCCGGCCGTGTTCGACATGTCGGGCGCGTTCCCTTCGTCGCTGATCGGCGGGACGATTTTTACGTCGCCGGTGGCGGCCACGACGTTTCTGCCGCAGGGCCGCAATACGCGCACGCGGAACCTGGAAGACAACGCGTTCTGGACGCTCGGCAAGCACGATCTGAATTTCGGCTATCACTACCAGGGCGTCCGCATCCGCAGCTACGATGACTACGGCACGATTCCGACTTATGACGTCGGCACGGATTCGGCAAGCCAGCAGAGCAACCTGCTGGACTCGCTGAATCTTCCCGGCATCGGCGCCACGGACCTGAATAACGCGAACCAGCTGCTGGCGACGCTGGCAGGATTGCTGAACGACAACAACGTGGTCTACAACATCAGCAGCCGCACGTCGGGATTCGTTCCCGGCGCGCCGTGGGTGCGAAATTTCACTTACGACAATCACGCGTTCTACGGGGAGGACAAGTGGAGGATACGGAAGAATCTCACGTTGACGCTCGGCGTGCGGTGGGATTACTACACGCCGGTCAATGAAGTGAATTCGCTCGAGCTGCAGCCGCAGATCACGGGCGGCAACGCGATCGGCACGCTGCTCAATCCGAACTCGGCGCTGGACTTCGCGGGCAATTCCGTCGGGCGTCCCTTCTATGACAAGCCTCTGCACAACTGGGCGCCGAACGCCGGACTCGCGTGGGATGTGTTCGGCAACGGCAAGACGTCGGTGCGCGCGGGTTATTCGATGCACTACGTCGACGATCAGATTGTCGAAGTGACCGACGGATTCACCTACAACAATCCGGGGCTTCAGGCATTTCTGGCGAACTACGATTTGAGCGGCACGGTGACGAAGCCCGGGCCTTCCGCTTCGCTCGCTCTGCCGCCGTTTCAAATACCGACAACGTTTGGCGATCAGTACAACTTGAACGCGGGCGCCTATTTCACGTTGATCAATCCGAATCTGAAGACTCCCTATGACCAGCAGTTCGCGCTGTCGATTCAACAGGAATTCAAGGGCACGATCATCGAAGCGCGCTACATCGGCAATCATGCGGTGAAGCTGCTGCGCGGGTTCGACGTCAACCAGGAAAATATCACCTCGAACGGATTTCTCGCTGATTTTCTGAAAGCGCAGAACAACGGATTCCTCGCGCTCAAGGCGAACGGGTCGTTCAATCCGGCATACAACTCGAAAATCCCCGGAAGCCAGCCGCTGCCGGTCTTCGGACAGCTTGCCGGACGCGGCGGATTGCTGGGCAACCCGACCGTCGATACGCTGATCCAGAATGGCGAGGCGGGAGAGCTCGGCTATTTCTACACCATCAACGGATACAACGGGCACGTGAACTTTTTTCCCAATCCGAACGCGCTCAGCACCGTGTATCTCGACAATTTCAGCAACTCGAGCTACAACTCTCTGCAGCTCGAAGCGCGGCGGCGGTTTCAATCCGGCCTGTCGTATCAGGTGAATTATGTTTTTTCGAAATGGCTGAGCGATGCGGCCGGGCTCGATCAGCTTCGCTTCGAGCCGTTCCTCGACATCAATAACACGGGGCTCGAACGCGCGCGCACCCCCACGGACCTGACGCATCAGTTCAAGGCCAACTATGCCTACGACCTTCCGTTCGGCGAAGGACACGCGCTGCATCTGAACCATGGATGGAACCGCGCGATCGAAGGATGGACCACCAGCGGCAATCTTTCCTGGACGTCGGGCAATCCGTTCTCGGTGGTTTCGAATTACGGGACTTTCCTGCGCGAGGATTTTTCGGGCGAGAACATGGCCAACACACTGCTCACCAAAACGGACCTGAGTAATCTGTTTCAAGTCCGCATGACGGGCGACGGACCGTATATCGTTCCTTCATCGGCCATCGGCGTGGACGGACGCGCCGTGGCCCCGGCGGGCAGCGCGCTATTCCAGGGACAGATCTTCACGAACCCGGGAGCGGGAACCATCGGACAATTGCAGCGGCGGATGTTCACGGGTCCGTCGGTGTTCAACATGGATGTCGCGCTGTTCAAGGACACCAAAATCCGGGAAAATTACTCGGTAGAACTGCGCGCCGAGGCACTCAACGTTTTCAATCACACGAACTTTGCCGTCTACAGCAGCAACATGGCGATCAATTCTCCGCAGTTCGGACAGATCACCAGCACGTTGTTTCAGCCGCGCCAGTTGCAGTTGGCGCTGCGCTTCAAGTTTTGAGCAAGGGCTATTTCTGGAAGCTCATTCCGGCGAAGCTGACGACACTGCGCTCGTCGATGTTCCATTGCTGGTAGTGCAGCAGCTTTCCGCGCGCCTCCGGGACCGACTTTAGAAACGTGTAGAGGGGAGCCGATCCGCACCACTTCAGGTCGTCGCGATTTTCCTGGACCTGATCCCAGAAGCCGCGAGCGTCGCCCGACTCGATGGACGCGATACGCGCCCGGTCGCGACGCGCGACTTCCTGCATGTCGCCGTGATCGGCCAGCGCGTCGAGATCGTCGCCGTAGCGGCGTCCCATGTGCGCCATGTCGATCCCCAGCACCCATAGCAGCCGGTCGCCTTCGCGCGCCGCCACTTCGCCCAGCGTGCCGAGCACCCGCCGCACGTTCTCATTCTCCTCCGGCAATCCGCCGCGATAGATGCTGTGCGCGTAGGATCCGCACAGAATCGGCACGACGCGGATCGACGGACCGAACAGATGCTGCAGGAAGACGACTTGAAATTCGATCGAGTGTTCCACCGCGTGGCAATAATCTTCCATGTGGCCTTCGTTGGCCAGACGGTCGACGATGGAAAGATCGGTCCGCGTGTCGCCGAAGGGAGTGCGGAACGGTTTGCGCGTCAGTCCGATGCGATCCGGCTCGCCATAGTGCGACGTTCCCAGGACCACGAAGGTGCGCTCGGCATCGGCGGGAGAGAGGGCGGAGTACGCGGCGCGATACGCGTCGATGCCGCCGAACGGGCTGACGTGCGGCGCGGCGATGCCGATCACTTTTCCCGGCGACGGCGCGGCGCCGTTCATATATCCGCCCAGTGTTTCGGTCAACTCCGCGGCCGTCGCAGGATAGCCGCTGCCCGAATGCGCCGCGTCGCGAACGCCGGCCGAGGCGAAACGCCGCTCGGCATCGTCCTTGCGTTGCGCGAAGCTCTCGTCGTCGAGGAATCCGGCGGCGCTCAGCGTGTCGATCAGGTGCTGCTGCAGTTCGCCGATCTGAAGATCGCCGGTCAGTTGAACCAGGTAATGGCGCAGATCCAGCTCGCTCTGTGTTCCATCGAAACATTCCAGGCACCCGACCAGCGCGGGAGGAATGATCAGCGTCGCGTCGGAATACTGGAACGGATCGCGAATCACCAGTCCGGGTTTTTCCGGCACCGGCGAAGGGAAAAAATCGAGGTTCGGACGAAGACGAGGCAGCAACTTTCAGAATAGCGCCGTACCGATTTCTAAGCGACCACCAGAAATCCGGTCTCGACGCGTTCCGCCACGATTCGATTCCAGATGACCCGCGCGCGGCCTTTCGCCTCGATGTGCGAAAACTCCACCACCTGCCCCGCAGTGAGCGACGCGAAATGATGCGACATGCGAAAGCCGCCGGGACTGACGTCCATCAGGCGTCCTTCGATCTCGACCATTTTTTGATCCGTAAAACGAACGTGGACCGTTCCACTGGCAGGTCGGCGTGGCTCGCGGCGCTTGTCCGGAAGGCTCATACCGAGGCGCGGACGCCTTCCGATTCGTACGATTTCAATTTGCGGCTGAGTGTGCGGCGCGAAATGCCGAGCCGCGCCGCGGCCTTCTGTTGATGGCCTCCGGTGGCGGCCAGCGCCTCCATGATCAGGCGGCGTTCCATGCCTTCTATACTATTCGACGAAGTGTGCGGCCGCGCGTGCCCGTTCACGGCCGGTGGCTCGGCGCGCAGCGGCAGATCGTCGGGAAGAATCAGGTCGCCCCGCGCCAGAACAGCCGCTTTCGTCACGACGTTGCGCAGCTCGCGGATATTTCCCGGCCAGGAACACGTCGCCAGCGATTCCAGGGCCGCTTGCGAGAACGACAATCGCGGATCCTGCTGCATCAGAAAATGCGTCGCCAGCGGAGCGATATCCTCAATGCGCTGCCGCAGCGGCGGAACGCGCAGCGTGAACTGGCTGAGCCGGTGATACAGGTCGTTGCGGAAGCGCCCATCGGCGACAGCGGCTTCCAGATCCTGATTGGTCGCCGCCACGACGCGAACGTCGACCGAAATTTTCTTCACTCCGCCCAGCCGGTAATACGCGACGCCGTCCAGCACGCGCAGCAGCTTGACCTGCATCTTCGGATCCAGCTCGCCGATTTCGTCCAGGAAAATCGTCCCTTGATGCGCCAGTTCGAACAGGCCGGGTTTGGCGGCATCGGCTCCGCTGAAGGCGCCTTTGTCGTAGCCGAACAGCTCGCTTTCGAGAAGATGTTCGGGCAGCGCGGCGCAGCTCAGGTCCACCCAGGGGCGATGCGAGCGCAGCGAAAAATGATGCACCGCGCGCGCGACCACTTCCTTGCCCGATCCGCTCTCGCCCGTGATCAGCACGGTGGCCGAGGAGCGCGCCACGCGCTCCACCAGGTCCATCAGGCGGCGCATCGGCTCGCTCGCGATGATCGCGGGCATGCCGAGAAACACGGAGTCGCCGGATGGAAGCGGAACGTTCATCGTATCCTCTTCTATTTCGACAGGAAATCGCGCGCCGCGCGCTCCGCCGAACACCTTAGTACCGCCTCAGAAACTTACCGCGCGATTGCGACACTTTGTCGCAAAACTGTTTTCGACAAGGTGCCAATTTGTCGCGTTGGGACTTCGCAAGTGATTCAAAATTCGTTATGGACTCGCGGGTGCATGGCGGGACGGTACATGAATCGCGAGTCGGCGCCGCTGCCTCAAGGGGCACGGATATATATTGGTCTCGTTGCCGCGGTGGGGATGTATTTTCTGGCGATGGCTGTTGCCAATTGGGAATCGCCCGACCTGCTGAAGTACGGCGGATTCCTGATCGTGGCGATCTGCTCGTCGGGCATGCGCCTCTCTGTCCCGGGAATCACCGGGACGCTCTCGCTGACATTCCTGTTCGTCCTGTTCGGAATCGCGGAGCTGACCGCGTCGGAAACGGTGTTCCTCGGCGCGCTGGTCACGCTGGCCCAATGCTACTGGGGCAGGGCGGAACGTCCGCGTCCGGCGAAGGTGCTGTTCAACGTATCCCAGATGACGCTGGCCGTCGCCGCCACCGCGCATGTTTATCACGCCTCCGCCGCGCTCGGCAGCCTGGAACCGGCCATCCGCATGGCCGCGGCCACCTGCACTCTCTTTTTCCTGAACACGGCTCCTGTGGCCGTGATGATGT
>JAIQFJ010000057.1 GCA_020073325.1 Terriglobia bacterium | reverse complement strand
CACGTTCTTCGTGCGCTCGTCGCAAAACGCGACGGCGCTCGGAAGCTCTCTGCGCGCGGCGAGCGCGGCGCTCGATCCGAACCTGCCGGTCTTTGACCTCCAGACCGTGACGGCGCAGATCGACGAATCCATCTACATCGACCGCATGATCGCTGCGCTTTCGACGTTCTTCGGCGGCCTCGCGACGCTGCTCGCCGCCATCGGACTCTACGGCGTCATGGCCTACAACGTCACGCGGCGGACACGCGAGATCGGGCTGCGCATGGCGCTCGGAGCCGCCCGCGGCAACGTCCTGTGGCTGGTGATGAAGGAAGTCGCGATGCTCTCTGGAATCGGCATCGCGGTCGCACTGCCGGCGGCGTACGCGGCGGGCCGCGCGCTCAATTCGCAATTGTACGGAGTGCCTCCCGCCGATTTCGCGGTGCTGGCTGCCTGCTCGCTGCTGCTGGCGATGGTCGCGGCGCTCGCCGGCTATTTCCCCGCCCTGCGCGCGTCGCGAGTGGATCCCCTAGTCGCGCTCCGATATGAATGAAGTGAATCCGAGATTCATGTTCATTCACGTTCATTAACGGCGGCCAGATATTGTCCCGTGTACGAGTTCGCGACCTTCGCGATCTGCTCGGGCGTTCCCTCGCCGACAATCATGCCGCCGCCGTCGCCGCCTTCCGGTCCCAGATCGATCACCCAGTCGGCGCGGCGAATCACTTCCAGGTTGTGCTCGATGATCAGAATGCTCGCGCCCGACCGCAGCAGCCGCTCGAACGCGTCGAGCAATTTCGCGATGTCGTCAAAGTGCAGCCCCGTGGTCGGCTCGTCGAAGATATAAAGCGTGCCTTCGCTGGTCGCCTGCGCCAGATGCGCGGCAAGCTTCACGCGCTGTGCTTCCCCGCCCGAAAGCGTCGTCGCCGACTGGCCCAGCCGCAGATAGCCGAGCCCGACGTCGTTCAGCACCTTCAGCTTCTGTGAAAGTCTTGGCGTCGCCGAAAAGAACGAGATCGCTTCCTTCACCGTGAGCTGCAGGACTTCATGGATATTCAACCCGTGATAGCGCACGTCGAGGACGCTCTGCTTGAAACGCGTGCCCTTACAGTCGTCGCAAATCAGTTCGACGTCGGCCAGAAATTGCATCTCGACCGTCACGGTACCGTCGCCCTGGCACGTCTCGCACCGGCCACCAGGGATGTTGAACGAAAAATGTCCCGCGCTGTAGCCGCGCCGGTCCGCCTCGGCCGTCGACGCGAACAGCTCGCGAATAATATCGAACGCCTTGATGTACGTCACCGGATTCGAACGCGGTGTGCGGCCGATGGGCGATTGATCCACCAGAATCACCTGCGTGAGCAGATCCGCGCGCTCCACTTTGCGCACCGTTGTCTTTTCGGCCGGCGCGGCCCACTCGGCGCCTTCCACTATCTGCGCATCGCGGTTCATCCGCTTCGCCAGGTTCTGATAAATCACGTCGTGCACCAGCGTCGATTTGCCGGACCCCGAAACACCGGTGACCGCCACCATCATGTTCAGCGGAATCGTGACGTCGATATTTTTCAGGTTGTGCGCCTGCGCGCCCAGGAAGCGGATCGTACGCTTGGGATTGATCGTGCGGCGCTCGGTGAGCAGCGACGTTTTCAATTCACCGCGCAGATACTTCGACGTCAGCGACGTGCTGCCGTCGGACATGAGCTGCGCATACGAGCCTTCGAACACGATTTTCCCGCCGTTCTCCCCCGCCCCCGGCCCCAGATCGACAATGTGATCGGCCGAGCGCATTACGTCCGGATCGTGCTCCACCACCACGATCGTGTTGCCCAGATCGCGCAGCTCGTGCAGAATTCCGATCAGCCGATTCGTGTCCCGGCTGTGCAGGCCGATCGACGGCTCATCGAGCACGTAGCACGCCCCGACCAGCCGCGATCCTAAACACGTCGCGAGCACAATGCGCTGCGCTTCCCCGCCGGAGAGCGTCGCGGACAATCGATCGAGCGTCAGATACTCCAGCCCGACGTCGTTCAGGAACTTCAGACGCTGCTGGATCTCGACCAGAATTTTTTCCGCGATGCCCATCTCTTCCGGCGAAAGCTGCAGCCCGCAGAAAAACTCCTGAGCCTGCGCGATGTTCATCCGCACGACTTCAGCCAGGTTCTGATTCCCGACGCGAATGTAGAGCGCCTCCGCGCGCAGCCGTGAACCGCCGCAATCCGGGCACATCGTGTAGCCGCGATAGCGGCTCAAAAACACGCGCACGTGGACTTTGTACTTCTTCTGCTCCACTTCGCGGAAGAATTTTCGAACGTGCTCATGCAGGAACGCGCGTTCGTCGGCGCGCAACTCGTAATAGGGCACGTTCAGCCGGAATTTTCCGCGTGCGGCACGGCGAAAATCCTCTTCGAGATACCACGAATATTGCGGCTTGGTCCACGGATCCACCGCGCCCGCCTGCACGCTGAGCGATTTGTCGGGGATCACCAGCTCCAGGTCGTAATCGATCGTATTGCCGAAGCCCTGGCAGCGCTTGCAGGCGCCGTAAGGATTGTTGAAACTGAACAGGCTCGGCTCGGGCTCGATGAATTCCTTGCCGCATTGTTTGCAGGCGAATTTTTCATTGAAGCGAATCGATTCGCCGCCGCTGGCCGGTTCGAAAATCGCCTCGCCCGCTTCGCGATACGCAATCTCCACCGCGTCCACCAGCCGCTGGCGAATGTCGCCCGACAATGCGATGCGATCGACCAGCACTGAAACCGGCTTCGAAAAATCGACATCGAGCAGCGATTCCGGCGTCGAGAATTCGAACACCTTGCCGCCCTGATACAGCCGGTTGAAACCCTTCTTGCGCAGATCGAACAACTGGTCACGCAGAGCCTCGCTCGATTTTTCCGCACGCACCGGAAACAGCGCGTACCAGCGCGATCCCGCCGGCTGCGTAGCCATCCGCGCCGCCACGTGATCCACCGTGTCGCGCAGCACGTGGATTCCGCAGTTGGGACAAAACGTGCGCCCGGCGCGCGCCCACAGCAGGCGCAGAAAATCGTATAGCTCCGTCGACGTCGCGACCGTCGAGCGCGGATTGCGCGTCGTATTCTTCTGCCGGATCGCGACCGGCGGCGCGATGCCGTCGATCTCGTCGACGTCCGGCTTTTCCATTCTTTCGAGAAACTGCCGCGCGTACGCCGACAGCGATTCGACATAGCGCCGCTGCCCTTCCGCGTAAATCGTGTCGAACGCAAGCGAGCTTTTCCCCGACCCCGAAACGCCGGTCATCACCGTCAGGCGTTCATGCGGGATTTCGAGCGACACGTTCTTCAGGTTATGAACGCGCGCACCGCGGATTCGAATGGAGTCGTTCACGATTTCAGAAAGGAAGGAACTCTCTTTATTATAAGAGTTGGACGCAAGAACGATCCGCACATCGCTCACGCGCTGGTATGACGCCGCGCGCCGCGACCTCCCCTGGCGGCGCACACGCGACCCTTACGCCATCTGGATCAGCGAAATCATGCTGCAGCAGACGCGCGTCGCGGCGGTCATTCCTTATTACGAAAAATTCCTGGCGGCCTATCCCGATCCCGCGGCGCTGGCGGACGCCCCTGAGCCGCAGTTGCTCGCGATGTGGGCCGGACTCGGCTATTATTCGCGCGCGCGGAACGTGCAGAGAGCCGCGCGCCAGATGGCCGGAACATTCCCGCGCGATTACGATTCGATCCGCGCGCTGGCCGGGGTCGGAGAATACACCGCCGCCGCCGTCGCGAGCATCGCCTTCGGCTTGCCGCACGCCGCCGTCGACGGCAACGTGAAGCGCGTCGTCATTCGTCTGACGAACAACAACGACGCGGAAGTCGGCGCGATCGCCGAAAAATTGCTCGACCGGCGCGACCCCGGACGCTGGAATCAGGCCATGATGGAGCTCGGCGCGACCGTATGCCTGCCGCGCGATCCGCAGTGCGGCGCGTGCCCGCTCGCGCTGCTGTGCGAAGCGCATCGTCACGACCGGCAGCGCGAAATTCCCTCGAAGCGCGTCAAGCCCGACGCTGTCAGACTGAAGCGCACCCTGCTGATCGCGCGGGACGGCGGCCGTATCCTGCTTACGCCGAGCGCTCGCGTCAAAGGCTTCTGGGATCTTCCCGAAAAACTTCCGGGAGCAAAGCTAAGTTCCGTCGTTGGGGAGTTCCGCCACACCATCACCTTCCGGCATTACACGTTCATCGTCCGGCAGGCGAAGGCGACCGCCGTATCTAAACCCTTCGAATGGTTCGACCATCGCCGCTTAGATGAAATCCCGTTAAGCACCACAGCAAAAAAGGCGCTGCGGTGTTTGAAGGAAAGAGACGTATGAAGCTGCAAACGAAAAAACTTCTTTGGGGGACCGCCGGGACCTTCATCGCGCTGTTCCCCGCCATGATGTTGGGTCACGTTGAAGGACCGGATGTGCGGCACACAGGAGGTCCGGGCGACGTGCAGGTTTCCTGCGGAGATCCGGCCGGCACCGGCTCATCGAGTTGCCATACCAACAGCCTGACCACCGGAGGTCCCATCAATTCGTTTGGCGGATCCGTCACCGCTACATTTTCGACGGGTTTTGTTTACGTCCCTGGCGGCGCGCCCATCACCATCACGGTGACCGTCACCGATCCGGCGTCGAACTGGAGCAGGTATTTCGGTTTCCAAATGAGCGCAAGGCTCGATAGCGACCAGGCGAACGGCCAGGCCGGACACTTCACCGCCACCCAGCCGAATACCGGAGTCTTTTGCGACACCACCGACAACTTCGCCCCCAATAAAGGCTGCGGCGTGTATCCGAACGGGCACCCCGCCGCCGGAAAGCCTGTCGTCGAGTTCATGGAGCACGCGTTCCCCAGCCAGTTCAGTTCCGCGCAGACGACTCCGTACACGTTCACGTGGACCCCGCCGGCGACCGACGTCGGCCCCGTGCATTTTTATCTCGCCGGCAACGCCGTCAATAACGATCAGAAAGCGAGCGGCCTCGATCACGTCTACACGGCAAACTACACTCTGACGCCGGCCACGGCTCCGCCCGCGCCTTCCATCACGCTGGTGGCGAATGCCGAGGGCGAAAGTCCCACCATCGCGCCGAATACGTGGGTCGAGATCAAAGGCTCGAATCTTTCCCTGCCGGCGGATTCGCGCATCTGGCAAGGTTCCGACTTCGTGGGCAGCCAGATGCCGAAATACCTGGACGGAGTCAGCGCGACCGTCAACGGGAAGGACGCCTACATCTGGTACATCAGCCCAACTCAGGTCAACATCCTGACGCCGCCCGACGCGATTTCAGGTGCAACCGACGTCGTCGTGACGACTCTCGGAGGATCGACCACCGCAACGGCTCCGGCCGCCGACATCTCGCCGTCGTTTTTCGTCTTCGACGGGAAACACGTAGCCGCCGTCCATTTGGGATCGCCGGTGACGTTTGTCGGGCCGGCCAGCTTGTATCCGGAATTATCCACTCCAGCGAAGCCGGGCGAGACGGTGGTGATTTACGCCAACGGTTTCGGGCCGACGTCGACCGCGGTGATCAGCGGGTCGTCAACGCAGTCCGGCACGTTGTCGCCGCCGCCCGTCGTGACGATCGGCAACGTCGCCGCCAGCGTGCAGTTCGCGGGCCTGGTCGCGCCGGGAGAATTTCAGTTCAACGTGGTCGTGCCCCAGGTCGCCGACGGCGACCAGCCGATCGTGGCGACCTACAATGGCGCGAGCACGCAAACCGGGGCAGTGATCACGATTCAGCACTAGGAAGCTATCCCGGCGATTTCGAAAGCGAACGGACCTGCTCACTCGCGTTCGCGGTTCAGTGCTAAACGATGGAGTTGCAATGTAGACCACAGAACCACGAGCGCCAGCGAGTGGCTAGTGCCGCTTCGAAACCGCCGGGACAGCATTCAGCTCGCGCCCGTAAGGCTGTGTGATAACTCAACTTGACCAGGAATGTGGGGCCGCTCGTCGAGCGGCGAGCCGGCAGCCGTGCCGGCTGATGTGGATTGCTTTGGGTTAGCCTTCGTCAGGCCGGGTTTACTTGCCGACGACTTTGCCGATCTTCTCGATCTCGCCACCCGCGCGGTCGAGGCTCTCCGTCGCGTCGTCCCACTTGTGCGACTGAAGCGCGCGCTGCGCCGAATCCATCGCGACCTGCAGACGATTCAGCGACGCGGCAGTCGTCGCATTCAGCGACATCCCGCGCGATGCCAGACTCTGCCGCAGCGTCTCCGCATTCTGCCACACCGTCGCCGCGCGAGCCGCGGTCGAGCTGTAGCGCGTCGCCAATTCCTCGGGAGCGCCCGCCGGAGCGTTCATCGCAAACGGAGGCGCACCGGGCTTCGGTGGATGCGCCGGAGCGGATTCGGGCGCGGCCCCCGGATTCAGCCCCGGAGCCATTCCGGGTTGAAAACCAGGCTGGATCATTCCGTAGCCGATGGGAAACGCATTCATCGCATTGCGCGCGCGCCGCGCCAGCGGCCGGACCGCCGGATTTTTTCCCGACATCATCTCGAGCGCCATCACGTAGGCGTACATGCGCCGCACCATCTCGCGATTCGCCTCGAAATCGCCGGGCGCGATCGTCGCGAAATAAGGTGTCGCCATTTGCACGTTCTGGACGAAGCGATCGACGTCCTGCGCCGTCGCGCCCGAGGGATGATCGGACAGACCCATCAAGTCGGTCCGCCATTGCGGCGCTTGCGCCGTCAGCAGCGACGCCAGACAGAAAGACGCGAAAATTGCGCGCATCTCAACCTCCGAGTTTCTTCGCGAGCCGGTCGACCAGCGCCTCCGCCGACGAAAGCGCGCGATCCGCTTCCTTCCATTGCCCCGCCTCGATCGCATGACGCGCCTGGTCGAGCGCCGCGCCTACCCGCATCCGCAGCGCCATCGTCTCCGGATGCAGCGTCAGCCCCTCTTCATTCAGCCGCGCCTCGATCGTATCCGCCGACCGCTGATACGCCGCCGCACGCGTCGCCACCAGATCGAACCGTGCGGCATACGCACTGGTGCGTGCTGTGTCCTGCGCAAAAAGACCGCAGGCGAACGCCAACCCAAGCAGGATCTTCATTTCCTTACGATATCGCCAACCACAGGTGAAGTCGCGCCGCTATAGCTGCCCATCGAGATGCGATCGCGCACCGTGGTAATCGTAAATTTCCCGATGGGCGTGGTCTGGACGTCGAGCACCTCGCCCGTCGTCGGGTCCTTGATCTCTTTTCCCTTGTGATACACGGTAAAGGTCTGACCGGCCTTCAGCCCGGCCGCCGCGCCCGCGTTGATCGTCAGCATCCCGCCCGAGAAATCCGCCACGCGAGCATCCAGGTCATCCGTGCGATCCCCCGCGCCGCCGTTCAGCGCAACCGTCTTGAGCTGCTCGCTGAGTTTGTTCACCGCATCCATGGTCGCCTCGCCGATGATCGTTTCGCCGAAATTTGAGCTGGTCATGTTCAGCGCGCCGCCCGCCGCGACGCCGCCCGCGAACATCCCAGCGCCGAATCCCTTGCTGGTGCGCTTCGACTCCCCGCGAGCTTCACCGGTCGCGATAATTTCTGACGTCTCCGCGTCGACCAGACGGAAGTCCAGAACCACCACGGCCTTCGCATCGCCCTTGTATCCGCCCGCGCCCGCGCCGACTCCGCCGACGATCGCCCCCGCGCCGCCGCCCACGCGCCGGTCGTCGCGGCCGAACACCACGATATCGCCCATCAGCGTCAACTCCGCGCCCTTGATCTGTCCGATGCGCGCGCCGGTGCCCTGCTTGACGCGATTCGACGCCGCGAAATCCTGCTCCTTCATGACGTTGTTGATCTTGCGCCGCTCGACCACCGTGAAGCGGCCGTCTTCGGCGATGCGCTTGGTCATCATGGCGTTGATTCCCTGCCCGATGTTCTGCTGCGTGCCGAAGATCGCCTGCACCTGGCTCATCACGGTCGAGTAGTCGAAATTCTCAATCGACATCGTCTTCTTCTGCGCAACCGCCATCGCAGCGGTCGCGGCCAGTATCACGAAAATTTTCCTGTTCATTGAGTCCTCCTCGCTCCCGAAGTTGAAACCGCTCCCTTTGGTTCGCGGCTCGCCGGATGAGCGATCGCGAGCCGCGACCAAAGGGAGCGGTTCAACGCCGCCACCCCGCGACTACAGTTTCTTCCGCGCCACCATGCCGACCTTCGCGGGCGACCCGGTATACGTCCCGGTCGCGATCTTGTCGCGAACGCTGGTGACCGTCATCGTGCCCACCACATGCGTGATCCGGTCGAGCAGTTCCTTCGTCGTCGGGTCGCGCACTTCGCGATCCACCTGGTGGATCTCGAACACTTCGCCGACGTTCACGCCATCCACCGCGCCGGCCGCGATCGTTACGCTGTTGCCGGAAACATCCGCCACCGACGTCTCCACCTCGCGCGCGGCTTTCTTCATGTTCGCCGCCTGGTCGTTCAGGATCGCCGCCAGCTTGTTGACGCAATCCATGGTCGCTTCACCGATGATCGTCTCGGCGAAATTGGAGCTGGTCATGTCGACCTCGACCCCAGCGACTCCCTTGCCCAGAGCCCCGGCGAGTCCGCCGAATCCCTTGCTCTTGCGAACCGACTCGCCGCGAGCCTCGCCCGTCGCGACAATTTCCGACGTCTCGGCGTCGATCAGCCGGTAGTCGATCGCCACGATGGCCTTGTCTTCTTTGTTCATGTTGGCCGCGGCGCCCAGCACGCCGCCGATCATGCCGCCGCCCTTCACCGTTTTCTTCTTGTCGTCGCGGCCGAAGATGACGATGTCGCCCGCCAGCAGCAGATCCGCTCCGCTGATGCGACCCACGCGGGCGCCGCTGCCCTGCTTCACGCGATTGCTCGCATTGCGGTCCTGCTCGGCCTCGAGCGCTTTGATCTTCGCGCGCTCCACCACCACGATCTTGTTGTCCTTGGCGACGCGCGTCGTCAGCATCGCGCGGATGCCCTTGCCGATATTCTGCTGCGTGCCGAACACCGCCTGCACCGAGGTCATGACGGTGGAATAATCGAACTCGTCGATAATGGCGCGCTTCTTGTCGGCCTGCGCGATCGGACCGCTGGAGCTCGCCGGCGCCGCGGCCGGAGGCGGCGCGGGTGCCGCGGCCGGTTCAGGAGCCGGAGGCGGCGCAGCGGGAGCCGCAGGCGGAGGCGGCGGAGCAGCCGCAGCGACGGCAGCCGCCGGGTCCTGCATTGCCTTGACGATCGCGTCCGAGACGCCGCCCTGCTTCAACTTGGTTCGATCCGCCAGCGTCAACGTGATCGGCTTGTTGGTCTGCTTCAAACTGTCGATCACGTCCGCTTCGGAAACCCCTGCTTTGACAGCCTGAATCACCTCATCCACGCGCGAAGGCGTCGCGGGCTTGGCTGCCGCCGGTTTCGGCGCCGCCGGCTTCGCAGGTGCGGGCTTGGCAGGCTGCGACGCCTGTCCGAATGCCATGGCCCCCGCGGCCACCAGGATAGAAAAAGGTCGTAAAGTCATTGCATTCTCCGTGATGCAGCGAAATCTATAACGCACCCAATGTGCGCATCTGATGCGGATTGTCAACTTAGTATAGGCCAGGATCTGTTAGGGAACAACCCAAAACCTATATGAACCAAGAGCACAAAAAATTTCGCAATTTTTCTCGGATGCCTCGCATATATATGAATCCGGAGGCACGAAACCACTGTCGCGGAAACAAACACGCGGAGCGGGCTTCAGCCTGCCATGCCCGGATTCATCCGGGCACGTCTGTGTTCGTGCCGGGCTCGAAGCCCGCTCCACCAGCAACCGCGTCTAGTGCTAAATTATTAGCAGATGCGAACCGCGCTCGCGATCCTCATTCTGACTCCCGCTCTGTGGAGCCAGGCCCCGCCGCCCGGCCGCCTGGTCGACCTCGGAGGCCGCAGCCTGCACCTGAATTGCACGGGACAGGGCGAACCGGCCGTGATCGTGACCGGCGCCGGCTATTCGTTCGATTGGAGCCTGGTCCAGCCGGAAGTGGCGAAGTTCACCCGCATCTGCACCTACGACCCCGCCGGGTTCGCCTGGAGCGATCCCGGTCCTGGACCCGAATGTCCCGATCGCGCCGCTGATCTTCGCAAGCTGCTCTCCGCGGCGGAGATCAAAGGACCATATGTTCTGGCGGGACTATCCTACGGAGCGCTGGTCGCGCGCTATTACGCGGCGCAACATCCTGACGACGTCGCGGCGGTGGTCATGGTCGACCACGCGTTTCTCGATCCCGGCCATGAGCCGGCTCCGCCTGCGCCGGGCGCACCGGTTTTGATTTCTCAAACGCCGATCGCCTTGACACTCGAAGATATTTCGAATTTCGGCAATCTGCCGCGCGCGGTCCGCGAGCTGCATCGCTGGGCGGATTCGCTCGGTCCGCCGATGCCTTCAGTGGACACGGCTCGTGCCTGCGCGGCGCTGGTGGAGGGAAAAACGTTGGGAGCCAAACCGCTGGTGGTGGTCAGCACGAGGAACGATTCGCCGAACTATGCGCCGCTCCAGGCCAAGCTGCTGGCGCTCTCGACGAATCACCGCCAGATCATCGCGGAGAAGAGCTTTCACGCAGTCGAAATCGACGAGCCGGATGTGGTCGTGCGCGCCATCCGGCTCGCCGTGGAGTCGCTTCGATAACTACAGGGCCGCTTTCTTTACGTTGACGCCGCCGTTCATCGTTTCGACGTGAATCGTGGGACCGCCGCCGCCGAGGTCGGTCTGCAGGCTGCGCGAAATTTCGCCGTGGACCGTCATCGGAACGCCCAGGTTCAGCGAGCCGTTGACCGTCGACGTCTCAAAATGCGCCGAATAATTTTCGGGCATGGTGATGTTGACGCCGCCGTTGGTGGTCCGCGCGTCGAGCTTGTTGCCGTCCCAGCGATTTCCCGCCAGTTCGATCTGCAATCCGCCGTTCATCGTCTTGCCTTCGACGTTTCCAGCCAGCCGCCGCAAGGTCACGCCGCCGTTCATCGTGTCGAACTGGATGTTTCCGCGGACGTCGCTGATCGAGATTCCGCCGTTATGCGCCTTCAGCGACAGATCGCCATTCTTCGGCACGAAAATTTCATAGCTCACCGACCAGCTCTGCCGATTCGCCTGCGATGGTCCCGACGCGCTCACCCGGCCGGCCGACATGTCGATGCGCACCTGCGCGACCATGCTCTGGGCCGTCGCCTGATCGTCGGCATTCGCCTCGACTTTCGCCCGAACCAGAACGCCCGCCTGATCCCATCCCTTGACCGATACGCCGCCGTTGATCCCGGCGTCGACCGTCAGCCGTCCCGCGAATCCGGTGGATTGCTCGCGCATCTCGCAGTGCCGGAACTGGCGGCCACTATTGTTGTTGCTGTCGCAGGCAAGCGCGCGCTCCTGCCCCGGATTTCTCTGCGCGGCCAACGGTAGCGCCGCGATGACCATGACAACCGCCAATGCTTTCATGACTTTCTCCTCGTGACCGATAGACGCCGCAGCGCCCTTTCGGTTAAGTTGATCGGGTGGACCTTCTGCATCCCGTTGAAGTGCGTGTACTGGGCGCATTGCTTGAAAAAGACATCGCCACACCTGAGTACTACCCGCTGACGCTCAATTCGTTACAGAACGCGTGCAATCAAAAATCGAGCCGCGAACCGGTGACGAACTACGCCGAAGATACCGTCGCTCAGGCGCTCGAATTGTTGCAAAACAAAGGACTTGTGATGCGAATCAGCGGCTCGGGCCATCGTGTGGAAAAATTCGCGCACCGGCTGGGGGAAAAAATGAACCTGGGGCGCCGGGAGTTGGCCCTGCTGTGCGTGCTGATGTTGCGCGGTCCGCAGACCGTCGGCGAGCTGCGCGGACGGACCGAAAGAATGCACGACTTCGCGGATATGGAAGAAGTGGAGCATGTCCTGGAGATGCTGGCATCGCATGAGCCGGATCCGCTGGTGGCGCGCGCGGGTCGAGGCCGGTGGATGCATCTCTTTTCGGGAGCATCGGAAGTCGCGTCGGAACCCGAACCCGTCGTGGAGCATCGATCCGGCTTGGAAGATCGCCTCGCGGCTCTGGAACGCGAAGTCGAATCGCTCAAAGAACAGTTCGAAAAATTCCGCCACCAATTCGAATGACGCCGCGTGGGGCCGGTAGTCATACCGGCAAGCCGGCCGCCCGGCCGGCTGGTCTTTGCTTTTTCAGTCCACAAAGCCGAAAACCGCCCCCTCCACAGCCAAATGATATGATCGAGCCTCTATGAAACATCAGCCCTTCGTTCCTGAGAACGTCAGCATGAAGGAGTTCACGCTGCGGGCAGTGCTGCTGGGGCTGGTGATGAGTATCGTGCTCGGATCGGCGAACGCGTATCTGGGACTCCACGCCGGGCAGACCATCGCGGCCACTTATCCCGCGGCCGTCATCGGCATGGCCGTGCTCAAGGCGTTCCGCGGTTCGATCCTCGAAGAGAACATCGCGCGAACGGCCGGCACGATCGGCGAGGGAGTCGCCGCCGGAGCCATCTTCACGCTGCCCGCGTTTCTGATGGCGGGTGTGTGGACCTCCTTCGATCCGGCACATGCCTACTGGAAATCGACGGCGCTGACGGTAACCGGAAGCGTGCTCGGCGTGCTGTTCGTTTCGCTGGTGCGGCGCGCGCTGGTGGAAGATTCGACACTGCCCTTCCCCGAATCGGTTGCCGCGGCGGAAATTCACAAAGCCGGACAGCGCGGAGCCGAAGCGGCGCGCTACCTGTTCTGGAGCATCGGGCTCGGCACGCTGATTCAGTCGCTCTCCGACGCCGGACTGACGCTGTTCGCCGCCGACAAGAATTTTATTGTTCGTATCGGGCAGCTCGGAAAAAGCTTCGTGCGGCTGGGGACTCCGCAGACCACGAATGTTTTGCAGACCGGCGCCGTTTCGACCGTCGCGGCGCCTACGGTGAGCCCGGCGCTGATCGGCGTCGGCTACGTGATCGGCGCGGAGCTTTCCGCGCTCAATTTTTCAGGCAGCATTCTCGCCTGGGGTGTGCTGGTTCCGCTGATGATGTATTTCCTCGGACCGAACCTGCAGAATTTTCTGCCGCCCGGATCGGGCGACAACGGATGGGCGGGACTGGCGGGCGCGGTGTGGCGCTACATCGTCAGGCCGATCGCCGTGGGCGGAATGATGGTCGGGGCGGCGTACACGCTGTTTCGCATGGGCAGCAAACTCACGTCGAGCCTGGGTCGCGCGATCAGCGAAGTGCGGCATGGCGCGCCCCCCATGGAATCGGTCGCGCGCACCGAGCGCTACATGAGCGCGAAGGTGGTGCTCTCGCTGATCTTTCTGGTCTTCCTCGCGATGATCGCGCTGTATTTCTATCTTTCAGGAATGATGATGGCGTCCGTCGTCGCGGCGCTGGTGATGCTGGTGGTCGGATTTTTCTTCGCGACCGTCTCGGGCAACCTGTGCGGGGTGATCGGATCGTCGAACAACCCCGTCAGCGGCTTGACGCTTTCGACACTGATCATCGCGGCGTTGCTGATGGTCGCGCTGGGCGTATCGGGACCCGGAGGCGTCGCGGTGGTGCTGGGCGTCGCGGCAGTGGTCTGCGTTTCTTCTTCCGTCGCCGGCGAACTGATGCAGGACTTTAAGGCCGGCTACATTCTGGGCGGCACGCCGCGCTATATCCAGATCGTCGAGCTGATCTCCGTAGTCGCGGCGAGCCTCATCATGTATTACCCGCTCTACATTCTTCAGGTGGGCAACATCAAGAGCGGCGGAACGGGATTCGGCGATCCGCGCCTGGCGGCTCCGCAGGCCGGCTTGATGGCTGCGCTGGCGCAGGGAATCGTCGGCGGAGAAATGGCGTGGCCGCTGGTGATCGCCGGCGCGCTGTTTGGAATTTTCCTCATCATGATCAAGGTGAAGAGCCCCATGCTGGTGGCGATCGGCATGTATCTGCCGTTCCAGACCACCGCGGCGATCTTCGTCGGCGGCATGCTGCGCTACGCCACCGACGCCTTCAGCCGCCGCGCCGGAAACAACGAAGCGCAGCGCACGCGCGTCGAAAACGTCGGCATCCTGATCGCCAGCGGACTGATCGCGGGCGAGGCGCTCACCGGACTCCTCTTTGCCTACTTCAAATTTAAAGACATCAACGTGTGGCAGATCGTGAAGGAACCGACCTACCTGCTCGGCCTGGTCGCCATGGCGATCCTCGCGCTGGTGATGGTGTGGGTCCCGCTGTCGAAAGCAGGCCGTCCCGACGAGCCCGCGCCTCCCGCCGCCATGATGTGAAGCACGCGCGCTAAGGTAGGAGATTGCATCGCAAACCCCTGATTCTTGCCCTGGCCGCGGTGGCGGTGTGGTTCTCGTGGCAGGCGCTCACGGTCCGCGTCAATTATGGGGGCAATTGGACCGCGCTGTTCTGCACGCGCGGCGGCCTGCCGGTGCCGCAGTTCCTCAAGTCCGAAAATCTCTACCGGTTCCACGGCACCGAAGGCTACGACGGGCAGATCTTTCATCTGATCGCGCACGATCCGTGGATGACCAAGGGATCGTATCAGGCGATTTCGGGCGCCGCGTTTCGCTATCAACGCATTCTGGTTCCCGCGCTGGCCTGGACGCTGGCGCTGGGCGACGATCGGCGCGTGCATGCCGCCTATTTCGCGGTGATCCTGGGCTTCCTGTTTCTCGGCGTGTATTGGACCGCGCGATTCGCCGCGAGCCTGGGGCTGGCGCCGGCCTGGGGACTGATCTTCGCGGTGACTCCCGCGGCGATCGCGTCGATCGATCGCATGGTGGCCGACGTCGCGCTCGCCGCGCTCACCGCGGGGTTCGCGCTCTACGCGGCCAAGGGTCGATGGCCGGTCTTCGTGATCCTGGCCTGCGCCGCCCTGACGCGCGAAACGGCTCTCCCGATCATCGGCGGCTACACGCTTTTCCTGATGGCGCAAAAGCGATGGCGCGGCGCGCTGCTGGCGGCGGCCTCGGTGCTGCCGATGATCGCCTGGTACTTCCATGTGTCGCACGGCAGATCGTCGACCGTGATCCGTTATGTCGGGTGGATTCCGCTGGCCGGATTCTTCGAGCGGATCGTTCATCCCGCGGTGTACGAACTGGGAGGATGGCACAACACGGCGGGCCAGGTCTTCGATTACCTGGCACTGGCGGGCGTCGGGCTTGCCCTGATTTTCACCGTCCGGTTCGCCGTGCGCCGCGAATGGAGTGAACTGGCGGCCGCGCTGTATGGCTGTTTCGCCGCCGTGCTGGTGCTGAAGAGCCGCGACGTGTGGGAAGACGCGTACGCGTTCGGCCGCGTGCTGACGCCGTTCATGCTGCTGGCGATGCTGGTTGGAATCGCTCACCAGACGCGGCGGCGTCCGTGGCTCGCGGCACTGCCGCTGCTGATGGTCAGCGCGCGATTGACCCTGAATCTCACCGGGCAGTTCCTGGGGATCGTTCATTCCCTCGGCCTGAGCGCGGCGTTGCTCCCGGCGTTGCTAAAGTAGTAAATTGTCTCGCGTAATTTCCTCGCCCGACGCAGCCTCGGGAATCACGGGATCGGTGAAATGGCCGCAGTTGTATCTCGGGCTTGCGTTTACCACGCTGGCGACGCTGATGCTCGAACTCGCGCTGACGCGCATCTTCTCCGTCGTCTTCTACTACCATTTTGCGTTTCTCGCGATTTCGGTCGCGCTGTTCGGATTGGGCGCCGGCGGTGTGTTCTCTTATGTGGTCGCGGGCTGGCGCGGAAATTTGTTCGCCAAGCTGGGAACTCTGGCCGCGGCCGACGGCGTATGCGTGGTCGCCTCGCTGTGGTTCATCCTGTCGCGATCGAACGATCTCGGTTACGTAACGCTCGGCATCGTCTATCTGGCGAGCGCTCTGCCGTTCTTTTTTTCCGGCGCGATCGTTTCGCTCGCGATTTCCGAAGCGATCGAGCGCGTCGACCGCGCCTATTTCTTCGACCTCGCCGGCGCGGCGGCGGGCTGCCTTCTGCTGATCCCCTTCCTGAACGTCTTCGGCGGACCGAACACGGTGATCGCGGCCGGAGTTTTTTTCGGCGTCGCGGCCGCGGTCTGGTTCAATCTGGCAGGATCGGCCAGGCGGCGCGCCGCGGCGGTGCTGGGAGCGCTGCTGCTGGTGATGGTCATCGTGGTGAATTTCAAAAGCCACCTGATCGACGTTCGCTACGCCAAGGGTCAACGCATTCCGCAGGAACGCTTCGTCGCCTGGAACAGTTTTTCCCGCGTCGGCGTGCATTTCGAAGGCGGCTGGAGCATCGTGATCGACGCCGACGCGGCCACCGGCATTTCGCCGTTCGACTGGGACCGCATCACGCCTGAAGAACGCGTCGGCCTGACGCGCAGCGGTCCGGGCATCGCCTATGCGATCCGGCCCGGCGCGAAGACGCTGATCATCGGCGCCGGCGGAGGCTACGACGTCGCGCGGTCGCTGGCCTCCGGCAGCAAGGATATTACGGCCATCGAGATCAACCCGATCATCGCGAACCAGATCATGCGCGACAAATTTGTCGCAGAGAATCACCGGATCTACTTCCGGCCGGAAGTGCGAATTTTCGTCGAAGACGGCCGGTCGTTTGTGCGCCGCAGCGACGAAAAATATCAGGTGCTGCAGGCCACGCTGGTCGACACGTGGGCATCGACGGCCGCGGGCGCGTTCGCGCTCTCTGAAAACAATCTGTACACGTCCGACGCGTTTTACGACTATTTGACGCATCTGACCGACGATGGCTTCCTGTCGTTCACGCGCTGGGGATTCGATCCGCCGCGCGAATCGCTGCGGCTGATTTCGCTCGCCACCGACGCGCTGTCGCGGCTCGGCGAAAAGGATTTTCCGTCGCACTTCATGGTGGTGCGCGGCGACGCCGAAAAGATCGGCGAATGGGGCGCGCAGGATACCGTGCTCGTTTCGCGCAAACCGTTTTCGGCGGGTGATGTGGAAAAGCTGCGCGCGGAACTCGGCCCGTCGCGCCTCCAGCCGGTTTATCTGCCGGGCGATGCGCCGTCGAATCCGTTCGGCCAGTTGCTGCACAGCTCCGATCCCGAAAAATTCTACGCGAGCTACGCCTACGACGTTTCGCCCGTCGCCGACGACCGGCCGTTTTTCTTTTATACCGTTCAGCCGCGCGACCTGCGCGATTTTCTGATGAATGCGAACGTCGCGAGCGCCGACTATAAGATCAACCGCGCCGTGCCTCTGCTGTTCAGCCTGATGGCGGTCAGCCTGGTGGCGACGGCGCTGATCCTGGTCCTGCCGCGGCTGCTGCTGCGTGCGAGCCTGCCGAAACAAAAAGGCGTCGTGACGTTTTTATGGTATTTTCTGTGCCTCGGCGCGGGCTACATCCTGATTCAGGTCGCGCTGATTCAGAAATTCGTGCTGCTGCTGGGACACCCGACGTACGCCCTGACCGTGATCGTCTTCTCCATGCTGGTGGCAAGCGGCGCAGGCAGCTTCTTCAGCCGGCGGGCCGCGGCCGACGACGCGTCGTTGATGCGCGTGCTGGGCGCGGTGGCCGTGATGGTCGCGATCCTGGCGTTCGGTGCGGCTCCCCTGGCGGCGACCGCGGCGGGATGGCCGCTTGCGGCGAAAATGGCCGTGACCGCTGCGGCGATCGCTCCGGCGGCGTTCCTCATGGGGATGCCGTTTCCCAGCGGCTTGCGAAGGCTCGAACGGCGGCATGCGCCGTCGGTGCGTTGGGCCTGGTCGCTGAACGCGGCCGCGAGCGTCATGGGATCGGCCGGGGCGATCGTCCTGGCGATTTACCTCGGCTTGCGCGCCACGCTGCTGATCGGCGGCGCGCTCTATCTATGCGCCCTGGCGGTGATCGCGATCACTCGCCGATCCCGCGAAGCATAGCCCCGCCCTGACGGGCGCGGCTGCATTGACAGCCCTGGCCGTAAGGCCGGGGTTAGCTTTGCTCTTCAACAAGCACTCGTGCGTGGTCGCGCGACGACTTAACTCAGCAACTTCAGCAAACCGTACACGACAGGAATACTGAACAAGCTCGAATCGATCCGGTCGAGCCAGCCGCCGTGGCCCGGCAGCGACGTTCCGCTGTCCTTCACTCCCGCGCCGCGCTTCATCGCCGATTCGCACAGGTCGCCGCCCTGCCCCGCGACATTGCCGATCGCGGCCAGCGCGATCACCATCGGCAGCGAAGCCGACGGAATCAGATAGTGCGCATAAGCGACTCCGCCGAGAACCGCGCCCGCGATCGACCCCGCCGCGCCTTCCCAGGTCTTGCCGGGACTGATGCGCGGAGCCATCCGGTGCCGGCCGATCGATTTTCCGACATACAACGCCGCCGTATCGCCCACCCAGCTCAGCAGAAGCGCGAACATCAGCCAGTGCGGATTCACGTCGCGCAGTTCGATCGCCGTGCGCCACGCGCCGAAAATATAAACCACGCCCAGGACGAACACTGCCGCCGCCGCCATCGCGCCGGCGAGGTCAGGAACGCGTAGCGCGAGCAGCATTCCCGCGATCGCCCCCATCACGATCACCACGTAGGGCATCGGCGCGAGCATCACTGCCAGCCCCGCGATCATTCCGAAATATCCCGGCCGCGCGATTCCATTCGCGCCCGCGATCTGATCGAATTCGTGGAACGCAATCAGCGCGACCGCGGCGACCACGGCCTTGAACGCCCACTCCGGGGCCGCCAGAACGAGCCACACAACAACAGGAATCAGGACCAGCGCGGTGGCGATGCGCTTCATCTCGGCGTCATCATTGCGTGCGAACAGCGGCCGCTTCCATGGAATCCAGTCTTACGGCCTCGCGAATCCCGCCGAAGCGCCGGTCGCGCTTTTGATAGTCGAGCACCGCGCGCAGCAACTCGCCGCGCGTGAAATCGGGCCACAGCGTTTCGGTGACGTACAACTCCGCGTAGGCGATCTGCCACAGCAGGAAGTTCGACACGCGCATCTCGCCGGAGGTGCGGATCAGCAAATCGGGGTCGGGCATGCCCGCGGTGTAGAGCCGCGCCGAAATCGCGTCTTCGTCGATCGGGCCGCCGTCCTCAATCAGCGCGCGCACCGCGTCGACCAGTTCCGCGCGCCCGCCGTAGTTGATCGCGAGATTCAACTGCATGCCGCGATTCGCCGCAGTCGATTCGATGGTCGAATCGAGTTCCTCGCGCACGAACCCCGGCAAGGCGTCCAACCGTCCGATCGCGGTGAAGCGAATATCGTGGCGATGCATCACGTCGAGTTCGGAGCGCAGATAAATCCGCAGCAGGCGCCACAATGTCTCGACCTCGGCACGCGGCCGCTTCCAGTTCTCGACCGAAAAGGCGTACAGCGTCAGCGCGCGCAGCCCGAGCCTCGCGCACGTCTCCACCGTCGTGCGAACTGGCTGGATCCCGGCCTTGTGCCCGGCGACGCGCGGCAGATTGCGGCGGCGCGCCCAGCGTCCGTTGCCGTCCATAATGATCGCGATGTGCGCCGGCAGCCGATCCGCGTCGATCGCGCTGGCAAGGGCGAAATCGGGATCGTCGGGCGCGAGCACATCGAAAAGCGCCTTCATGACCAATCGACTATCGTAGCACTGCTTTGAAGTACAAAGTACTTGACAGATACCCAACACATCCCGTATCATCGACCCATGGCTTCGGTCCAGCCCATTCGAACGCGGCCCAACGAACCCACCCCGCTGCACGCCCACGCCATCGACAATCTGCGCTATATCCGTGAAACGATGGAGCGCGCCGGATCGTTCACGGCCGTCCCGGGTTGGGGCGGCGTCGCCATGGGCGTGACCGCCGTGGCCGCGAGCTTCCTTGCCGCGCGCCAGGGTTCCGTCGGCGCATGGCTGGTGACCTGGCTGGTGGAAGGCGTGCTCGCCGTGTCGATCGGTATTCTCGCGATGTGGCGCAAAGCGGCCAAGGCCGGGCTGCCGATGTGGTCGGCTCCGGCGCGAAAATTCGTGTTCAGTTTCGTGCCCCCGTTGGCCGTCGGCGCCGCCCTGACCCTGGTGTTGTGGCGGGCCGGCGCCGTCACGTCGATCCCCGGCGTGTGGCTGATGCTTTATGGAACCGGCGTCGTCACCGGCGGAGCATTTTCGGTCCCGATTGTTCCGGTCATGGGCGCATGTTTTCTGATCGAAGGAGCCGTGGCATTGTTCGCGCCGACGGCCTGGAGCGTGCCGTGGAACGACGTCTGGCTCGGCCTGGGTTTCGGCGCGCTGCACATTATTTTCGGATGGATCATTGCGAGGCGCTACGGTGGCTAAATCCAACGCTCTTCGATCCGACCGTCCGCCACAGGGGCTGGAAGTGCATCGCGGCTCAGCGGCCATTCCCGAACTCGATCAGCTGATCCATCCGCGGATGCGGCTCGGGATCATCAGCGCGCTGGCCGCCGCCGACGGTCCGCTGACGTTCAACGATCTGAAGGATCTGCTCAAGACCACCGACGGCAACCTCAGCGTCCATGCGCGGAAGCTCGAAGAGGCGAAGTATATCGCCTGCGCGAAATCGTTCGAGGGACGCATGCCCAAGACCGAGTACACCCTGACCGCCGCCGGCCGCAAGGCGTTCGACAAATACCTGGATCACATGGAAGCGATCCTGCAGGCCGCCAAGCGTTAATCGTTTTTGTGCCGCAGTTCGGATTTTTTCGGAGGAATGCTTTAAAGTGACAAGTACTTTTCAAGACGGCCTTCACGCCGCGATCATCATGGACGGCAACGGCCGCTGGGCCACGGCGCGAGGCCTGCCCCGCATTGCCGGCCATCGCCGCGGAGCCGAATCCGTCCGCCGCGCCGTCGAGGCGGCGCCCTCGCTCGGCATCGGCGTCCTGACGCTCTATGCGTTTTCAGAGGACAACTGGCGTCGTCCGCCGCGCGAGGTTTCGGCGCTGATGCGCCTGCTGAGCCGCTACCTGATCGACGAATGCGACCGCCTGATCGCCAACGGCGTCCGTCTCCAAGCCATCGGCCGGCGCGACCGGCTGTCCGCCCCGCTGGTTTCGCTGCTCGAAACCGTGGAGCGCAAGACCGCGCACGGCAAGAAACTGCTGCTGCGCATTGCCATCGACTATTCGTCGCGCCAGGCGATCCTCGACGCGGCGCGGAATCTGAAATCGGTCGATGAGGACGCTCTGTCGCAGGCCCTGGGCCCCGACGTCGACCTGCTGATCCGCACCAGCGGCGAGCAGCGCCTGAGCGATTTCCTGCTGTGGGAATGCGCCTACGCCGAAATGATCTTCACGCCTCGCATGTGGCCTGATTTTTCAAAAGCAGACCTGGCCGCGGCCGTCGAAGAATACCATCGCCGCGACCGCCGCTTCGGCGCCGTAAGCGCGGCTCAAAGCGCGTAATAAGAGGAAATCTCGTCACAAATTTGACGCATGGGGATGCCTACGCTACCATGGATCTGCGGGGTGGAGCAGTCTGGTAGCTCGTTGGGCTCATAACCCAAAGGTCGGTGGTTCAAATCCACCCCCCGCAACCAAAAAGGGCTCTACGCCAACAACGGGGGCGAACCCCGATTCCAGACTGATTCTAAGAACATAACACCTTCACGCGAAGTCTGTAGTTTTGGAAGTTTCGGAACCCATAGGCTTGGCGGTTGATGAGCTCCATTTTGTTGTGGAAACCTTCGGTGATGCCGTTGTTGCGGGTGAAGCGCCACATCGCCGCGATCTCCTGCGACCAGGACGCGAGCGTTTGTCCCAGGGC
>JAIQFJ010000508.1 GCA_020073325.1 Terriglobia bacterium | reverse complement strand
CCAACGGCGACCTGGTGGTGGACTACCGGCTGGGCCGTGAAGTGGAAGAGCCCGCGGCGCTCCCTGAAATTTTCGTGTTCGGTCCCAACGGATTCCAGAAGCCGATCGCGGTGAGGAAGGTCGCCGCCGGCGCGTTCCGCGGACGCCTTCAGATCGGCGCGCGGCAAGGACTGTTTCGCGTCCGTCCGCTGGCCGAATCGCGCGCGTTCCCCGAGGCCGGCATGTACCGTCCCGAAGCGGAGCTGACCGATTACGGATCGAACCAGGCGCTGCTGAAACAGGTGGCCGAATTCACCGGCGGACGCTTCGAGCCGAGCCCCAAGGCGATTTTCGACCCGGGCCGGCGCACGATCGCGTCGACGCTGCAACTCTGGCCCGCTTTCCTGGGCATCGCTATTCTATTGAATCTGATCGAGTTAGTGATGCGCAAATGGAAGGGCGTCCTGGGCCACGCTTCCTGATAAAAATTTTGAAACCGCCGGGCAGTTTCGGCGTATTCTTCTCAGAGGAGTGACGGATGAAGATCGCCCTGGTCGCTTTGTTGCTGATGATCCCGATGTTCGCGGCATCCGAGGGATGCTGGACCGATGGCTGCCGCGATATGCGCGAGATGCGCAGCGAGTTGCGTCACGAGGCCTATGAGATGCGTCGCGAAGCGCATCGCGCGCGGATGGATGCGGTTCGCGAGAAGATGCGGGAGAAGCGCGAAGCGTATCGCGACAAGACGGAAGCCCGGCGGGAAGCGCGTCGCGAGCGGCAGGAATACTGGCGCGATTTTCGAAATTCGTTCCGCAACTAACGAGTCTGTGTGAAAACTCAATTCTCGCCGCTTCCTCTGGTCGCGGTTCACTGTCGCTACTACGATTGAGCGATTTGAATGAACCGCGACCATAGGGAGCGGCGGCGAGCGCCGATATTTTTCAAACAAACTCTCGCGGGCTGGCCTTAGCCCTGCGTTACCGTCGCATCCAGGGTCCCGATCCCGTCGATTCTGGCTCGAACGCGATCGCCTGCCTTGATGCGTGCGCCCTTGGGACATCCGGTCGAAATCAGATCGCCCGGATAGAGCGTCATGAAATCCGAATGGAAGCGGACCAGCTCATACGGGCTGTGCTTCATGTTGCTCACGAAATCGCGCGAGCAGATCGACTCATTATGCTCGGTGATCACCTCTAAGCGGCTGACGTCGGCGATCTCATCCGCGGTGACGATCACCGGTCCAAAGCTGAAAAAAGTATCGATACTCTTGGCGCGCGTCAGGTAGCGCGGGTTTTTCCGCAGCACATCGAGCGCGGTTAAATCGAGCGTCGTGGTATACCCGAAAATCACGCCCGGCACGTCCGCGGCGGGAACGAAGCGGCATTTTTTGCCGATAATCACGCCGAGTTCGCCTTCCGCGTCGACGTCGTCTGAAATCTGCGGCGGCGGCAGCACGATCCGCCCGCCAGGGGGAAACATGCACGACGCGGGCTTCATGAAGCTGCCCGGCTCTTCCGGCTGCGCGGCGCTGATGTCGACGGCGTGCGAATGATAGTTGAGTCCGATGCACCAGATTTTCGGCGGAACATCGTAAGGCAGCAGCGGCGTGACCAGGTGGAACGGGATCGCGTCGTCTTCATCCAGCGGCCCGACGTCGCCGGTGCCGCCGTTCTGGATGATCGCGAGAAGATCGTCGGGAATGTGCGTGCCGCGCCGCGCGTTGATTGTATGAATCGGGATAATGCCTTTTCCGGCGACGATGCCGGCATGAGCGTGTTGATCGTATTCGAAACGGAGGAGTTTCATTGAGCTTCAGCCAGTATAAATGCGCGAGACCCCGCCATTAGGGACGGGCTTGCAAACCGGACAGACTAAAATAGAAGTTGATGGCTCACCGACGTATTGGCATCCTCACCGGGGGCGGCGACGTTCCTGGACTGAACTCGGTTATCAAGAGCGTGGTCTACCGCGGAACCGAAAACGATTGCGAAGTCATCGGCATCCGGCGCGGTTGGGAAGGACTCACACATCTGCATTTCGACGATCCGGAAACGGTGGAGCGTTATGTCTGGCCGTTGAATCGGGAGAATACGCGCACCATTGACCGCTTCGGCGGCACCGTTCTGCATTCGACGCGGACCAATCCTTCGAAAATGAAAACTCTGCCGGAATATCTCGCCGGAAAAGAGTTTCCCAAGAACAGCGACACCTACGACATCAGCTCGCAGGTGCTGGAAAATATCGAGCAGCTCAAGCTCGATTACCTGATCGCCATCGGCGGCGACGATACGCTCAGCTACGCGGCGAAGCTCGACCGGCTGGGCGTTCCGGTCATCGCGATTCCGAAAACGATGGACAACGATGTGCGCAACACGGAATACTGCATCGGATTTTCGACCGCGATTACGCGCGCGACGGCGGCGATCGGACGGCAGCGCACCACGGTCGGCTCGCACGAGCGCATCGGTATTTTTCGAATCTTCGGCCGCGATGCGGGATTCACGGCGCTCTATACCGCTTACGTCACATCGATCCGCTGCTGCATTCCCGAATATGAAGTGGACCTGGACAAGCTGATCGGTCTTCTGTGCACGGAAAAACGCGATACGCCCAGCAACTATGTGCTTCTGGTGATCTCCGAAGGAGCGAGCTGGGTTGGCTACCAGACGCAGGAGTACGGCGAACCGGACGCGTTCGGCCATCGTAAGAAAATGAGCGTCGGCGAGGCGCTGGCGACAGAGATCCGCTATCGCGCCAAGGAAGACAGCATTGTCAGCGATCTGACGTACGACCTGCGCAGCGGCGAGCCCGATTTCGTCGACAAGATGATCGCGACCACGTTCGGCAACATGGCGCTGGAATCGGTGCTGCGCGGCGAAAGCGGCCGGATGGCGGCGTTGAACGGGGGCTGCTACACCATGGTTCCGATTCCGGATCCGAAGCTGGGTCCGCGTACGGTGGACATCGGCAGCATGTACAACACGGATCGCTACCGCCCGAGCTACGCCAATAAAAACGGCATGCCGATCTTCCTCACCCGGGCCTAGCGTGGACAAGATCCGGGAATTTTTCAATCAGGCCGCCGCGGATGAGGAGCATTATCCCGCCGCGATCGATCCGCGGATCTGGCACGTCAAGCTGGTGCTCGAACAGATGAAGGGATGCGCGAAGGTCGCCGACGTGGGTTGCGGCAAGGGACGATTCGCGCGGCTGGTCGGCGAACAGGGCTCGACGGTGTACGCGCTCGATCTTGCCGAAGCGATGCTGGCGCACGTCCCCGCGGGGATCCGCCGCTGCGCCGCTTCGATGACCGCGCTGCCGCTCGCCACCGCGTCCTGCGACGGAGCCTACGCGACCGAATCGCTGGAACACGCCGTCGATATTCCCGCGGCGGTCGCGGAGTTGTGCCGCATCGTCAAGCCGGGCGGCAAGATCGTCATCATCGATAAGAGCGCGGAGGCGTGGGGCCGGCTGGAGACCCCGGAGTGGGAAAAGTGGTTCGGCCGGCGCGAACTCGAGGATCTGTTGCGCCGTCATTGCCGAAGTGTGCGGAGCCAGCCGATTTCGTACTGGGAAGATGTCGAGCCGGACGGCTTGTTTCTCGCGTGGTTCGCGGTGAAGTGAGCAACCGCGGCCAGAGAGGAGCGGTTCAGCACCGTGTTTTCACACAGGACTTTAGTACTTTGGTCCCAGGCCCGAATCCCAGCCCTCGTACCAGCGCAATTTGAACGTTACGACTATTCCCCATCCGGGGTCCGGTTCCTAGAATCGAAGAGCAATGGAACTCGGGCAATATCAACTACAGATCTTCGTGAGCCTGGTCGTCATTCTGGGCGCTGCTTTCGTGGCGCTGATCTGCGACTTCCTCAAAGGAAACAATGAGCAGCTTCGCGAACTGACCATCGAATTGAAGGTCCGCCGCGAAGAAGAGCGCCGCCGTCCTCAGACCCTGACCGCGCAGCCCGTCGCCGCCCCGGTCGCCGCGAGGACGACGCGCACGGCGGTGGAGCCCGCGAAAGCCGAGAAGACCGAAAAACAAATCGAGTCCACGCCGCGTCCGATGGCCGCTCCCAAGGAACGGAAGCGCACCGCCTCCGCCGACGCGATCGCTGCGATGGAGCGCGGAGCCGCAATGGCCGG
>JAIQFJ010000056.1 GCA_020073325.1 Terriglobia bacterium | reverse complement strand
GGCTCAATAAGATTGCTCCGAGGAAGCTCAATCCTGAGAATGCAGCCTGGTTGCCGATACTGCACACCGTGCGGGAGGGCTGGAGATGCACGGTGCTGTTCTCCAACACTCAGCGAGCCCATGACCTTGGGAAAACCAATGATTGGGTGGTTCGGCGCGGGGCAAGCTCAACGGGCGGATGGTGAACATCTGCGCGATGGAACTGAAGTTCATCGGCGGCAGCATGGGCGCGGTGGTGGGCGAAAAAATCACGCGGGCGATCGAGCGGTCGCTGCGGGATCGCCATCCGATCATCATTGTGTCGGCCTCGGGCGGCGCGAGGATGCAGGAAGGCGCGATCAGCCTGATGCAGCTCGCCAAAATTTCGGCGGCGCTGATGCGGCTGGATGAGGCTCACATTCCTTATATCAGCGTCCTGACCGATCCGACCACGGGCGGCGTCACGGCGAGCTTCGCGATGCTCGGGGATTTGAATATCGCGGAACCGGGGGCGCTGATTGGGTTTGCGGGTCCGCGGGTGATCGAGCAGACGATTCGCCAGAAGCTCCCAGAAGGTTTTCAGCGGAGCGAATTTCTGCTGGACCACGGGTTTCTGGACGCGGTGGTGAAGCGGGGTGAGATGAAGCAATACATCTCGAACGCGTTCGCGTTTTTCTGCGATTAGTTAGATTGAAGGCCAGCTCTCTGTGAGCGATTCGCGGTGCCACGTGCACGAACTAAGCGGATTGCGCAACACTGTTCGCGAGGCGGCGCGGCTCATTCTGGAAACGATCGATCGCCGGTTTCCCTGAGGTGACGAACGCGCTCCATGACTGTCGCGCCTGAACTGGCGGCTTGCAGGCGCGACAGTTATGGAGCGCGTTGGTGCGGCCTTGCGGGACACGGTGAAAATTCGCCTGAGCCATTCCGTCAAAGGCTGGCACACGTGGCTTAAAATGAAAGCATCCGCGTGTATCCGCGTTTATTCGCGGCCAATCTTCATCCATGATCCAACTTCAAGGCGCCGGGAAACGATTCGGGCCCAAAATTCTTTTCGAAAATTGCGACTGGCTGATCACGCCGCGCGAGCGCACGGGACTCGTCGGGGCCAACGGGACCGGGAAGTCGACGCTGCTCAAAATTCTGGGCGGAATGGAGTCGCTCGACTACGGGTCGATGACGGCGATGAAGGGGATCACGCAAGGGTATCTGCCGCAGGACGGGTTGACGCTTTCGGGCAAAACAGTTTTCGCGGAGTGCATGAGCGTGTTCGCCGATTTGCGCGAGATGGAGCGGGACCTCGAAAAGCTCCATCAGGCGCTGGGCGAGCTGGATCCGGCGAGCGCGGAATATAGCGCGGCGGCGGACCGGCTGCATCACATCGATACCGAGTTTCGCAATCGCGATGGATATGCGATCGAGGCGCAGGTGGGGACGGTGCTCGACGGGCTCGGGTTTCGCAAGGAAGACTGGATGCGGCGCACGGAAGAATTTTCGGGCGGCTGGCAGATGCGATTGGCGCTGGCGAAATTGCTGCTCGAAAAGCCAAACATGCTGCTGCTGGACGAGCCCACGAATCACCTGGATCTGGAAGCGCGCAACTGGCTGGAGCAGTATCTGGTCAATTATCCGCACGCCTATGTGCTGATCTCGCACGACCGCTATTTCCTGGACGTGACGGTGAACAAGACCGTCGAGATCTGGAACAAGCAGGTTCATTTTTATAGCGGCAACTACGACAAATATCTGGCGCAGAAAACCGAGCGGCGCGCGCAGCTTGAGGCCGCGTATCGCAATCAGCGCGACCGGATCGAGCAGCTTGAGGCGTTCATCAATCGCTTCCGCTACCAGGCGACCAAGGCGAAGCAGGTGCAGTCGCGCATCAAGGAGCTGGAGAAAATCGAGCGCATCGAAATTCCGCCGGACGAGCAGACCATTCATTTTTCCTTCCCGCAGCCCAAGCCGAGCGGGCGCATCGTGGCTGAGTTCAAAGATGTATCGAAGAGCTACGGTCCCAAGCATGTTTTCAGCGGCGCGAATTTTATCGTCGAGCGCGGCGACCGGATCGCGCTGGTCGGCATCAACGGGGCGGGGAAGTCGACTCTGATCAAGCTGCTTGCGGGAACGGAGCCGCTGACGTCGGGGTCTTACACGCTGGGTCACAATGCGCTGCCGGATTACTTCGCGCAAGATCAATACAAAGAGCTGGATCCGAACGCGCGGATGCTGGACGATCTGGGAAACGCCGCGCCGCGGTCGACGGTGACACAGTTGCGGACGCTGCTCGGGTGTTTTTTGTTCAGCGACGACGATGTGTTCAAGAAAATCGGCGTGCTGTCGGGCGGAGAGCGCAACCGGTATGCGCTGGCTCGCATGCTGCTGGCGCCGTCGAATTTCCTGCTGCTCGACGAACCGACGAATCACCTGGACATGCGCGCGAAAGACGTGCTGCTGGACGCGCTGAAGCGGTATTCGGGGACGGTGGTGTTCGTCTCGCACGACCGGTATTTCATCGACAATCTGGCGACGCGGATTTTCGAGATCGAAGCAGGGCACGTGCACGTCTATCCGGGGAATTACGAGGATTATCTGTGGCGCAAGGGCGGCGGTGCGTCGCCGGTGGCGGCGGAGCCGGAGCCTGAACCGGTTGCGGTCGCGGCGGCTCCGGTCGAGTCGAAGAAGCGCGTGAATCCGATGAAGCTGCAGAAGATTCAGGACCGGCTGAAGGAAGTGGAGCAGCGGGTGGCGTCGCTCGAATCGGAGATCGCGCAACATGAGGCGGCGCTTGCGGATTTCAAGAGCGTCGAGGAGACGATGCGTTTGACCGAACTGGTGACGGCTCGGCGGACGGAGTTGGATTCGCGCGTGGCGGAGTGGGAAGAACTCTCAGCGTCGCTCGAAAATGCTTAAAGCCGTTAATGAACATGAATGAACGTTATTGACGCGATTCATGTCGATTCACGGCTGAAAGGTTAGTTGTTCGCCAGCGCCGCGAGCGACGTCTGGTGTGACGCGGTGAAGTATGTCGTCACGCCGAGGTTTTTGTAAACCTGGCCGGCGACGCCCGACGCCGCGGGACCGCTTACCGGACGGCCGCCGGTCAACAGAACCACCACAACGAGCTTATTCTTGCCGACTTCGGTGAACGATCCGAACCAGCCGAGGTGCGTCGGCGTGCGGGAATCGGTGCAGGTGCCGGTTTTTCCGTAGATCGGCTCATCGGGATCGAAACCGATGCGGCGCGCGGTGCCGTATTCGACGGCGCCCATCATGCCGGGTTTCACTTCGGGGATGAACGGCTCGATGTCGAGCCGCCGCTTCACGCGGGGGATCATCGACTGCGCGTCGGCCTGATTCCTGGGATATTGCAGATAGTAAAGCGTCCCGCCGTTGGCGATGGATCCGATAATGGCGGCGTATTCGAGCGGCGTCATCGAAATGCCGTCGCCGAAGCTGGTCATCATGCCCACGCCGGTCTTGGGGACGGTCGGCGTCAGAAGGCCGGGGCGCTCCTGCTCAATGTCGAGTCCCGCTTTTTCGCCGAGGCCGAACATCTTCGCGTAATAGCTGACGCGTTCGAATCCCAGACGCTGGCCGAGGGCGGCGAAATACTGATTGTTCGACTTGGCCAGGGCGGTGGTCATGTTGAACGTCGTGCGGCCGTACACGCGGATCATGGTGCCGCGATCGATGACGCTCTCGCTCAGAGCCGCGAGCGCGACCGGAACCTTAATGGTCGAGCACGGCTGATACCCGTTCTGGAAGGCGAGCTTCTGATTCACGATGGTCAGAATGCGGCCGGTCATCGGGTCGGTGACCACCACGGTGCCGTTCAACGGGCCGAGTGCGTCGACGGCGGCGCGTCGAACGGTGAGGTCTTCGCCGTCAATAAAATCGCCTTCCGTGGAATCGGCATAGGTGGGGACGCGCCAGGGACCGCTGCTGACCGCCTTTTTCCGGGCGCGGCTCTTCGATGAGACCACGTTCATGGCGGCCGTTTTGGCGACCACGCCATGAGTCGATTTCTTCTTCTTTTTCGTGGAGGTGACGGCGAACAGATTGGAGGTCCAGGCGAGCGCGAACAGTACCAGGAAAACGCGGATGAGTGCGGATGGCCGGGATTTAGGAGGCAAAGCTTCTCCCTCTACTTTAAGTTTTCGAACATAAGCCGGACTTAGCTATTGTGCAGGAACTTACGATGCCTCGTCAAGCCAAAGGTACTAAGGGGGGAGTGTATTACTCCACGCGTTGGCTCCGCCCTCCGGCGGGTGTGGGTGGAAACACCCTTCGCGACTTTTGTTTTTCTGCTTGACTCTCCTCTTGGGGCAGACTGGATGATGTTCGGGAGGCCGGGTGACCAGGGTTTACAAAATCCGCGATTTTGCCGCGATGGCGGGTGTCACGGTGAAGGCTCTGCATCACTACGATCGCCTGGGGCTGCTGAAACCCGAGCGGACGCCGGCGGGCTACCGCGTGTATCGCGAGCGTCATCTGGAGACTCTCGAGCAGATCATCGCGCTGAAATTTCTGGGGCTGCCGCTGCGGGAGATTGAAAAAATCCTGAAGCGGCCGGCGCTCGAAATGGCGGACACGCTGCGGCTGCAGCGGCGCGCGCTCGAGGATCGCCAGGAACTGCTCGCGAGGGCCATCCGTTCAATTCGCGCGGCGGAGGAGGCGATCGCGGCGGGGAATCCCGCGGACCCGGCCATGCTGAAAAACATTATCGAGGCGATCGAGATGCAAGACGGCATTGGCGTGATGAAGAAGTATTACAGCGAAGAATCCTGGGAGCGGCACCGGCGTTATTACGAAGAGGGACCGTCGGAGCAGTGGCAGGATTTTTATCGCGACGGGCACAAGCTGCTCGGCGGGGATCCGGCGAGCGCGGAGGCGCAGAAACTGGTCGAGCGCTGGCTCGATTTGTCGCAGCGCGCGCACGCGGGGGATCCGGCGGTGGCGACCGATTCTCCAGCGGCATGGATCGATCGCGCGAATTGGCCGCGGGCGTTGAAGCAGCGCGCGGGGGAGTTGCGAATGGAAGAAGTCCAGGCGTTTGTGAGACGGGCGGCGCTGATCCGCAGCCGATTCATGTTCAGCGACGAAGGCTGGGCAAAGCTCGCGGAGTTGCAGAAGCTGGCGCCGCAGGAACATACGTCGCAATGGAAGGCTCGGGTGGAGTTGTTTCGCGATCTGGAAGGGGCGGCGGAGGAAGATCCGGCGGGCGAGCGGGCGCAGGCGCTGGTGGCGCGATGGCAGGCGCAACTGGACGTGAATAGCGGAGGGAATCCGGAGATCCGGGCGGCGCTGCTCGCGGGATGGTCGAGACGGCGGGAGTGGCCGGACTCGCATCGCTGGCAGGTGGAGCGGCTCCACGTGATGAGTTTCGAGCGGTTCGAAAGAGCGGCGGACTTTTTGGATCGCGCCGTGGCGGCGGCACGAAAAACGGAGGCTCAGATGACGAGTTTGAAATCAGCACTGCTGGACGAGTTCGAAGAAGAAATGGCGGCGGCGCGGAAGATGCTGGAGGCGGTTCCGGAGGACCGGTTCGCTTGGCGTCCGCACGAAAAATCGATGACCTTGGGGCGGCTGGCGAGCCATGTCGCGATGATGCCGGGGGTCGCCGCGGTGATCGTGCGGAAAAGAGGTCCGCGGCCGGCGGAAGCGGAGTCGAAAAAGGAGCTGATGGCGAATTTCGATGCGAATGTCGCGGCCTGCCGGGAGGTTTTTTCGGGGCTGAGCGAGGAGCAACTGTCAGGGGACATTCTCGTGACGCCGACGATCGAGAAGCCGCTGTGGAAGGTCCTGCAAGGGCGCGGATTTTTGAATCACATGATCCATCATCGGGGCCAGTTGAGCATGTATCTGCGGCTGGTTGGTGCCGCAGTGCCGGGAATGTATGGACCGTCGGCGGACGAGAAGTAGCGCTGACGCTACGGTTGGTTGCGGTTGAGCGACGCGGTGGCGAGCGATCCACCGAGGCCCATGGT
Organism: Terriglobia bacterium; assembly: GCA_020073325.1. Lineage (GTDB taxonomy): Bacteria > Acidobacteriota > Terriglobia > Bryobacterales > Bryobacteraceae > Palsa-187. The sequence continues at coordinate 15,704 of JAIQFJ010000056.1, read as the reverse complement.
TTCGACGGCCGACGAAGGCACGATCACCATGGAGCCTTTTTCCTTGATCGCTTCATACAGCATGTTCATCGCGCGCAGGTGCAGGGCGACGGGGTTGTCGCGATACACGTTGGCTGCCTCGGCGAACTTATCGGCGATTTGCGTTTCGGCCTCGCCCAGGATGATGCGGGCCTGGCGTTCGCGTTCGGCTTGCGCCTGGCGCGACATGGCGTCTTCGAGCGGACCGGGAATTTTCACGTCGCGAATCTCGACTGATTGGACGGTGATGCCCCACGGATTGGTCTTTTCGTCGAGGACCTTCTGCAGCTCGTGACCCAGCGTTTCGCGTTCGGTGAGCATCTGCGCGAGGCTGTGCCGGCCGATCGATTCGCGCAAGCCGGTTTGCGCGCTCATCATGATGGCGTCGACGAAGTTTTCCACTTCGAGGATCGATTTTTCGGCGTTCCAGACCAGCCAGAACACGATGGCGTCGACGTTGACCGGCACGGTGTCGCGGGTGAGCGTCGATTCGGCGCTGACGCTCGAGACTCGGACGCGCTGATCGACGAAGGCGCTGAGCGAATCGAAGATGGGGACGATCATGATCAGGCCGGGTCCGCGGAGTCCTTTATACCGGCCGAGCCGCAGCACGGCGACTTTTTCCCACTGCTTGATCACTTTGATCGCGAACAGGAAGTACAGGCCGGCGAAGGCTCCGACGAGGACCGGCCAGGGCTGCTGGATCAGCGCGGTGGTGACGGCGCCGGTCACCATGCAAAGAAGGAATACGGCGACGCTCGGAGCGCTGAGGGGCGGCGTCGCGGGTCGTCTTTGAGTGGTGAATAAAGCCATACTACTTCCTCCCTTTTTCCTGCAATTTTTCGATGAGCTGCTGAACGGTGAATCCGAGGGTTCCCGCTCGCGCCGCGAATTCGGTGGCGAGCTGTTCGAGCTGGCGCGCGCGTTCGGCGCTGTCGCGGGGCTGCTTTCGGTCGGCAATGAAGGTCCCGGTGCCGTGCTCGGTGTCGATGACGCCGCGGATTTCGAGTTCGCGATAGGCTCGCATGACGGTGTTGGGGTTGATGGCGAGGTCGACGGCGACCTGGCGGACGGTGGGGAGCTGATCGCCGGAGGCAAGAGATCCGGAGGCGATGCCGGCCTGGACCTGATCGATGAGCTGGCGATAGACGGGGACGCCGCTGGCCGGGTCGAGGCGGAAGGCGAAGACTCTTGATGCTCGGCTCATCTACAGAGATAGTGTATTAGAGGAATAATACAATGTCAAGGGATGTTTTGAAAACAAAGCCGGTTTGAGAACCGGCTTGCCGCTCTGACCGGCGGCCCCACGGGCCAGTGGTGATAGGATCGAGTCTTATGAGATTGCGTGTTGCGACCCTGCTGATTCTTTCCTCGGCGTGCGTTTTTGCCCAGAAAAAGCCCGCTGCGAAGGCGGCTGCACCGGCTCCGGCCGCGGCGGCGCCGCAGAAAATGGATGAGGAGTACACGCGGCTCATCAAGCAATATCTGCAGGACTCGCGCGTCACGACCGAACTGGTCGATCACATGCCCGCCTCGGACACGGTGCCGTCACCGCTGAAATTCTTCGGAAGAATTCCGGGGACGCCGGGCGAGCTGACGTATTCGAAAGACATCAATCGCTACTACGAAGCCCTGGCGCAGGCGACGCCGCGGGCGAAGTTCTGGAAGATCGGTAAGAGCGAAGAAGGCCGCGACATCGTGCTGCTGGCCGTCGCCGACGAGCAGACCATCAAGGATCTGGACAAGTACAAAGGGATGCTGGCCGAGCTGACCGATCCGCGGCGCACCACCGAGGCTCGCGCGCAGGAACTGCTGCATACCGCCAAGCCGATCTACTGGATGACCAGCGGAATCCATTCGCCGGAAACGGGCGGGCCGGAGATGCTGATCGAGCTCGCCTATCGCATGGCGGTGGAGGAGACGCCGTTCATTCAGGCGATCCGTAACAACGTGATCATTCTGATTACACCGGTGCTTGAAGTCGACGGGCGCGAGAAGGAGGTGGACACGTATTACTACGGCAAGAAGACCGGCAAACAGCGTCCGCCGCTGATGTACTGGGGCAAGTACGTCGCGCATGACAATAATCGCGACGGGATGGGCCAGTATCTGCAGCTCACCAAGAACATCACGCGCGAGGTGCTCGAATGGCATCCGACGGTGCTGCACGATCTGCACGAGGCGCAATCGTATTTATACGTGTCGACGGGAACGGGTCCTTATAATGTGTCGCTCGACCCGGTGGCGATCGACGAATGGTGGCTGCTGGCCGAAACCGAAGTGATGGAAATGGCCAAGCGCGGCGTCCCGGGCGTGTTCACGTACGGGTTCTACGACGGGTGGGTGCCGAATTATCTGTTCTGGATCGGACTGACGCATAATTCGTTCGGGCGATTCTACGAAGTGCAGAGCTACGGTCCGGACATTCAGGAAAACCTGCGGCTGCAGCCGACGGCGACCAGTCGCGAATGGTTCCGTCCGAATCCGCCGCTGCCGTCGATCAAGTGGGGGCCGCGCAACAACACCAACATCCAGGAATCGACCCTTCTGTTCGCGCTGCACAAGGTCGCGACGGAGCGCGAGCTGTATCTGGAAAATTACTGGGTGAAGAACAAGCGCGCGGTGACGAAGGGCAAGACGGAAGCTCCCTACGCATGGGTGATTCCGGCGAATCAGCTTCGCAAGGACGACGCGGCGGACATGGTGAACGCGCTGCGCGAGCAGGGGCTGGAGATTCAGGTGGCAGGCTCGGCATTCAAGGCGGGCAACGCCGACGTGGCGGCGGGCGACTACGTGATTCGCGCGGATCAGCCGTATCGCACGCTGGCCGACATGTATTTCGCGGTGCAGAATTATCCGCCGGCGAATCCGCGTCCCTACGACGACACGGGCTGGACGATGCAGTACATGCGCAACGTCAAGCTGGTGGCGGTGAACGATAAATCGGTGCTGGACCAGCCGATGTCGCTGATCGGATCGCCGGTGAAGGTGCCGGGGAAACTGGAAGGCAGCGGCGGGACCATCGTGATCGAGCATACGACCGACAATGCGCTGATGGGTTTCCGCTTCAAGCACGCCAACGTGACGATGATGGCGGCCGAGGACGATTTCGAAATGAACGGCCACAAGTTCCGCGCGGGGGCGTTCATTATTCCCAACGCGAACATCAGCGGGCTGCGGCCTTCGATCGAGGAGATGGGATTGTCGGCGTGGGCGGTGTCGACGGTGCCTTCGGTGAAGTCGCATGAGATGCAGGTTCCGCGCATCGGCTATGTGCACGCGTGGCAGCGGACGCAGGATGAAGGCTGGGTGCGCGCGGCGCTCGACAACTATGGCGTCCCGTACACGTATTTTTCGGATCAGCGGCTGAAGGACGGCAACCTGCGCTCGAAGTACGACGTGATCATTTATCCGCATGTCGGCGGAAATTCGGCGTCGCATCTGACGGGAATTCCCAAGGTGGGTCCGGATCCGGTTCCTTATAAGAAGAGCGAGATGACGCCGAATCTGGGGGCGCTCGATCAGAGCGACGACATCCGGGGCGGCATGGGGATCGAGGGACTGGCGGAGCTGGCGAAGTTCGTCCAGGAAGGCGGCACGCTGATCACGGAAGGATCGACGTCGGCGTTCGTGGCGGATTACGGCATGGCCACGGGTGTCACGGTGGAGCATCCGGCGCAGCTTTTCGCGCGCGGCTCGATTCTGCGGGCGCAGATCGTGGATATGAAGAGTCCGATCGCTTATGGGTACGACCAGAAGGATCTGCCGGTGTACTTCAACCAGGATCCGGTGTTCAGCGCGGGCGGCGGAGCGGGCGGATTTGGCGGCGGCGGCCGCGGCGGATTCGGCGGCGGCGCTGGTCCGGATATCAGCCAGAACGTGACGCCGAACGCGGTGCCGATCCATGTGTCGCCATGGGATGCGAGCAATCCTCCGGCGGCGGCTCCGACGATGTCGGAAGCGCAGCAGATGGAAGCGGTCCGGCAGCAGATGCGGGCGTTCGGAGTGGTGGAGGACGTTCGTCCGCGCGTGGTGATGACGTTCCCGGCGAATCCGAACGACACGCTGCTTTCGGGAACGCTGGCGGGCGGCCAGGCGCTCTCAAATCATCCGGCGGCGCTGGATGTGAATTACGGGCGAGGCCATATCGTGATGTTCGCGCTGCGTCCGTTCTGGCGTTGGCAAACGCAGGGGACGTATTTCCTGGGATTCAATGCGATTCTGAACTGGAATCATTTGGACGCGGGGAAGGCGGAGCCGGGGAACGGGCGTCGTCCCAGCGCGCGGTAGATTCGTGTGGAGAGGCGGAGGAGCGCCCAACAGCGTCCTCCGCGTGCGAATTCAACCAAACGGATTCTCGTCCGCGGATGGGCGTGCCCCGTTCTGAGAAAAGGAAAACCAGTCCAGGTTCACTACGAAGTTGTTTGGCACCCGCGGAGCCGGGCAGGGGCGCATGTGACTGCGCTGATCCGCCATTTCGAGCGGACGGTCCCCAAATTGATCGAGACGATGGGGCTCTGATTGACGATCAGTCTAACTTGATTTGCGCCGCGAGCGTTTTCGGCGCGACCAGTTTGTAGCTGCACTTCAGCAGTTCCGACACTTCTTCCCAATCGATCTTGCCGACGTCGAGGCGCAGCGCGATCCAGCCCCGGGACCCAATGTAGGCGGGCAGATAGAATCGCTGCGGGTCGCTTTCGGCGAGGAGTTTGTGATCGCCGGGGAGCGTCTTGCCCGTGATCGAGACGATGCCGTCGCCGTGGTGGTTGTTGAGGAAATAGGCGAAGACTTTTTTGCGGACGCGGAAGCTGGCGTGGTCGCCATGGATTTCGCGGGTCGCTTCGGGGAGCGCGAGGGTGATTTTCGTCAGGCGGGCCAGGCGAGGATCGTCGCGTTTCGGCATGGGGTCAGGCTATCAGGATTGACCCCCACCATCACTGGCGGAGCTTTCGCTGTCGACTGCGACCGGCGGACGGGAAAGCCCGGCGAGTGATCGCGGGGGCCGGGTGGTTCTGGGATAGAATGGCTAGCGGAGGCACCCCACTCATGAAGCTCACTCGCCGAGGATTTGCCGGAGCCGTTGCCGCGGCCGGCTTCACGGAATTCGCGTTCGCGCAACGCGCCAATATTGGCGGCGCGGCGCCCAAGGACACCGTCTGGCTGAACGCGAACGAATTTCCGGACGGGCCCCCGGCCGCAGCGATCACCGCGATGCAGCGCGTGATCGGCGAATCGAACCGCTACCACTATCGCGAGTTCAACGATTTTTATAAGGCCATCGCCGCGTCCGAAGGACTGAAGGGCGATCAGGTGCTGATCGGCGCCGGCTCGAGCGAAGTGCTGCATTCCGCTGTCGACGTGTTCACCTCACCGACGCGTCCGTTCATCACCTGCTGGCCGACGTTCGAAGCGGGTCCGGAACTGGCCGCGGTCGAGGGGCACAAGGTGGTGAAGCTGCCGCTCTCGTCGAGCTACGCGTCGGACGTGAAGAAGCTGGTGGCCGAAGCGGAGAAGGCCGGCGGCGGACTGATTTACATCTGCAATCCGAACAACCCGACCGGCGCGATCACGACGAAGCAGGATCTCGCCTGGACCGTCGAGAATCTTCCGAAGAACACGACGCTGCTGGTGGACGAAGCTTATCTGCACTTCAACGTGTCGCCCGATACCGAGAGCGCGATGAAGTACGTGCATCAGGGCAAGGACGTGATCGTGATGCGGACGTTTTCGAAGATCTACGGCATGGCGGGTCTGCGCGCCGGATTCGTCGCGGCGCGGCCGGACCTGATCGCGAAGCTGGAGCCGTATCGCAACAACGTGATCAGCATTGTGGCGGTGCGCGCGGTTCTGGCGGCGCTCGACCTGGGTCCGAAGATGATCGACGAGCGGCGGCAGAAAATCGCCAGGACGCGCGGCGAACTGTGCGCGTGGCTGAAGGAAAAAAAGATCAGCTACATCGATCCGCAGGCGAACTTCATGATGGTCGACGCCAAGCGCGACATCAAGCAGATGGCGCCGGCGCTTCTCGCCAAAGGTGTCGCGGTGGGGCGTCCGTTCCCGCCGTACAACACGATGATGCGCGTGACGATCGGGACCGATGCCGATATGGCGAAGTTCCGCGGCGCGCTGAGTGAAACGCTGAGCGTTTAAGACAACGTCTTATCAAAGCTGCGGGAAGCGGCTGAGTGGGAACGTGTCGACCGGCGTCGAGCGTTGCTGCACCAGAACGCCTCCGTCGACGACGAGACATGTTCCCGTGATGTAGCGCGCATCGTCGGTGGCGAGGAAGACCGTCGGTCCGGCGACTTCTTCAGGCGATCCCAGCCAGCCGAGCGGCACCACCTTGCCTCGTTCCACCGCGACGTCGTCGGGGATTTCATAAGTGCGGATCAGGCCGGGGACGATCGCATTCACGCGGACTCCGTACGGCGCGAGATCCAGAGCCATGGCTCGCGTCATCGCCTCGATGCCACCCTTCGACGCGTCGTAGGCGACGTTGCCTCGATGCGCTTTGGTCGCGCCGCCGCTCGACATGTTGATGATCACGCCGCTGCGGCGCCGCGCCATGGATTGCGCCGCGCGATGCGAGCACAGAAACGCTCCTTTGAGATTCACGCCGAGAACGTGGTCCCACCAAGCCTCGTCGCCATCGAGGAAATGACGGACGGCATAAATGTTGCCCGCGTTGTTGACCAGAATGTCGACGGCGCCGGCGCGATCGAACATCGCGTCGACCTGCGATTTGCTGGAAACGTCGGCGGCGAAGGCCTCTCCGCCGATCGCGCGGGCAACTTCGGCGGCGCGGTCCGCGTTGACGTCGTTGACAATGACTCGCGCGCCTTCGAGGGCGAATCGCTCGGCGACGGCGCGTCCGATGCCGTGTCCGGCGCCGGTGATGAGCGCGGCTTTTCCGGTGAATCGTTGTGAGGCGGCCATGGTTTATTTTCGCCGAGGTTGGGATGTCGGCGTTCGTCCCGGCGATCTGGAAAGGGAACGGGCCGCTCACTCGCGTTCGCAGTTCAGTTTGCAGAGCAGAGCACAGAACCACGAGCGCCAGCGAGTGTGTAGCCTCGCTTTCGAAACCGCCGGGACATCTCACTAGTTTTCAACCGGCGTCTTCTCTGCGTGATCGACGACGAACACGTCCATGGGGCCTTTTCGCGGCTCGAGCTTCAGGCCGAGTTGTTCCTGGACCGCGGTGAACACGGAGGGCCCGCGTTCATCGTCTGCGACCGGGCGATCGTCGGGCGTCCAGACCAGCCTCACTTCGAAGCGTCCTTCGAGGCCGGTCCGATCCACGACGAAGGCTCGCATGTAGCGCGAGAGCAGCGTCGCGACGGTTTGCATCGGCATACTGTTGCTGAGGATGCGGAGCTGCCCTTGCGCCCCGGGCGGCAGCGTCGCGGGCGTGTCGCCGGCAGGGCGGAGTTTCGATCCGCTCTTCGAGATCACCAGCGCGTAGTAGGACATCTCGCGTTTTTCCGCGTGCATGGCGAGCTTGAAACGCTCGGCCAGCAGCGCCTGCAGCATTTTGAGGACTTGCTCGCGAGGCGTGTTGGGCGCGGTTTTCGCGACGATGTCGTAACGGTCGACCTTCGACTTCATCCAGTCGGGTCCGGAGAGTTGCGCATCGCTCGTGAGTCCGTAAGCGAAGCGGATGCAATCGGCGAGCGAGGCGTTGCCGAAGGTCAGGGTGTCGTTCTTGAGGGTGCCGAGGTTGATGTAATACAGATCGCCGGGAGTGACCGGAGCGATCTTGACGCTGGCGACTTCAAACGTCTGGGCGGAGGCGGCGATTGCGAGTGCGAATCCGATCCACCGGCGCATACGAGTGTTTTGATACTAATCGATTAGTAGATAGAAGTCAACGAGCGTTTAATGACAGCCCGCGCACGTGAACGTCTTGCCATGACAAACTTCGCACGCCTGCTTTTCCACCGCCGAATGCTTCACGCGGCTATGCGAGTCGATAAAATCGGCGACGTGGCTCGACGGAGTCAGTTTCATCGTCTTGGCATGGCACTGATAGCAGCTATCGGGAATGTCGACCTGCGTGTGGCACGAAATGCACTGCGCCATCGGTGGGAAATTTTCCTTCGATGTGACCATGGCGGTATCCATTCCGCGATGACAGTCGGTGCACGTTCGGATTTTCAGATGCAGCTGATGATTGAAGTGCGCGACCGCTGTCGTGCGCGGCTCCGGAATTTCCGCGTCGCCATGGCAGCTCAGACACACTTCGCGACGCGGAAGATTGTTGTCCTCGGCCTTCGTGCTGGTGGTCGCGGAGACGTGGCACGACGTGCAACCGAGGCCCATGCCCAGGTGCAATCCGTGCGAAAACTCAGCCGCCGAAGCAGTCGCGGCGAAGAGGATTAGCGCTTGGGCGAATGTAATTAATGTTTGTAAGAGATGCGCCAAATTTTTCTGCCGCCGTCGTCGCTCACCAGAAGGCTGCCGTCGGGCATTTCGAGAATCGCCACCGGACGTCCCCACACGTCGCGATTGTCGGGAGAAATCATCCAGCCGGTAAGAAAATCTTCGGGAGGTCCGGACGGCTTGCCGTTTGCGAACGGCACGAACGCGACTTCGTAGCCGATGCGGTTCGCGCGATTCCACGATCCGTGCCATGCAAGAAAAGCTCCGCTCTGATATTTCTTCGGAAACGCCTTGCCCGTGTAGAACGCGAAATCGAGCACGGCCACGTGCGCCGGAAGCAGCACGTCGCCCTTCACGGTCTTCGCCACCAGGTCCGGCTTTTCGCCCTTGCGCCGCGGATCTTCGTTCGGACCCGCATAGGCGAACGGCCAGCCGTAGAATTTTCCCTGTTCGATGTGCGTGAAGTAATCCGGCACCAGATCGTCGCCGAGCGCGTCGCGCTCCTGCACGCCGGCCCACAGTGTGTCGGTTCCGGGATACCAGTGCAGCCCGATCGGATTGCGCGTGCCCGACGCGAAAATTTCGTGGCCGCTGCCGTCGGGATTATAGCGATTGATCGCGGCGCGCTGCGGATCCTCGCCCGCATCGACGTTCGACCCCGAGCCGACGGCGATGTACATTTTCTCGCCCTTGCGATCGAACAGCACCGACCGCGTCCAATGCCCGTTTGAAAAATTCGGATACGCGACCACCTGTTCGCCCTTGCCCGCCGTCATCGCCTTCGAATCGTACTTGTATCGCTTGATCGACGTCGTCTCGCCGACGTAGAGATAATCACGCCAGATGGCGAGCCCGTAGGGACGATCCAGGCCGTCGATCAGCTTCTTCTTGTTCTTGCCCTGGACCACCCAGACGCAGCCTTTTCCGTCGCGCGCGCTGTCGGAAATGAGCAGCTCTTTCGAAGGTCCCAGCAGCATGAAGCGCGGGACCTCGAAATCGCCCAGATATTCTTCGATGTCGAAACCGGCCGGCAGCTTCAACTGTGCGCCGTCGGGCCGCGAAATCACGCGCGGGTTGTTTCGAGCCGAGGGAGTCGCGTACGGAGCCGGCAGCGTGACCTTATATTGCGCGAAAGCAGCCGTGCCGGCAAGCATCAGAACCGGGACGAGTCTCATTAACCTCAGTTTAATCCGAACTTCCGCGCCCCGAATTCCGTATCTTGAAGCGTGACGGCTGAAGGCGCATTCACTCCCGATTCCGATATCGACCGCATCTTCGGACCCGTGGTCCACCCGCAGACGTACCGGCATCTGCTCTACACGTCGCTCTCGTTTCCACTCGGGCTGATCTACTTCCTGGCGATGGTGGTCGGGCTCTCGGTCGGCTTCGGGTTGACGATCGTCGTGATCGGCCTGGTGATTCTGGCCGTGACGCTGGTCCTGGCGCGAATCTTCGGGCACCTCGAGCGGGAAATGGCGAAGAGCCTTCTGGGCGCGACGTTCGACGACGCCCCGCCGCGGCCGCGAGGCTGGCACGCTTTGTTTCGCGACCGGAACACGTGGCGCGCGGTGATCTACCTGATCCTGCGGCTGCCGGTGGGAATCGCGGGACTGGTCGCGTCGCTGCTGATGATCGTCGCGGTCCCGCTGATGGCGGCTCCGCTGCTGTACGTGATTTTGCCGTTCACGATCGACGGCGCGCGGGTCGCAAACTGGGATGAAGCGCTGCTGGTGTCGCTGTTCGGCTGCGTGTTCTTCTTAGTCGCGGCGCACGCGGTAAATGGAGTCGCCGCGATCGCGCGCCGGCTCGCCATGGCTTTGTTGTAGCTGCGTGTTGTAGCGACGGTCAGCTCTTTTTCTGGAATCGATAGCCGAGAATCATTTTCACCAGCAGATGATCCGTCGCGCCGGTCATGCCCACGCCGACGCCGAAATTAAATTCCCAATTCGGCGACAGATTCAAATCGATGGCCGGAATAATCTGCTGCTGCTGATCGCGCAAAAGATCGAAGCCGGTCACCGGGCCGAGCGAGCCGTAATATTCCAGTCCTGCGTTAATCTTCTTGGTGAAATCCCAGCCCGCTTTGAAATTCGGCGAAAATTCCAACCCCTGGTGCACCGCGGGACCGTGGAACGACCGGTCGAACGTCGGATTGAACGCCAGATACATCCTGCCGATCTGTTTGTCGATAATCGGGCGGATTTCGAGCGTCCACGTGTCTTTAGAAAATTCCGGACGCTGATAGCCGAACTCCAGTGACAAACTCACGCCCACCGGCCATTTCCATTCCTCGGGGACGCGCACCCGCGGACGGATGTGGTCGCCGACGTACTGCCAGCCCTGGCCGGGCGCAGCGCTGGAGAAGACATACCATCCCGTCTCGAACCAGTCCGTCCAGCCGTGGGTGATCTCAAGCGTTTCGTGCGTTTGATGCTCGGTCGGCAAGGTGCCGTCGCCGGGATCTTTCGTGCCTTGGACCGTGAAGTTGCTGTGCAACTCGACCATCGTGGCGCCGGGTTTGACGGTTTCGGAGGGATAGACCTGAACCTCGTAGTTTCCCTGTGCAAACAAAGGGACCGCTGCTGCGAATAGAAAAAGGGATTTGAGCATGCGCGAATCGATCAGATTACCACGTGCTAGCATCGGTTTGATGCCAGCGAAAGTAACGATTAATCCGAATGGCTCGATTCGCATTGAAGGCGAGTTCACCATTCAAGATTCCGAAGGAACCCCGTTCGGCCTCGCAGGACGCACCGCCATCGGGCTGTGCCGCTGCGGCCAATCCGCCAATAAACCCTTTTGCGATGGATCCCACAAGCGCACGGGATTCGAATCGGTGTGTCCTGCTCGCGAGCTCCCCCCTCCCCAGCCCAAGTAGGAATAGCCTTATCCATTAGTGATACGGGGTTATCCGGTACCGGATTAAACGAGATAATCCCGACCCTCCAGCTACCAAATTGAAAAGGGCCAAAAACCTGAATCGGCTGATCGATTTAAGTTGCCCGGTACCGATGGAGGGTTCCAAAAGTGAAGATTCGATTGGCTTTAATTTCCATGTTGGGATTGATAGGGGTGGCGGTCCCCGGGCGGGCGAGTTTCTCTTACTACAACGGCACCACCGGGAACACGCAGTTTAACAACGCCGTGGCGCTCGCGGGCTGGACGCTCTCGCCGTCCGAAGGAATCGGAGCCGGTTTTGGAACGCTGGTGACCCCGGCGGATCACGAATACGACGACACGGCGACGGGCGCGAAGTTCTTCTCTTTCCTGAGCAATGGCACGACATCGGACAAGTTCAGCATCTCGCTGCCGCCGCTGACCACCCACAATTCAGGCGATCTGATCGAAATTACGCTTCCGGCCAATGTCTTTGCCTTCCGCGCGACCATCGGCTTCATCTCCGCGCCCGCGGCTACGGTTTGCTTCGAAGCGGCGAGCTCGTTCAGCTCGACCTGTTCAGGAAATCAAACCTCGGCCTTGACCCTCGGCAGTCCCATGTTCTTCGGCGTCACCAGCACCACGGCATTCAACACGATTTGGATCGGGGAGTCGAACGCGGACTCATTCACGCCGGAGTATCAGATCACGGGTTTCGCCGACGCGACCGGAGTGGGGATGCCCGAGACCGGGTCGATGCTGCTGCTGGGCGGCGGACTGGTGGCGATCGGATTGATCAGGCTCCGGCGGCGGCGGCCGCGACGCGCGGGACCGTCTTCACGATATTGACCGGGATCATTTCGGCGCGCTCCAGGTTGTGCCCGGCGAAGACCACCTGACCGAGCGCTCCACGCTGCGTTTCGGCGCGCTGGAACTGGTCGAAGACCAGATTGCCCAGCGAATAATAGATCACACCGTTCCGGTACCGCTCCCACGGCTGGACCACGTGCGGATGATGGCCCACGACGACGCGGGCGCCGGCGTCGATGGCGGCTCGCGCAAAGGTCACCTGCTGCGGGTGCGGCTTGACGGCGTACTCGATTCCCGCATGCATCGAGACGATCACGACATCCGCCCGCTCCAGCAGGCTCGCGACGTCGGCCCGCATCTGCGGGATCTCGAGCATGGCGACGCGATCGTCGAGATCGGGATGATTGCCGTTGGTCTGATCGTAGGTGTAGCCGAGAAAGCCGAACTTCGTGCCGTTGCGTTCGAGGACGGCCCCGGCGTGCGCGGCGTCTTCGGTGAGTCCGGTTCCGGCGGCGGCGATGCCGTGTTTTTCGAGCCACTGGAGCGTGTACTCGATCCCATGGCCTCCGCAATCGCGCACGTGGTTATTCGCGGTCGAGACGACGTCGATGCCGGCCAGCTCCAGTCCGGCGATCATGTCGGGCTCGGCCTTGAACACCATGCCTTGATCCATGGTGCGGCCGCGATCGGAAAAGGGCGACTCCAGGTTCGCGAACGCGATATCGGCGGCGGCGAACATCGGAGCGACGTCGCGCAGCGGCGACGCTGGATCGCGGCGCTCATGCGCGAACCGGGCGACGGCGCGGGAAAGCATGATGTCGCCGCCGAACAGAAGGCGCGTTTCCTTGGCGCGGGGAATGGTCTCCGCGGGAAATCGCACAAGCGGGATGGCTCCAAGCAATGGGAGAACAGCGCGCCGGGTCGGGATCATCAAAAGTCGATGAACCAGGATACATCGATTGCGTTGCGCGCGACGAGCTGAACCGGATATTTTTTTGGCTCGTAGGGACCTTCCAGAACTTCCTTGAGGATTCCCGCTTTGTCGGCTCCGGCCACCAGCATCACCGTGTGGCGCGCGGCCAGCAGCACCGCGGGCAGCATGGTGATCCGCCACTGATGCATCTTTTCCACCCACACGGCGGCGGCGATACCGCGGCGGTCGTCGATCAGAGGTTCGCCCGGAAAAAGACTGGCAGTGTGGGCGTCGGGTCCCATGCCCTGATGGATGACGTCGAAGACGGGCACGTCGCCCGGGACGACACCGAACGTGGACCGGATTTCGTCGGTATATTTTCGGGCGGCCTCAGCGGCGTCGAGCTCGGCATGGATCCGGTGGAGATTCGCCACGGGATACTTTGCGGGCGCGAGCCAGTGATCGTTCGCGAGCTTAAAATTGCTTTGCGGGTCGGTGGGCGGGACGCCGCGCTCGTCCACCCAGAAGAGCTGGATCTTCTGCCAGTCCGCCATTTTTTCAGCCTGGGCGCGCGCGAAAAACTCGAACATGGCGCGCGGAGACGATCCGCCCGAAATGGCGAGAGTCGCGCGGCCGCGCTGAGCGATCGCTTCGTTGAGCTTTTCGAGAATGAATGCGCCGCACGCTTCGGCGGCCCGGTCGATATTCGGGAATCTGTTCATAATGTTTCGTCGTGGGGCAGGCTTGCACAGTCTGCGGAAAAACTCTCTGAACCCCGCCCTGACGGGCGCGGCTGGCTTTTAAATAGTCGACCGTACGACAGCCCTGGCCGTTAGGCCGTGGGGCATATCGAGTTGTTCCGCAGTCTCTACAGGCCTGCCCCACATTTCTTAATCCGCCAAAACCTTTTCGAACGCGGCATCCGGGCCGACCACCGACAGTTCCTCGTTCATCAGCGCGTCGTGATCGAGCGAAGGCAGCATCGACATGGCCACGGCCGCGCCCGAGCAAACCTCCAGCGATCCGCCCGCGGCGTTGACCGACAGGTTCAGTTTTTCTCCGGTGAGATTCACGCTGCGGATTCCGGGCTCGCCCGGGATCGCTTCCAGCGCGACCCGAGCCGACGGAATCGCGCGCTCGATCCAGCGCGAAAAATACACAATGGTCGACGTGAGCGCGCCGCCATACTGAATGTCCACATCGCGCACCTGGCGCGGCTTGTCGGGACAATCCTCAAACACGTGCGCCAGAGTTTCGCGCCACGGAGTCAGGCGCGTCCAGGCGAGGTCGGCGATGCGCCGTCCGCGCGAGCGCATTTCCTTCAGCACCGCGATCGCCCCGCGCGCGTTCGGAGCCGTCGTGGAATCGACGATAATCTTATCCGCCAGCGGAAACAGCGGATCGAAGTAGCGCGACGAAAAGAATCGCGGCCCGCGCGCCCACAGCACCACCGGAAGGTCCGGCACCATCAGCGGAACCATCAGGCGAGCCACGTCGCCCAGATTCGAGGCGTCCGCCGACAGCTCGATGCCTTCCGAACAAATCTGCTGATTGCTTCCGAACGGCATCCAGCATTCGGCGAAGACGCGCGCATCGAGCAGCGCGCCTTCCACCGCCCGCAGCACGATCGCGCGGCTGGGGTGATGATGCATCAGGACGCCCAGCGTCCGGCGCACGCCTTCCGCGTCCGTCTCGTCCTCAGCCAGCACCAGCAGTGTCATGGAACACGCGCGCAGAACGCCGCCCGCCGATTCCTGATCGCGGCCGAGTTCCGCCCACAACTCGCGCAAATCGCGCAGCACTTTTTCAGGATGAATTGCGACGGCGCCCATCAGCTGTTTCTCCAATGATGCCCGCGGCGGGCCAGCATGTTGTCGGACTCGGCCGGTCCCCAGGTGCCGGGTTCGTAATTCGGAAAATCGAATTTGCGCGAGCCCCAGTTGTCGAGAATCGGCTGCACCACTTTCCAGCTTGCCTCCACCATGTCCTGGCGAGTATACAGCGTCGCATCGCCTTTCATCGCGTCGACCAGCAGCGTTTCGTATGCCGTGGGCGAGCGCTCGCCGAAGCTCGAGCCGTAGTTGAAATCCATCGACACCGGCCGCAGCCGCATGCCGCTGCCGGGCTGCTTCGAAAGAAAGCGCAGCGAAATTCCTTCTTCCGGCTGGATGCGCATGATCAACAGATTCGGCTGCGTCGGAGGACCGCCGTTATTCGAGGTAAACATCGCGTGCGGGGCGTCGTTGAACTGGATGGCGATGTCGGTGACGCGTTTCGCCAGTTTTTTTCCCGTGCGGATGTAGAACGGTACGCCCGCCCAGCGCCAGTTGTCGATGAAGAACGTGGCGGCGGCGAACGTGTCGGTCTGCGATTGCGGATCGACGCCCTGTTCCTGGCGGAATCCGCGATACTGGCCGGCCACGGTGTTGGCGGGCACTTCATCGGAACTCATGATTTTGATCGAGCGCAGGAGTTTCGCGCGCTCGTCGCGGACCGCGTCGGGCTCGAACACGGCGGAGGGTTCCATGGCCATGGTCGAAGTGACCTGCAGCAGGTGATTCTGGATCATGTCGCGCAGCGCGCCGGCTTCCTGATAATACGCGCCGCGGCCCTCGACGCCGATCGATTCGGCGGCGGTGATCTGCACGTGATTTACGTAGCGGCGGTTCCACAGCGGCTCGAAAATGCCGTTGCCGAAGCGGAAGGC
>JAIQFJ010000507.1 GCA_020073325.1 Terriglobia bacterium | reverse complement strand
GGATGGCGGCAATCGGCCTGATACGCGGGGAGGGCTGACGTGAAAGGCGTGGTGCTCGCCGGCGGGCTGGGGACCCGGCTTCAAGAAATCATAAGACATAGTTATTCGTGAAGAGTTCCGGAGCCGGCCCGGGCGAGACGGCCGCGGACCCGCTGTTGAAGGCGATAGGCGCGGCGCGCAAAGTCACGCGCCGTAAATAGCCACGGATGCCGCGCCCGCGACCAGCGGCGGACGCTATGATCCGGCACGCCTCCGAATTTCGGTTTCGCGTCGCCGCCGCCGGTCATGTCGAGAGAGGTGCAGCCGCGCTTCATGCCTTCCTGCATGGCGGTCCACATCAGCAGCTCCGTCGGACTGTGCGAACGGAACTCGGTGCGATGCGTCCAGCACCACAGAATCAATTCGCGGCCGTCGGCCAGAAACATTCCGGTGGCGACGGGCTGGTTCGTCTCCGGAAGGCGGACGCTCAACGCGATCAGGTTTCCGGAGTCGCGCATGGCACGGAAACAGACCCGCACACGCTCCTGGCCGAAGGGCACGGCGTTGCCGCGACGCGTAAAAACCTCGCGGATCTGGTCGTAGCATTCCGGGATGAAATCTTCTTCGTGCTCCAGCCGGACGGTCAGGCCGCTCTTGATCGCTTTGCGAAGATGATTGCGCGCGTTGCTCTTCATGCGCGCCAGCGTTTCCGATTCGTCGTGAGGCGAAAGCGGCGCGCGATAAGTGAAGATCGGCTGATCGGTGAACCCGGAGGTGTGCATCTCCTCCGCATCGAGCCCGCGCGCCACCAGATCGATAAACTGGACGCCCATGCGCTGCTCCAGATAATCCGCGAAGGCGGGCATGAATTCCGCCGGGGTCGCAAGTTTTTCGTCGAACAACGGACCCATGCTTTCGGTCTGGCATCCTTCAAACGGCGATCCGAAAACCTTCAGCGGGCCCAGCCGGCGCACAAATCCCGGCAGGCACGCCGTTTTGCGGCCGTTCTTCTCATAAATCAGGAAGACGGCCTGGGCCGCGGTAATCTTTTCGATCGACCGGACCCAGGCAATGGTGTGATAAACCCGGTGCTGCGCAAAGCGGGTCAAGGTCTGGTCCCAGTTGCGCAGCTCGGCGGTGCTGGCTTCACGGACTCTGGAGAGAGGAATGGCTTGGACGGGTAGACTCATTTTCGCGGCCTCAGCGCTCTGCGGACTTTTTTCGCCACTTCGACCTTGGTCCGGTTCTGGAGCCAGCGCGATTCAAGGCTCGCCAACGCCGCCGGAGCGATGATGCGTTCGTCCGCGCCGGCCTCGCCGCGCAAGTGATCGAGCACAGTGGAAACCGGTGCGAACCATCCGCCCTTACCGGCGATGTAGGTCATGCGGTTCGCGAATTCGCGATCGAGATGTCCGCCGGGCGCGAACCCGCCGCCGAAATGCGAATAGACGATGCAGAGTCCTCGTTCGCTGACCAGCCGGTCGATGGCCGCGTAGGTGAAGTTGCGGAGAAACGTGGCGAGATTTCCCGCGTCGGCGGACGCGAACCACAGATTCACGTAGGGCTTTGCAGGATCGTAGTACGGCATCTCAGGACACATCTTCAACGTGTTCAGTTGATCGAACACAAAGTTGCGCACGTAGCGGACGCGCTCACGGCAGGCGTCGCCCCAGAAGAGCGGATCGCCCGCGACGTGACCGCGCGAAATCTCGGTGCGCACGCCGCGCGTCAGGGACCGGTAGACGCCGCGCCGCCAACCCGACAACCGTGTGTCGCCCCAGTACAGGTTTTCCAGGCAGCCGGTGTGGTTGCAGTGAATCGCCGTGTCGTTTCCGAACAGGTCGCGAAAGCCGTCGAGCGCGCGAAGGCTGCGCACGCGGTCCGATGTTCCCGCCGCCGCGTTGTGCAGCGCGATTTCGAAACCCCTGTTCTGCAGCGCCACGACCCAGGAGCGGTACTCCGCGTCCTCGCACGTCTCGCCCGGGTTGATTCCGTTTTCCGACTGGAACATCCACACGGTTTTCGTGGTTCGGAACCCGAGATCGGCGAGCAGATCGTAAACCGGTTTCACGTTCTGGACCGTCGCCCAGTCCGTATCGTCGATCACGGTGAAGGCGAA
This sequence comes from Terriglobia bacterium, assembly GCA_020073325.1. Taxonomy (GTDB): domain Bacteria; phylum Acidobacteriota; class Terriglobia; order Bryobacterales; family Bryobacteraceae; genus Palsa-187. The sequence continues at coordinate 2,033 of JAIQFJ010000507.1, read as the reverse complement.
CGGCCGGTTACCGGGCCAGCGGATCTGTAGATTCGGCATCATCGGGACAACGCGGCGCGCTGCCGCTCTTCAGCGGGAATGCGACAGATGACGGCGCGAAATTTTCCGTTGGCGCCGCGCTCGATTCGCTCCACCGGCTCGAGAATAATTTCGACCGGACCCATGCGGTCGCGGATCCGTTCGCGAATCGACCGCGCCGCCCGTTCATCGAATCCCGCGGCGGGAACGTAGCGCACGCGGAGCACGGAGATTCGTTCCTGGATGATCTGCGCTTCCACCACCGGCAGGGCGGTTTTGAACACGGGGTCCAGCCGGCCGACGGTGCGTCCGTCGGGTGTATGAAGCAGGTCGTCGATGCGGCCCTCGATCGCCGCCAGAACCGGCAGGTCGCGGCCGCAGGGGCAGACGCTGTTTTCGATCAACGATCCCCGGTCGCCCGTCGCGAAACGGATCAGGGGCATTTCCGGATTGAGCAACCCCGTGCCGACGATCTCGCCGCCGGAGATTTCGATGTAGCCCGCCTCGGGCCACACGTGCAGAGTGCCGTGCTCGCACTCGCTCGCCGCGGCGACATATTCGGCAAGCCCGTACGTTTCGCGAACCGGACACTCGAAGGCAGCCTCGATTTCCGCGCGCTGCCACGGCAGCAGCGGCTCGGCATTGGTAACGATGACTTTCAGATCGAGCTTCGTTCCGGACGTCTTCGCCGCACAGGCGAGCGCATATAAAGAGGATGAGTAGCCGACCAGGTAAGTGAGCTGATACCGGCGGATGGCCCGCAAGTACGACTGCGCCATCTCCGGCGAAAGATGGTACGAGGACATGTACAACTGTCGAAGCGCGGCGTTCCACACCCAGAACGGAGGCTGCGTCTGCCGCCTGGGGGTGACCAGTTGCCCGCCGAAAATCCCCCAGCGGTCGTTTCGCGAAACTCCGTACCAGCGGCGCATGCGAGCTTCACACAGCGCGTACCAAGCCTGGAGCGAATCGCGGCGGCGCCATAGATCCAGGCTCTTTCCGGTGGTGCCGCTGGTGTGTTCGTGAAACAGACGGCGCGGATCTTCACCATCGGCGACGAACGCCCGGGGATTCTCGCGCAGAGGCTCCTTGGAAAGGATCGGCCAGTTTTCAAGAAGCTCCCACGACGCACGATCGCCGCATCGGCGCCGCGACTCCCATTGCGCGCGATAGTAGGGAACCTGCGTCGCGGCATGATGCAGCATCCGCGCAAGCCGGTCCTGCTGCCAGGCGCGCCATTGCGCGGGACTCCACGAATCGCGCTCCAAAGCCTCGGCGGTAAGGCGGTCGGAATCGGCGCCGTACCTCCAGCGCCGCAGATGCAAGCCCCGCAGAGTCGCGACCGTGTTCCTCGCCGGCGATGGAAGCGCGTGAAACATTTTCAGCAGAATACGATTCATGCTTTTCCCGCCGCAGTCCGCTCCAGGAGATCGTCCCAACGCGGCAGAATCCGCCGAATGTCGTAGCACAGCGCTTTCTGGCGGCCCCGGCAGGAAACCATCGCAGCCGTGGACGGATCGGCCAGCAGGCGGAGGACGCTCTCCGCCATCTGTGCGGGATCGTCTACCGGCGACGTGATCGAGTCTTCGCCGCTTGTGAGCAGATGCGCCAGGCCGCCGGCATTGGTGCTGACCACGCATAGTCCGCTGGCCATCGCTTCGAGGACGCTCAGCGGAGTATTGTCGACCGCGCTGGTGTTCAGAAAAATGTCGCCCCGGTCGAGCAGTTCCGGCACTTTCGATTTCGGCACCGCGCCCGTGATTTGCAGGGCGTCCGTTACGCCGAGCTGCCCGGCCAGCTTTACCGTGCGATTCAGGCTGCCGTCGTTCTTGTCGGGTCCGATCATGGTCAGGGTTGCGTTTGAATAAGTGCGGCGAACCTGCGCCAGGACGCGGACCGCGTGCTCCGGCCGGTAGATTTCATGAAACGCGCGCAGCCAGATCAGCCGCGGCTCCGGCGAGGTCCGCGGCCGGAAGATGTAGGCCCCCAGATTCAGCGGGTTGGGGAACTCCAGG
>JAIQFJ010000506.1 GCA_020073325.1 Terriglobia bacterium | reverse complement strand
ATTCAACACCGTGCCCAGCACGGGAATACCGTCCTGCTGCAGCCGCGATGTCGCGGCCTTCGCCGCCTGCCGGTCCGTCGCGCCCGACTTCACCACCAGCACCACCGCATCCGACATGCTGCCCAGAATGCGCGCGTCCGGCAGGTCGATCATCGCCGGCGTGTCGATCAGGATCAGGTCGAATTCTTCCCGCGCCCGCGCCAGCAGCGCCGCCATTCCACGCGAATACAGCAGGTCGAGCGCACCCGATTCGTGTGGACCCGGCGTCGCCAGCCACACATTCGGCAACCCCGTCGGCCGCGTGATGTACGACAGCAGATACGAATTTTCGCCCGGCATCGTCAGCAGATCCGCGAAGCCGTAATTGTCCACCTGGTCGAAAATGTTGTGCAGCCGCGGCGCGCGCAGATTTCCGTCGAACAGCAGCACCTTACGATTCACGTGCGCCAGCGCCGCCGCGATGTTCGTCGCCACCGTGGTCTTGCCTTCCTGCGGCTGCGCGCTCGTGATCGCGATCACCTGCGGCGTGCGCCCCAGCTCGTTTGAAAACACAATCGACGTCACGATGCTGCGGAACGAATCCGCCACCGGCGACTTGCAGCGCAGCCACGTCGCCAGCGCAATCTCCACCGACGCATCCGGCACCTTCGTTCCCAGCGACCGCAGCCGCGGCGCATCCCATCCCGACGAAAGCGTCGTCATCTTCGGCACCACGCCCAGCTCCGGCACGCGCAGATGCATCCCCAGATCGCCCGGCTTGCGGATGCTCCGGTCGTAACTCTCGCGGCACACGCCGAACACCAGCCCGATCAGCAGGCCCGCCGTCCCGCCCCACATCAGGTTCAACATCGTGTTCGGACTGAACGGCAGCCGCGGCGGACGTCCCAGGTCCACCATCCGGGCATTGCTCGCATGCAGCGCCGACGCCACCCGCGCCTCCGCCGCCCTCTGCAGCATCGTGTTGTACAGCTCGCGATTCGTGTCCGCCTCGCGCTTCAAAATCCCATACTGGATCGCGCTCTCACCCTGCTCCGACACGCGCGCCACCTGCTGCACATAACTGTTCTCCAGCAATTTTTCGCGACGCAGCGCGTCGTTGTAATCGCTCTGGATCCCCGTCAGAATCGTCGCGCTCTCCGTCCGCACCGCTGCTTCCAGCGCGTGGATCTGCCCGTCCAGCCGCTTCACTCCGTCGAAGTCCGGCGTGTACACCGTCAACAGGTCCGCCCTCTGGCGACGCAGGTCCGTCAGCTTGGTGTTGTACTCGCGCAGCGCGCTGCCCACCGGAGCTTCCATCGACTCCGCCGGCGAATTCGCCGCCGTCTCCAGCCGCGCCTGCCGCACGATCCGATTCTCCTGCGCCTTCGCCAGATTCTCCTGGATCTGCCGCAACTGATCCTCCGCCGGACGATGATCGCCCGCCGTCACCAGGAATCCCGAATCGTGGGCGTATTTCTGCAGCTTCTTTTCCGACGCCTCCAGTTGCCCTCGCAGATCCTCCAGTTGCCGGCTGAGCCACACCGTCGTCCCGCGCGAAATCTCGATCCGCGACTCTACACTCTGGTCCATGTACTGCTGAGCGAGGCGATTCACAAACGCGGCCGCGTACTGCGGATCTTCGCTTTCGTAACTCAAATCAACAATCCGCGCCTGCCGCGTTTCGCGCACATCCATATTGCGAATCGCGCCATCGACGACTTCCTCGTGCGTCAGCGCCGCAGCCGGTCGATTCCCGCGAACCCGCGCCCACAGCGTCCGCCATCCGCGCGCCGGCTGTTTTCGTTCCGCCGGAAGCTGGCTCAACACACGCTCCACCAGGCTGCGGCTCTGCAACAACCGCAACTGCGTTTGCAGATCGCTGCTGAACGGATTCTGCGGAGCCGACGCCAGCGGCGAGACATCCTTCAGGTTGAGAAAATTTTCATTCAGATCCTGGATCTCGATGCTCGCCGTCGCACGATACATCGGCGTCTGGCTCTTCGCGATCGCAAATGCCAGCGCCAGGCCCGCCAGCGTCGTGGCGAAAACCACCCGGTAATTACGCCGCACGAATTCGCCCAGGTCCGACGCCGTCGATCCTTCCAGCGGAATCGGCTCGAACGGACGCGCGGGAAGTCCCGCGTTCGCCGGCCGCTCGACGGCAAGCGATGGCGGAGAAGTGCGCCGCGGAGTCGCGATGACAGGAAGATTTGACATGGTATTAACGTCCCCAGATCACGACGCCCGTCGCCATCTGCAAACCCGCTTCAAGCACCTTCACGCCGACCGATTTGGTCGCACTGCTCGGCAGGAACAAAATATCGTTCGGCTGCAGCGGCTGATCCGGAGCCGCATTCGCAAGAATCTTTTTCACGTCGATCGGAATCTCCACCGCGCCCGGCGCCGATCCGTTCGATCGCAAAATCCGCGCGCTCTGCGTCGCCGCCGCCGCATCCACGCCTTCGGCCAGCGAAATCGCCTGCAGCACCGTCATCGACTCGCGTTCGTTCAGCGGAAACCCGCCCGGCTTGCGAACCTTGCCCATCACGTAAATCAACTCCGCGCGCGGCACCGTGATCACGTCGTGCGCGCGAATCGGAATATTGGACTCCGGCGCGCTCGCATCCATCAGGCCCTTCACCTTCACCTCGGCGATCGAAAACTGGCCGCTCGGATCGTCCTTCGCATTGGCCAGCGGAAGCGGACCCGACGACTTGGGACGCGTGATCTTGATCGTGTTCCCCGCCTCGGGCTTCAATCCCTCCACCAGCGACAGCACTTCGATCAGGTTCTTGTTCCCGCGAAGCTGCTGCACGCCCGGCCGGTTCACCGCGCCCAGCACCGAAACCGGTTGCGAGCCATACTCACTCACTTCCACCGTCACCATCGGATTCAAAACGATGCGCGTCAGCCGCGTTTCAACCTCCCGCGCGAGCTGCTGCGTGCTCAACCCCTCCGCGTGAATTTTTCCCGCATACGCCAGCTCGACGTTTCCATCCAACCCGATCGCCGCCGGCTTGATCTCGATCTCCTTGCGGTCGCGAACGCTCACCGCCACCTGATCGCCCGGCCCCAGCAGATACGCCGTCTGCGCCCATGCCGCCGCCGCAAAACAGAAAATGAAAAACTTGTTCATGCCGCCACCGCCGATGTCCTCACCGGCTCCACCAGCAGATCGCTGATCTCCACCGCAACCGACCTTTGCAGCAAACTCACCGAAACCACCAGCCGCCGCTCGTTCTTGATCTCGATCAGCGTTACTTCCAGCCCCTTCAGCGACCCATGCAGCACCCTCACCCGCGCTCCCGGACGAAGCTGCAGATGAGTCGACACCGGAACTCCCGACGCCAGCACCAGCCGGATCGCCTCAATCTCCGCCTCATCCACCGGACAAAACCGCGACCCGAACCCGACAATCGACGCGATCCCCGGAGCCTTCAGCACGTCATAGGCTTGCGACGCCTCGAAGCGCGTAAAAATATAGCCCGGAAACATTGGCATCTCGACCGTCCGTACGCGATCCGCCCACACCCGGCGCTGCGGCGCGCAGGCTGTGCAGATTTCATACCCTCTGCCCTCTAAGTCCTTCGCCGCCAACTTCTCGCATCGCGATCGAACCCTCAGCGCGAACCATTCTTGTTTGGTGTTCATGGCCTTTTTTGGGCAGCTTCCGCCCTTTCAGTCCACCGGCCGGAGTTGAACGCTAGCGGACACCCGTAGCCACCCAACCTGGGACTTTTTGATACAAACTCACGATAAGGGTGGGGTAGTTACTAGCCCAATAGACAAAAAGTCTTTTGCGTACCAGTACACAGTACTAACGACAGTTTGCCGGCCATGCCGCACACGATATGAACCGCGACCGAAGGAAGCGGCGGATTCTGGCTTTTCAGCACTGTGGCCCGAGACTCGCCCCGACATATATTTCTTCAGCCGCCCACAGGCATTAAGATAAGGATCGGATGAAACATCTCCTCCTGGTCGCCGCCCTGGCCGTCGCGGCCCTAAGCCAATCCGTCACCCCCGCCCCGAACCCCGCCCCCGCCGGAAGCCTCGAGCCGAACCTCTCCACTGCCCCCGATGGCTCCCTCATCCTCACCTGGATCGAGCCCGCCAAGGACGGCAGCGCCTCCCTCCGCTACTCGATCCGCAAAGGCGCCACCTGGTCCGAGCCTCGCACCATCGCCGCGAATCGGCATTTCTT
>JAIQFJ010000055.1 GCA_020073325.1 Terriglobia bacterium | reverse complement strand
AGTAATTTTGACCGACATGCTGCAGAATGACCTTCGTTTCTGCAGGCGTCTCGTTACTCATGATCGGAATGGTGGCGCCGCTGGCTTCGAACTTCGTGCCGTGGTCGGATGCGACGAAAAGAATGCGCACGCCTCCTCCCGAATTTCGAAGCTGACGAATTTCATAATGTCCGGGGGGAATCGTCGTCCCGTTCACATTGACATTCTGGGAGAAATCGACCATCACGCGATCGTAGAGCTCGCCTTGCGCGAGCGCGGCCATGCTGAAGAGCACGGCGGTGCAAAGACACTTTGCCACTCGTAGTCCTGTCATATTTAAACCTCCTAAAAGACCGGACAAAACACTCGCTGAGTTCAGCCAACTGCTGGTTTCAGCGCAGTGAGTGGCAATCGATTGTCCAAAGGTAAGTAGGAATGAAATAACGCGCCCACCGCGAGCGGTTCAACGACAGCTTTCCGCACACGATCAATACGCCGGAGGATCGCTTGCCGGAAACGAAAGCTCCGAAGCGATGTCGACAATATCTTCGGGTTCTTCCATCGTGGTAGTTTGCGCGCGTCGAAACAGAGCGTGGCCGGTGATGCCGAAACGAATCATCTCCGCCCCGACTCCCGCGAGCAGCAAGTTCAAAGGAGATCGCCGTTCGATCGCGCGCGCCACAAAAAACCCGCCGCCGGCGATCGCCGCCGCGCGCGCCCATTTTTCGATTTGTGGATCCGCCACGCATCCAGATTGTCGCAGATGCATCGGCGAGTCAATCGAAATCCGCCGAAATTCACCGGACTCTGAATTGCACGGCACTTTGCTTCCCTATTCGGGGATGACAGAAAAAGGAGTCCATCATGAAGCTCGATTCCCTCGATACTTTGCTTACCGAGGAACTTCGCGACGTCTACGACGCCGAAAAGCAGATCAGCAAGGCGCTGCCGAAAATGGTGAGGGCCGCGCACTCGGACGAATTGAGAGAAGCGCTGCAGGATCATCTTGAAATCACCAGGGGTCACGTCGCGCGACTGGAAGAAATTTTCGGCTTGCTGAACGAAAAGCCGAAGAGCCGCCCCTGCGCCGGAATGAAAGGAATCATTCAGGAGGGCGGCCAGATGATGCAGTTCGACAAGCGCGGGTCCGCAGAGAACCTGACCGACGCCGCCATCATTTCGGCCGCGCAGCGCGTCGAACATTACGAAATCTCCGCCTACGGCACGCTGCGGACTTATGCCGAGCAGCTCGGCAACAGCCGCGTCGTGCGATTGCTCGAGCAGACCAAGAAGGAGGAAGTCGAAGCCGACCGCAAACTGAGCGAGATTTCGCAACAACTCATCAGCTCCGAACACGGCGGCGTGGAAATGGAGGAAGAACAGAGCGAAGGTATGGCGATGCGCGCCGGCAATGGCCGCAGTTCCCGAAGTTCGCGCACTCCGTCCAGCAGCCGCGGCGGACGTCACTGAAACGTCGGTTCCAGGATGGGATCTAACTGATGAAAGGGGCAATCTTATGAAGGGAAAAACGATACGTGTCATCCTGATCGGCACGGCGCTGGCGCTCGCCGTGAACGCGCAGGATTCGCAGCCGCCGGCGAAGACCAGTAGCCGCGCGATGGGCGATCATCAATTCGTCACCAAGGCCGCGCAGGGAGGCATGGCCGAGGTGCAGTTGGGGCAGCTCGCGCAAAAGAACGCGTCCAATTCGTCCGTCCAGCAGTTCGGCCAGAGAATGGCGACTGATCATGCCAAGGCAAACGAGCAGCTCAAAAGTCTGGCCGCGCAGAAGGGCATCACCCTGCCGTCGGGGATGGACTCCAAGGATCAATCGCTCTATCGGAGCCTTTCTTCGAAGACCGGAAAGGATTTCGACAAGGCCTACATTACCGCGATGATCAAGGACCACAACGAGGACATTGCCGAGTTCCAGCACGAGGCGAATTCCGGCACCGATCCGGACATCAAGGCCTGGGCCGCCAAGACGCTTCCCACATTGCAGGAACATCTACGGCTGGCGGAGAGCTGCGCCAAACAGCTTGGCATTTCGACCACGCCGACCGGTGGCGATCGATAGACGAATCAGCGAGTGAGTGGAGCATACCGATGCGCTTCGTCATGTTCTACCACTCGCTGGTCTCCGACTGGAACCACGGCAACGCGCACTTCCTGCGCGGCATTGCGAGCGAACTGCTGGCTCGCGGTCATGACGTTCAGGTGTACGAGCCGAGGGACGGCTGGAGCTATCGCAACCTGATTGCCGGGCACGGCGAACAACCCGTCCGCGATTTCGAGACTGCGTATCCGCATTTGCGAAGCCATCGATACGATCCGGATTCGATGGATCTCGATTCGATCCTGGATGGGGCCGACGTAGTCATCGTCCATGAGTGGAATCCCGCGCACCTGGTCGCGAGATTCGGCGAACACCGCCGCCGGCGTAACTACCGTCTCTATTTTCACGACACGCATCATCGCTCAGTCAGTGATCCCGATTCCATCGGCAATCTGCGCGACTTCGACGGAGTCCTGGCATATGGCGAATCGCTGTGCCGGCGCTATGAAGAAAACGGTTGGTCATCGCGAGCGCGTGTTTGGCATGAAGCTGCCGACACGTGCGTCTTCTATCCGCGCCAGCGGCAAAGCGAGGGGTCCGGCGAGCTGGTGTGGATCGGAAACTGGGGAGACGACGAGCGCACGCGTGAGCTGCATGAATTTCTCCTCTGCCCCGTGCGATCGCTGCAACTCCGCGCCGTCGTCCATGGCGTCCGCTATCCCGAAACCGCCTTGAGAGATCTCTCCGAAGCCGGTCTGCATTACGCCGGATGGGTGGCGAATCTTCGTGTGCCTGAAATCTTCGCGCAGTTCGATATGACCGTCCACATTCCGCGCGGCCCGTATCGCGACCAGCTTCCGGGCGTCCCCACCATCCGCGTCTTCGAAGCGCTCGCTTGCGGCATCCCGCTGGTCAGCGCGCCTTGGGACGACTGCGAACATCTGTTCGAGCCCGGAAAAGATTTTCTCGTCGCCAGGGACACACGCGAGATGACGGCGATGCTCGGCGAGCTGGCGAAAAACGAAAAACTGCGCGCCTGTCTGGCGGCGAACGGTCTTGCCGCGATTCAGGCACGCCACACGTGCCGCCATCGCGTCGACGAACTTCTGAATATCGTGAGGAAGGCATGAAAGCGGGTTTCCGCATCTCCTTCTTCGGCTCGAGCCTCGTTTCCGCTTACTGGAACGGTGCGGCGACCTACTATCGCGGCTTGATTCGCGCCCTCAGTAAGCGCGGCGCGTGCATCACTTTTTTCGAACCCGATGCTCACGGCCGCCAGCAGCATCGCGACATCGCGGACCCGCCGTGGGCCGCCGTGCGCATTTATCAACCCGAAGAGAACGCCGTGTTCCAGGCGCTCGAAGAAGCCCGAGGCTCGGACCTGATCGTCAAGGCGAGCGGCATCGGCGTGTTCGACACGCTGCTTGAAGCCGCCGTTCTGGACGCGCGCACGCCGGGCACGCTGGTCGCTTTCTGGGACGTCGACGCCCCCGCGACGCTCGACCGCATCGCGGCGAATCCTGCCGATCCGTTTCGCGCCCTGATTCCGCGCTACGACGTCATTTTTACTTACGGCGGCGGTAATCCGGTGGTGGAGGCCTACGAACGCGCCGGTGCGCGCCGCTGCGTGCCCATCTACAACGCGCTCGACGAATCGACGCACGGCCCTGTGCCGCCCGATCTTCGATTTGCAAGCGACCTCGCGTTTCTCGGCAATCGCTTGCCGGATCGCGAAGCTCGCGTCGAGCAGTTCTTTTTCACGGCGGCCGACCGGTTGCCGCATTGCCGGTTCCTTCTGGGCGGCAGCGGATGGGACGGGCGGCCGGTGCCGCAAAACGTCAAGCGGCTGGGGCACGTCTACACCGCCGATCACAATGCCTTCAACTGCACGCCGCGCGCGGTCCTCAATATCAATCGCGAAAGCATGGCGCGCTACGGATTCAGCCCCGCGACGCGCATCTTTGAAGCCGCGGGCGCCGGAGCCTGCATCATTACCGACCATTGGGAAGGCATCGGCCAATTCCTCGCTCCCGAACAGGAAATTCTGGTCGCTCACGATGGCGCCGATGTTGCGGAGCATCTGGACCGCCTCACTCCGGAACAGGCGCTGCTCATCGGGCAGACAGCGCGCCGGCGCATCCTCGCCGAACATACCTACCGGCATCGCGCCGAGCAGGTCGAAAAAACTCTGGACGCCTTTTCTCTCAGGAGCCAGCTTGAAACCGCCCCAGCTTGATCTCGTCATTCTCGGACTTTCCATCACTTCGTCGTGGGGCAACGGCCACGCCACCACATATCGATGCCTGCTCCGCGGACTCGCGCAGCGCGGCCATCGCGTCTTGTTCCTGGAGCGCGACGTTCCCTGGTACGCCGCCCATCGCGACCTGCAGCATGTCCCCTACGCGAGCGTTCAGCTCTACGATAGCCTCGACGATCTGGACGCTCGCTTCGCGGATGCGGTTCGCAAGGCTGACCTGGCGATTGTGGGATCCTTCGTGCCCGAGGGAATCGCCGCCGGCGAGTGGGTTGTCGAAACCGCGCGCGGCGTCACTGCTTTTTATGACATCGATACTCCCGTGACGCTCGCCAAGCTCGCCGCGGGCGAGGCGGAATTCATCGCGCCGCATCTCATCCCGAAATACGATTTGTATCTTTCCTTCACCGGCGGCCCGATGCTTCGCGATCTCCAGACGCGGTACGGCGCGAAGCTCGCGCGGCCTCTCTATTGCGCGGTCGACCCCGACGACTATTTTCCGGAGCCGCAGCCGCGGCGATGGCCGCTCGCCTTCATGGGAACCTACAGCTCCAATCGCCAGCCGGCGCTGGAGCGTCTTCTTCTCGCCCCGGCGCGGGAACTCCGCGACGAACAATTTTGCGTCGCAGGATCGATGTTTCCCGATTCGATCCCTTGGCCCGAAAACGTCGAGCGCATCGAGCATCTGGCGCCGGGCGATCATCGCGCGTTTTACAATTCGCAGAAGTTCGCCTTGAATCTGACGCGCGCCGAAATGATCCGTGCCGGCTATAGTCCCAGCGTACGGCTGTTCGAAGCCGCGGCGTGCGGCACGCCCATCATTTCCGACGCGTGGCCCGGACTCGACTCGTTCTTCGAGCCCGGCCGCGAGATTCTTCTTGCGGAATCGACCGCGCAAGTTGTCGACTATCTTCGCGGCATGAGCGAACACGAACGGGTCAACATGGCCGAGCGCGCCCGCATGGCGACGCTCTCCAAACACACCGGCCTTCATCGCGCGCACGAATTGGAGAACTACTTCATGGAAGCCGCGGAGCGCAAAATAGCAAACCCCGCCATTCCTGGCGGGGCTTGACGCGGACCACTATGAGAATTACCGAACCGGACGCTTCGCCTCCGGGCGATCGGTATTCGCGAAATCGCCCTTCTCTTCGGAAGTCGATGAAATGTCCTCCGCACCCGTGTCTTGCAGAATGGTCTTGGCTTTGTTGACCCATTCGCGATTATCGGAATGCACCGAGAGCAGAATGTTGCCGCGCTGGATCCGTCCTTCGTAGCGCTTGGCTTCATATTCCGGAATGCCCATGCCAATCAGCGCTCCGGCAATGCCGCCGAGCACGCCGCCCGCGCCGATGCCGCTCAGCGCGCCGATAATCGGTCCCGCCGCGATCAGCGGACCGATGCCGGGAATCGCCAGGCTGCCGATGCCGGCCAGCCATCCCAGCGCGCCGCCGATCACGCCGCCCGTGACCACACCGGCCGCGGTGCCTTCAGGCGCCTTCGTATCTTTCTCGTGCGCGAACTCCTTCGTCCCCACATTTTCGGGGAACAGCACGGAGATGTCCGTGTTCCGGAATCCTTGTGCCTTCAATTCGTCTACCGCATTCTCCACCTGACGCCGGGTCGCGTAGATCCCGAAAACTGCCGTATTAGCCATGTTCTGCTCCTTTATTTCTTCTCGGCGACAGTCAGTTAATTGTTGACGGTCGTCACCCCTGCGATCGCTTTTGCTTTTGCCTCGACTGCCGCTTTTTCGTCTTCGCTTCTCACCGGACCGCGCAGCGTCACGGTGCCGTTTTGAGAAATGACTTTGACGTTGTGTGCGTAGGTCGAAAGCGATTTGTCTTCCGTAATCGCTTTGCGGATCTGCTGCGTCAGCATTCGATCCTGTTTGTTCATGCCCTGCTGGTCCGCCGTCTGGCCGCCGTCGCGATTCGCCCGCGTGTTGTCGGGCTTCACGGGCTGTTGCTGAGCCGATGCAACGCTACAGCCAATGCAGAGTATTAGAGTTGCGAAAAGTCCTCTCATTCAAGCCTCCGGGTGGTGAGACAGCCGCCGCCGGGATACATTTCAATGATTCATCGCGCTACTGCAAAACCACCACATCGACATTGTTTCCCGTTCTGCGCCCCACCGTGACCGCCACGGCATTGCCGGATCGGAATAGCAGCAGATCCACCGTCGATCCGTTCACGCGAATGTCGCGGATGCTCAACTGTTCCAAAAATTCCGGCAGCACCGGACGCACCAGGGTGATTCGCGAACTTCGCGCATCGATGTGCAGACCGATGGACGATTGCAGCAAATAGAACGCCGCCGCTGCCGCCCACGCCTGCGGAGAACAGGCCACCGGATACAGCGTCGGTCCCTTGCCGGGCCGCCGGGGAAATCCGCAGAAAAGCTCCGGCAGACGATTGAAATCGAATTCGCGCGCGACTTCGAACAGCCCCGTCAAGACTTTCGCCGCGCGATGCGTCATGCGGTATCGCGCGAATCCCGCCGCGATCAGCGCATTGTCGTGCGGCCACACCGACCCGTTGTGATACGACATCGGGTTATAGCGAGCCTCCGAATCGGCCACCGTGCGAATTCCCCATCCCGAACAGAACCGCTCGTTCGACAGGTGATCCGCCACCAGGGCCGCGCGCTTCGGAGTCGCGATCCCCGTGAACAGGCAGTGTCCCGCATTCGACGTCCGGACTTCGCACCGGCGCTTTTCTCCGTCGAGCGCCAGCGCGTACATCCCGATTTCATCGCTCCAGAACGCTTCATCGAACTTCACCTGCAGCGTATGCGCGTCCTGCATCAGCCGCTGTGCCGTATCGTGATCGCCCATGGTCGCCGCGACGGCCGCCATCTCCAGCTTCGCGGCATACACGTAACCCTGCACCTCACACAATGCGATGGGCCCCTGCGCCAGCCTTCCGTCGGAATGAAAAACCGAATCCTGCGAGTCTTTCCAGCCTTGCTGCACCAGCCCGTTCTCGGACTTGCGCTGGTATTCCACGAATCCGTCGCCATCTAGATCGCCGTACCGGTCGATCCACTCGATGGCGCGCTGCAAATTTGGCCAGATGGAGCGAATGAAGGAAAGATCGCCCGTGCGCCGGAAATACTCGCCGGCCAGGATCAAATAAAGCGGCGTCGAATCGACGCTGCCGTAGTAGCGCCGGAACGGAATCTCTCCCAGCGCAGCCATCTCGCCGTCGCGCGCCTCGTGCAGAATCTTTCCCGGCTCTGCATCCTGCGCCGGCGACACCTCGGTGGCCTGCGCCGCGCTAAGAAATCCCAGCACACCGCGCGCGATCGCCGGAGCGGTCCACAGGCACTCCAGCGCGGTGATGATACCGTCACGTCCGAACGGCGTCGCATACCAGGGAACACCCGCGTACGGATAGAGCCCCTCCGGATTCGCCGTGAGCAGCATACCCAAGTCCGTGCGCGAACGTTCCAGCCACGAATTGAACCGTTCGTTCGACCCAGAGATCGGCGACATCAGGTGCTCCGCGCCTTCCGCCGCATTCGTGGCGCGGGACAGCGCGTGAACATAATCGGCCGGCTTTGGTTCCGAGTCTCCGATCCGGCAGGACACCGAAAGATCGAGGCAGCGTTCTTCTCCCGGACCCAGCCGCAGCGTGTAATGCATCGACCCCGGATACGTCACCTGCGGCGGAGTCGCCGACCGGATCACGGTCCGCCGCATCACTGAATCGCGCCCGATATAGCCCAGTATGACCTCGCCGTCTCCGGTCTCCGGGTCCAGAAGCATCCCGCGCTGCTCGCGCTTGGTTCCGCGAACCTCGAAAATGTCCGCATAGTCCGCCCGGAACTCGATCGTCAGGCTGATGTCGGTTTGCGCGGACGAATAATTCCGGATGTGGATCCGTTGGTGCAAATGCTGGTCCCACAGAAATTGCGACCGGTAAATGTGCAGCGCCCCGCGATGGAGAAAGATGCGGTCTTCAAAATAGACGTCGGGGTTGGTCAGGTCCGCCCCCAGCAGCACATTGTCGCGCCGCACGGTGGAGCTGAGCAGCAGCGGACGCCCGTTCGCGAATTTCAGTTTCAGGCAGGAAAGAAATCGCGTCCCCTGCTCGTACAGTCCTTCCCCCCCGCGCGAATTCGAATCCAGATCGCCGAATCGATCGAACAATGCGAACGTATCGTTTTGTTTCAGGACAAAGTCGCGCTCGGCGGGCAGATCCGAGGGCGCCAGGATGTAATGCTGTTCTTCCAGAGCCGCCGCCTCATTTACAGGCACTGATGGACCTCCACTTCCACGTCCTTTCCCGGCGATTGCAGCTTCTCGTAGAGAGCCGTGTATGCCGCCGCCATCCTTCCGGCGCTGAACTTCTGTTCGAACGCCGCCCTGCACTGCTTGCGGCTCAGCGAGGCCAATCTCTCCACGCTCTTCACCGCCTGCCCGACATCGCTCACCACGAATCCCGTTACACCCTCCTCGATCACCTCGGGAACCGACCCGCAGCGGAACGCGATGACCGGAGTCCCGCATGCCAGCGCCTCGATCATCACGATGCCGAACGGCTCCGGCCAGTTGATCGGAAACAGAACCGCTCGAGCCTTGCCGATCAGTTCCTGCTTTTCGCCGTCGCCGATCTCCTCCAGGAACTCAATGGACGGATGATTCATCGCCGGCCGCAGCACCGCCTCGAAATAGTCGCGATCTTTCTGATCCACCTTCGCCGCGATCTTCAGCGGCATATCAGCGCGGCGCGCGATCTCGATCGCACGGTCCAATCCTTTTTCCGGCGACACCCGCCCGACAAACGTCAGATAATTCCCCGGCGCCTCGTCGAATGCGTAAAGCGCCTCCGGCAACCCGTGCGCGACCGTTCCCACCCAGTTCGCAAACGGAAGCGGCTTTCGCTGCGCCTGGGAAATCGAATTTACGGGAACATCGGAAAAGGTTCGATACAGCGGCGGCAGCTCCGGCAGATCCAGGCGGCCGTGCAGCGTCGTCAGGTGCGGAGTCTCCAGCCGGCGGCAAACCGAATAGTGCAGATAGTCGACGTGAAAATGCAGGATGTCGAATTCATGCGCCCGCCGCCACACCTGCTCGATCATGGTGACGTGCGGAGCCAGCGGATCCAGGCATCTCTCGTCCGTTCTCAATGCGCGCCTGCATTGCGGAACCAGATGCGCGCTTGTCTTCGAATCTCCGCTGGCGAACAGCGTGACGTCGTGACCTTCGCGCACCAGTTCCTCCGTCAGATACGAAACGATGCGCTCGGTCCCGCCATATTTCGCCGGGGGGACGCTTTCATACAGCGGGGCGACTTGTGCGATTTTCAAAAAACTCTCCTCTCTCGTCACTTCAAGAAACCGAAGCGCAAGAGAAGCCAGTTTCAGCGACCATGTCGCGATAGATCCGGAAATACTCCTGCGCCATGCGAGCCGCGGAAAACCGCACCCTCGCCGATTCTCGGCAGCGGTCGGGATCCAGCTCCTCCACGCGCCGGATCGCATGCGCCATCTGATTTGCGTTCTCGACAATAAATCCCGTCCGCCCGTGCTCGATCAGCTCGGGCAGCGCGCCGGAGCGGAACGCGATCACCGGAGTTCCGCACGCCAGCGCTTCCATCGCCACAAGCGAGCTGGTCTCGGCCACCGTGCTCGGAATCAGCAGGCATCGCGCGCCGCTCAGCAGCCGCCGTTTTTTTCGAAAGCCCGCATGCCCGATGAACCGCACCGTCCGCCTCAGCCGCGGCACGATTTCGCGCCGGAAATATTTCTGATGCGCCTCGTATGGGAAAACCTGCCCGGCGATGATCAGCGGGACCCCGGCCTTCGCCGCCGCTTCGATCGCGAAATGAAAACCCTTTTCCGGGCAGATCCGTCCGAGGACCGCCGCATATTGCCCCTTCTTCACCGGCGCTGCCAGCGAGTCCACGTCGATCCCCTGAGGAATCGTCTCCACCGGAACGCGCGCCGGGGGACAGTGCCGCCGTTGGTGATCGGAAACACAAATCAGCCGGAAGTTCGGACGCCGCTCGCGGAAAAGCGACGCGGGATACCAGGCCGTCGGAAGATGCAGCGTCGCCAGGCAGGCGACCGACCGCGAAGAAGGAAGGTATTCATAAAAATCGAGCCCGTGAAAATGGATCAGGTCGATTTCGTGTTCACGCAGCGCCAATTCCACTGCGCGACGATGCGCCGCCGCCGCCCAGGCGCGGATGTTTTCATCGATCCTCCCGGTCCACTGCGGCGTTGGAATCAATTCGCCCGCGACGCGCGAACCGGACGCACCGACGATCAGCGACCGCCAGCCGGTCCCGGCGATCTGCCGGTCGAGGATCGAGACGATCTGTTCCGCGCCGCCCGCCGTGTCGGCGCTCACCGGCACCAGAGGGTAGGCGACGTTTAAAACCGTGTACTGCATCGGGCGCTGCGTTGAAGAGCAGCACCCGCTATGCCAAACCCGGCGATCAGCGGCCGCCGGCTTTCGGCGTATCCTGCCGCGTGATGTCGATCCCGCCGCGGAAGTATGCGCCATCTTCGATCACAATGCCGGCGGTCTTCACGTCGCCGACCAGATTGGCGCCCTTTCGCAGGACGATCCGCTGCGTCGCCTCGACATTCCCGTTCACCGTGCCCGCGATCACCACCTCGGCGGCTTTGATCGTCGCATCGGCCTTGCCCTTCGAATTGATCGTCAGGCGATTGTGGGACTCGAGACTCCCTTCCACTTCGCCATCGATCCGCAACTCGTCGCGGCTGAAGATTGATCCTTTGATTCGCATCGTTTCGCCGATGATGGCGCCGTCGCCCGTAGACGTCGATGGAGCTGTCGGGCTCTGAGCATTATTCACCATGCGTAACGTTAAGCACGCATCGTGCCACGCGCCGCCTCTGAAATCTCAGGGTTCAGGATGGAAGGCCGAGGGATTTTTCTACCGACCCGCGGCAGAACTTTCCGACTCCGAAGTTCGGATCACCACCCGCGTGTTGATCCGATCCGTCGCGCCCCACCGGTATTTGTATTTTTCATCCAGCCGCAGAAAATCGAATTCGCGGACCTGTTCCGCGATCGCTCGCTCGATCGCAAATTCGATCATTGCGGAGCCGGGACTGTAACGTAACAGCTCGTCCGCGAATCCGCCGATGTAGTAAACACTGCGCCGCAAGGAGCAAAAAATGCACACGATCGCGCACAGTTTGCCCTGAAATCGCAGCCCGTGGAATCGCAGCCAGCCGCGTCGCCGGAACCCGCGGCATGCCTCGCGGAAAAAGCTTTGCGTGGCGGGCGAGCACAGCACGCCGTCCTCGCCTTTCGACCGCCAGCGCGCCGCATGCAGCCGGAACAGAGCCTCGACGTATTCCTCATCCTGACCCTTCAACGCCGTTTCGAGCACCGCTCCCGCATCCCGCAGCCGGTTCCGCGAATTCCGCAGATTGTGCCGGAACTTCGGCGGCAACCGAGCCTCGAACTCGGCCATTGTGGCAGGAAGCCGCACCACAGGACACACCGACGACACACAACGTTGCGTTTCGAGCGGAGCAAACGACGCCGAAAGCAGCGGCGAATCCGCGCGAATTTCCGGAAAATCGCAAATATCCCAACGCGTCGACGACGCCGCGATGTGAGAACAGACTTCCTGCGCAGCCCGCGCCGATTCCGCCAGGATCCCCGAATAGTCGCTGACGCCCGCCCCGATGAAGGCCACCCGCCGCGGCTCGCCCGCCTGCCCGTACACGAACAGCGGAGCAAGCGCGGTCAGCCGCCCCCCTTCACGCGCCGCGATCGTCCACATCTGCCCGCCGCAAAACAAATGCCGCCACCACGCCAGCAGCCACTCGGGCGATTGGAACGGCGTGGCTCCCGCGCTGCGGTCCCACAACTCGGACCACTCCGGGCTCAGCTCGGCAAGGGCCTCATACGTGGCCAATTCCTGAATCATCGGAGAGCGACTGGAAGCAATCCTGTGCCCGGAAACGAGTCGCGCAACCCGTCGATCTAACAGGCGTTGCTGTTCGTGTGCCCAAATGCCACCCATCCATTCGACGTATCGGTTGCAGTTGCACCCCGGCTTCACCTTCGACGATGCCATCGCGACCCTCGACTATTTGCGTGATCTCGGCATCTCCCATGTCTACTGCTCGCCCTATTTGCAAGCCGCGCCCGGCAGTACGCACGGTTACGATGTGGTCGATTATCGCCGCGTCAACCCCGAACTCGGCGGCGATGAGGCGCGCGCCCGCTTCGTCGCGAAGCTCGACGAATTCGGAATGGGCCAGATTCTCGACATCGTGCCGAACCACATGGCCATCGGCCGCCACAACGCCTGGTGGTGGGACACGCTCGAAAACGGCGCTCTCAGCCGCTACGCGCCCTATTTCGACATCGACTGGAACCCACCCGAAGAACGCCTGCGCAACAAAATTCTTCTCCCCCTTCTTGGCGATCACTATGGACGCGTCCTCGCCGCCGGCGAGCTGAAACTGGAGCGCGACCGCGGCGCCTTCGTCGTCCGCTACTTCGATCGTGTGTTCCCCGTCGCCCCCGAATCGATCGCGCCGCTTCTCGCCCGCGCTGCCGACCGATCCGGGTCCACCGAACTCGGTTTTCTCGCCGATTCTCTCGCCCGCCTTCCCGCCACCATCGAATCGGACTGGCCCAGTCTCCTGGCGCATGATCGCAACAAGGAAGTGATCCGGCGCCTGCTCGGCGATCTGGTCGAAAGAACGCCGCCTCTCGCCGCCGCCGTCGACACGGTCGTCGCCGAAACGAACGCCAACGCCGACGAACTCGACGCGCTCCTCTCGCGCCAGAACTATCGCCTCTCCCGCTGGCGCACCGCGGAGCGCGAACTCGTCTACCGACGCTTTTTCGACATCAACACCCTGGTCGGCGTGCGTATGGAAGACGAACGAGTCTTTGAAGACGCGCACCGGCTGGTCTTCACCTGGATCCGCCGCCGCGAACTCGACGGTCTCCGCGTCGATCATCCCGACGGCCTGCGCGATCCCGCCCAGTATTTCCGCCGCCTCCGCCGCGCCGCGCCCGATGCCTGGATCGTCGCTGAAAAGATCCTTCAGCCCGATGAACAGCTTCCTCTGTCCTGGAACATCGCCGGAACCACCGGCTACGATTTTCTGAATCTCGCCGGCGGACTCTTCGTCGATCCGCGCGGCGAGGCTCCGCTCAACGAGCTTTATCGCGACGTCACCGGCGAACCCGTCGACTTTGCCCTGGTCGCGCGCGAAAAGAAAAATCAGGTCCTGCGCGACATCCTCGGCAGCGATCTCAATCGCCTTACCGGTATTTTTCTGCAGATCTGCGAGGAACATCGCGAAGAGCGCGACTACACGCGCCACGAGATTCACGAAGCCATCCGCGAGCTGATCGCCGCGTTTCCCGTCTATCGCACCTACATTCGCGCCGCCGCCGGAGAACTTTCCGATTCAGACCGCGAGTACATCACTCGCGCCATCGCGGCCTCCAAACCCGCCCGCCCGGATCTCGAAGAACGCCTCTTCGACTTCCTCGCCGAAGTTCTCCTGCTCCGCGCCACCGGAAACCTCGAATCCGAATTCGTCATGCGCTTCCAGCAGGTCACCGCGGCCACCATGGCGAAAGGCGTCGAGGACACCGCGTTCTATTCTTACCTGCGCCTGGTCTCGCTCAACGAAGTCGGCGGCGACCCCGCCCGCTTCGGCGTCTCCGTCGACGCGTTCCATCACGCCTGCGCGGCCGCTCAGGAACTTCAGCCGCGCACCATGCTCGCCACGTCTACCCACGACACCAAGCGCAGCGAGGACGCCCGCATCCGCATCGGAATGCTGTCCGAAATTTATCCCGCCTGGGCCGAAGCCGTTCGCCGATGGACCGCCGCGAACGCGGGCTCCCGCTCAAGCGACATGCCCGATCGGAAGACCGAATATCTCATCTATCAAACCCTGGTCGGCGCCTGGCCCATCTCGAAGGAGCGCCTGTTCGAGTACACCCGCAAAGCCGTCCGCGAGGCGAAAGAGCGGACCACCTGGATCGCCCCCAACGCGCCCTACGAAGAGGCTCTCGAAAATTTCATCACCTCGATTCTCAACGACTCCGCCTTTATCGCCGACCTCGAAAAATTCCTCGACCCGCTGCTGCCTCCCGCGCGCGCCACTTCGCTCGCCCTGACTCTGCTGAAGCTCACCGCCCCCGGCATCCCCGATATCTATCAAGGCACCGAACTCTGGGACCTCAGCCTGGTCGATCCCGATAATCGCCGCCCCGTCGACTTCGCCGGGCGCCGCCGCCTTCTCGCCTCGCTCGACAAAATCTGTCCCGACCAGATCCTCGCCCGCGCCGCCGAAGGTCTGCCGAAACTGTGGACCCTTCGCCAATCTCTCCGCACGCGCGCGTCGCATCCGGCCAGCTTCGGCGCCGAATCCACCTATCAACCGCTGTGGGCGAGTGGCCCGAAAGCGTCGCACGTCGTGGCATTTCTACGCGGCCCCGATATTCTCACCGCCGTCCCGCGACTCCTCGCCAGCCGCGGCGAATGGGACGGCACCATCCTCGAAATTCCCGAGGGCCACTGGCGCAATCAACTCACCGGCGAGCTTCTCGAATCCGGAAAAACCGAGCTCGCCACGCTCTTCGCCCAATTCCCGGTCGCACTTCTCGCCCGAGAATCCGCATGACCGAAATCCGCGTCTGGGCTCCGGTCCCCAAACAAGTCGAGCTCTTCGTCGACGACCACAGGCTCCCGATGCACCGCGACCCCAACGGCTGGTGGCGAGCCGTAACCGGCGCGACCGAGTATTCCTTTATCCTCGACGGCGGTGATCCGCTTCCCGACCCGCGCTCCGCATGGCAACCTCACGGAGTGCACGGCCCCTCCGGCGTTGTCGAGCATTCGCAATTCCGCTGGACCGATCGGCAATTCCAAGCCAAGCCGCTCTCTTCGGCCGTCATTTATGAACTCCACATCGGCACCTTCACCCCCGACGGCACGTTCGACAGCGCGATCTTCCGGCTCGATCATCTCGCTTCGCTCGGCATCACCCACGTCGAGCTGATGCCCGTCCAGGAATTTTCAGGCGACTGGGGCTGGGGTTACGATTGCGTCGATCTTTTCGCCCCACACCATGCGTACGGCCCGCCCGACGCGCTCAAACGTCTCGTCGACGCGGCGCACGCCCGCGGACTCGCCGTGTTACTCGACGTCGTCTATAACCACCTCGGCCCCGTCGGAAATTACCTCGCGCGGTTCGGCCCGTATTTCACGAAAACCTACTCCACACCCTGGGGACCCGCCGTCAATCTCGACAACGCCGATAGCGACGAAGTCCGCCGCTTCCTTTGTGACAACGCGCTGATGTGGCTCCGCGATTATCATTTCGACGGCCTGCGCCTTGACGCGATTCACGCCATCCACGATTCGTCCGCCACCCATTTCCTCGAACAACTCTCTGAAGAAGTGCGCCGGCTCGAAGCGCAACTCGGCCGCCATCTCCTCCTGATCGCCGAAAGCGACCTCAACGACCCCCGCGTCGTCACCCCGCGCGAAGCCGGCGGCTACGGAATCGACGCACAGTGGTCCGACGATTTTCATCACGCGCTCCACGCCGTTCTCACCGGTGAACGCAGCGGATACTATTCCGACTTCGGCACTCTCGCCGATCTCGCCAAATCCCTCACCAACGTGTTCGTCTACGACGGCCGCTACTCCTGCTTCCGCCGCCGCTCTCACGGTCGCGCACCGGGAAATCTCAGCCGGCGCCGCTTCCTCGGCTATCTCCAGAATCACGACCAGATCGGCAATCGCGCCCAGGGCGAACGCAGTTCCGTCCTCATGAATGCCGCTCGCTTGAAAATCGGCGCGGCGCTCGTTTTCACCGCGCCCTTCGTCCCGCTGATTTTCGAAGGCGAGGAATTCGCCGCCTCCACTCCGTTCCAATACTTCACGAATCACCACGACCCCGATGTGGCGCGCGCCGTCACCGAAGGGCGCCGCCGGGAATTCGCCGCCTTCGGTTGGGACCCCGCAAAAATCCCCGACCCGCAGGATCTCTCCGCCTTCCTCCGGTCGAAACTCGATTGGTCCGAACTCGACTCGCACCACGACATCCTCGCCTGGTATCGCCAATTGATCGCTGTCCGTCCTCTAATCGATCACGGCGAGCCGCCTTCCGTTGAATTCAACGAACAAGACCAGTGGCTCATCCTGAAACGCGGCCGATCTCAAACAATCTGTAACGTTTCGCGATGTGCTCAAAAGATTCCCGTCCCGAAACGTTACGAAATCCTCCTCGCCTCCGCGCAGCACAGCCCGGTCGATGCAGAAATCGAGTTGCCACCCGAATCCGTTGTCGTTCTTCAGGAAATTTTTTCGTAACGCTTCCGATGCTCTTACCCGCTTTCAAGCACTTACCACTGGCTGACCGCGTGCACAGACGCCCGCACGATGGCGCTTGTCCATCACACTCGACCTCTGTCCGCCAACTTGAACCATCTGGCTGGACGACAACGCACCGTCATCGAATCCGTGCGTCCCGAAATCGACGGCGGACGCTTTCCGATAAAGCGCGTCCTGGGCGAAACGGTCGCCGTCGAAGCCGACATCTTCCTGGATGGCCACGACCACGTCGCGGCGTCGCTTCTCTATCGGTTTGAGAACGAACCGGATTGGATCGCCCTTCCCATGGAACTCGTCGAAAACGACCGATGGCGTGCCGAGTTCCCCTGCTCCAGCATCGGCGCGTACAAATACACCCTCGAAGCCTGGCCTGATCCTCTCGAAACCTGGCGGGCCGATCTGTTGAAGCGCATCGAAGCCGGCCAGGACGTCTCCATCGATCTCCTCATCGGCGCGTCGCTGATCGAAGAAGCCGCCCGGCGCGCCGCCCGCGGCGATCCAGCCGACCGCCTGTGGTCCTGGGCTTCGCAGCTCCGCAACGAATCCGATCCGGAACTGCGCAAGGCGCTCGCCTTCCACGAAGATCTCCTCGATCTTGCAAGACATTACCGCGACCCCAGCCTGGTCACTCGCTACGAAAAAGAACTCCGTGTGATCGTCGATCGCGAACGCGCGCGCTTCTCCTCCTGGTACGAGCTTTTTCCGCGTTCTTTCGGATCATTCCGCGACTGCGAGTCCTGGCTCCCCTATGTCGCCTCCATGGGTTTCGACGTTCTCTATTTCCCGCCCATTCACCCCATCGGCCGCGATTTCCGCAAAGGCCGCAACAACGCGATCGCCGCCAGTCCCGACGACCCCGGCAGCCCGTGGGCCATCGCCGACCACACCACGATCGACCCGGCCCTCGGCACGCTCCAGGATTTTCGACGCATGGTCGATACGGCGCGCGGCCTCGATCTCGAAATCGCGCTCGACCTCGCCTTTCAAACCGCGCCCGACCATGTGTACGTGCGCCGCCATCCCGAATGGTTCCGCTCCCGCCCCGACGGTACCATTCAATACGCCGAAAATCCGCCCAAAAAATATCAGGACATCTATCCTTTCGATTTCTCCACGCACGACTGGCCCGCCCTGTGGACCGAACTCGCCGGCGTCGTCGAATTCTGGATCGAAGCCGGAGTCCGCATTTTTCGCGTCGACAATCCGCACACCAAGCCGTTCGTCTTCTGGGAGTGGCTCATCGGCGAAATCAAATCGCGCCATCCCGACGTGCTCTTTCTCGCCGAAGCGTTCACGCGGCCCAAGGTGATGTACCGTCTCGGAAAGCTCGGCTTCACGCAGTCGTATGCCTACTTCGCCTGGCGCAACACGAAACAGGAACTCACCGAGTATTTCACCGAACTCGCCGCCGTCCGCGATTTCTTCCGACCCAATCTCTGGCCGAACACGCCGGACATCCTGACCGCGTTCCTCCAGTCCGGCCTGCGATCCGCCTTCGAAATTCGCCTGATCCTCGCCGCTACGCTCGGCGCGAGCTACGGGATCTACGGCCCCGCCTTCGAGCTCCTCGAACACGTTCCGCGCGAGCCCGCGAGCGAAGAATATCTTCACTCCGAAAAATACGAACGCAAGCACTGGGATATCCATTCCCCCGCCTCGCTTCACGACTTCATCGCGCAAATCAACGGCATCCGACGCGACAACATCGCGCTGCACACCGACCGCACACTGCATTTTCACAACACCGATAATCCCCACCTGATCTGCTACAGCAAGACTTCCGTGGATCTCTCGAACGTCATCGTAACCGTCGTCAATCTCGATCCATCCGCGAAACAGTGGGGCTTCGTCGATCTCGACCTGGCCGCGCTCGGTATCGACTCATCGCATTCCTATCAAGCCATCGATCTGCTCCACGCCGAAACTTTTCAATGGATAGGTCCACGCAATTACGTCGAGCTGAACCCCTCCACAAAAACCGCGCACATTCTCCGCCTAAGGACCGGCGCATGAAACTCCCCGGCAGCGCCGCCGATCCGCTGTGGTACAAAGACGCCGTCATCTATGAACTCCACGTGCGCGCCTTCGCCGACGGCAACAACGACGGTGTCGGCGATCTTCAGGGCCTCATTCAAAAACTCGACTATCTCCAGGAACTCGGCGTCACCTGCCTCTGGCTGCTCCCGTTTTTTCCCTCGCCCCTGCGCGACGACGGCTACGACATCGCCGATTACCTCAACATCCACCCCAGCTACGGCACGCTCGACGATTTTCAGGAATTCCTGGCCGCCGCCCATGAGCGCGATCTACAAGTGATGATCGAGCTGGTCATGAACCACACCTCCGACCAGCACCCCTGGTTTCAGCGCGCGCGCCTCGCTCCGCCTGGATCCCCCGAACGCGACTTCTACGTCTGGAGCGACACCGATCAGAAATATCGCGACGCCCGCATCATTTTTACCGACACCGAAAAATCCAACTGGACCTGGGACCCCGTCGCGCAGCAATACTACTGGCACCGCTTCTTCTCGCACCAGCCCGACCTCAATTACGAAAATCCGCGCGTGGTCGACGAGATGCTCGGCGTGCTGCACTACTGGCTCGACCTCGGCGTCGATGGACTCCGCGTCGACGCCATCCCGTATCTGTTCGAGCGCGACAGCACCAACTGCGAAAATCTCCCCGAGACGCACGCCATCGTCAAGCGTTTTCGCCGCGAGATCGACGAAAAATACTCCAACCGCATGATCCTCGCCGAGGCCAACCAGTGGCCCACCGACGTCCGCCCCTACTTCGGCGACGGCGATGAATGCCACATGGCATTTCATTTCCCGCTGATGCCGCGCATCTACATGGGGCTTCGCCAGGAGGATCGTCTGCCCATCACCGACATCATGGCGCAGACTCCCGACATTCCCGGCAACTGTCAGTGGGCGCTGTTCCTTCGCAATCACGACGAACTCACGCTCGAAATGGTCACCAACGACGAGCGCGATTACATGTATCTCGCCTACAGCGCCGATCCGCGCATGCGCATCAACCTCGGCATCCGCCGCCGGCTCGCGCCGCTGATGGACAACAACCGCCGCCGCATCGAGCTTCTCAACAGTCTGCTGCTCTCCTTCCCCGGCACGCCCGTCATCTATTACGGCGACGAACTCGGCATGGGCGACAACATCTATCTGGGCGATCGCAACGCCGTCCGCACGCCCATGCAGTGGAACGGCGACCGCAACGCCGGATTTTCGCGCGCCACTCCCGCGAAACTCTACAGCCCCGTCATCATGGACCCTGTCTGGGGCTACGAAGCGATCAATGTCGAAGCGCAGCAAAGCGACCCGTCGTCGCTGCTCAGTTGGATGCGCAATATGATCGCGTTGCGAAAACTGTTTCGCGTCTTCGGCCGCGGCACGCTTGAATTTCTCAATTCCGAAAATCGAAAAATCCTCGCGTACCTGCGACGCTACGACGGCGAAACCATTCTCTGCATCGCCAATCTCTCGCGCTTCGCCCAGCCCGTCGATCTCGACCTCTCCTCGCTCGAAGGCATGGTTCCCGTGGAAATGCTGGGCTACGTCGAGTTTCCGCAAATCACCAAGCAACCCTACCGCTTCACGCTGGGCGCCTACGGATTCCTGTGGCTCGAACTCCACGGCGCGGTCGAGCCCCTCGAAGTTCACGCCGGACCCGAACCCGTCGCGTTGACCGTCGGCGCCGGCTGGACCAGTCTCTTCGAGGGCGCGGCCCGCCATCGTCTCGAAAACATCGCGCTGCCCGAGTTTCTCCCCAAGCAGCGCTGGTTCGGCGGTAAATCGCGAAAAATCCGCCTGACGCGCGTCATCGATTGGGCCGGCCTCTCCCGGCCGCACACCGCGCTCGCCTTGGTCGACGTCCAATACGACCAGGGGGCGTCGGAAACCTACTTCCTTCCGCTATCGATTTCTCTCGACGGGCACGCCACGCAGATCCGCGAGTCCGCGCCTGCCTCCGTCATCGCCGCCGTCACGACACCCGAAGGCACCGGCATCCTCAACGATGCCATCATCGACGACGATTCCTGCGCGGCTTTCCTTTCTCTCATCGAAAATAGCGCCGAGCTCGACACACGCCACGGCCACATCCGCGGCGCATTCAGCGGAGCCGTCGAAGTGAACGGCAGCGGCTCCGTCGTTCGCCGCCCCTCGGCCGAGCAAAGCAACTCTTCCGTCCTCTATGGCGACCGCCTCATTTTGAAATTCTACCGCCGCTTCCAGCCCGGCCCGAATCCCGATTACGAAGTCGAAAAATATCTCACCGAGCGCGCCCACTTCGACCGCGTTCCACCCTTCGCCGGAGCCATCGAATACACGCCCTCCGCGGCGGAGCCTTCCACTCTCGGCGTCCTCGAAGGCCTGGTCGAAAACGAAGGCGACGCCTGGAAGTGGACCCTTGAAGAAATCGAACGCTACTACGAAACCTGCGCCCCCGTGCCGTTTCCCGAAAATGACGACGAGCGCTCCGACATCGTCGCGCTCTCCGAAGAGCAGCCCAGCGAACTCGCGCGCAATCACGTCGGACTCTATCTCGAATCCGCCGCCACGCTCGGCCGCCGCACCGGCGAACTGCATCGCGCGCTCTCTCTGCCTACCGACGATCCAGCCTTCGCGCCCGAACCCTTCACGTCGAAAGATCTCACCGAACTCCTCGCTCTCTGGCGCGATCAGGCCCTCTCCGTTTTCGACGCTCTCAAGCAAAATCTCTCGCGCCTTCCCGACGACACCGTGGAACTCGCCGGACTCGTCCTCGGCCGACGCCGCCAGATCCTCGATCGGCTCCAAGCCCTGCAGGCCGATTCGATCGACGGCCAGCGCATCCGCATCCACGGCGACTACCACCTGGGCCAAGTCCTACGCGTCAAGTCCGACTACGTCATTCTCGACTTCGAAGGCGAACCCGCGCGTCCGCTCCGCGAGCGCCGTATGAAACAATCCGCATTGAAAGACGTCGCCGGCATGCTGCGATCCTTCAGCTACGGCGCTCAGGCGACTCTGATGAACTGGACCGCCCGCCGCGGCGAAGACGTCGCGCGTCTGGAACCCTGGGCGCGGCTCTGGGAACGATCCACCGCCGCCGCCTTTCTTCGCGGCTACCGCGAGACGACCCGCGGCGAAATCTTTCTTCCCGCCAAGCTTGCCGATTTCCGAAAATTGCTCGCGGCCTTCCGCTTGAGCAAAGCCCTCTACGAAGTTCTCTACGAACTCAACAACCGCCCCGCGTGGATCCGCATCCCGCTCGCAGGCGTCCTCTCCCTCACATGACCGAACTCCTCGAAATCCCGCAAACCGAGCGCGAGCGCATCGAAGAAATCGGCGCGGCCGACCTCGTCGTCGGCATCTTCGCGCCTTTCACCGCGCCGCAGTTCGAAGCCGCCGTCGCCAGCGTCCGCGACTCCATCGGACGCCTCTACACGCACGTCCGCGCCCTCGTCGTGCATCCCGGCGA
>JAIQFJ010000505.1 GCA_020073325.1 Terriglobia bacterium | reverse complement strand
ATATCGGGCCGGAAGCGGAGGAAAAAATCTGCGCCCGGCTCGGCCTGAAACCGGCCCCGATCGCTTCGCAGGTGATCTCGCGCGACCGCCATGCGGCCTGGATCTCTTCGCTGGCGCTCATCGCCGCGCTCTGTGAGAAGATTGCGCTCGAGATCCGCCACCTTCAACGTACCGAGGTCCGCGAAGCCGAAGAACCGTTTTCGGCCGGCCAAAAAGGCTCCTCGGCCATGCCCCACAAGCGCAACCCGGTCACCGCCGAACAGATCTGCGGACTCGCCCGCGTGGTCCGCGGCAACATCATGCCGGCTATGGAAAACATCGCCCTGTGGCATGAGCGCGACATCTCGCACTCCTCGGCCGAACGAGTCATTCTGGCCGATTC
This sequence comes from Terriglobia bacterium, assembly GCA_020073325.1. Classification (GTDB taxonomy): domain Bacteria; phylum Acidobacteriota; class Terriglobia; order Bryobacterales; family Bryobacteraceae; genus Palsa-187. The sequence continues at coordinate 3,815 of JAIQFJ010000505.1, read as the reverse complement.
GGCCATCCTGGTCGACTATCTGCTCGCCCGCACCCGCTGGCTGGTCGACGGAATGCGAGTCTACCCGGAGCGGATGCGCCAGAACCTCGATAGTACTCAGGGGCTGATCTTCTCAGGCCAGCTCCTGCTGGACCTCGCCGCCGCCGGAATGCTCCGGGAGCAGGCCTACCGGTTGGTCCAATCGCATGCCATGCGGGCCTGGGAGACCGGGGGCGATTTCCGGAAATCGGTGGAGCAGGATCCAGAAATCCTTTCCTATCTTCCGCTTCCGAGCATTCAGAAGGCGTTTTCGGTCGATCGATACCTGCAGCACGTGGATGGGATCTTCGCCCGGGTGTTTGGTCATAATTCCAATTAATGCAAGCATTTAAGGTAGTCCTGTACCGTTCCAGGAAAATCACCGGGTCGGATTTACGACCTTTTGGGTTAAACTGATCTTGCGTCTCGCACCCCTCTTTCGGGGGTGAATTTGCGAGCGGAGTTTAAAGGAACGAGTGGAAGCCGAAAAGGGAAGTTCGACGGGGTACATCGAGTTGGATCTGGCCCGGGTTCTCCTGGTGGACGACGATCCGACCTCACGTTTGACGCTGAAGACGGTGCTCGAAGCAGGCGGCTATAACGTCGACGCAGCGGCCAGCGCCGCGGAAGCGGTCGGCAAGCTGGACGAGGGCGTATACGAGCTTGTTTTGAGCGACTTGCAGATGGAATCTCCAGAAGCAGGTTTAAAAGTCATCGCCCACGCCCGCATGATGGACTATAAGCCCGCCACGGCGTTGATCACCACTTATCAGAACGCTCGCCCGACGGTGGCGCGGCCAAGCTCGCTGCTGATCAAGCCGGAAGATGTGCCAGGGCTGCTCAGCAAGGTCGCCGACCTCGTCAGCAATCGGGCAACGCGCCGGCTGGAACGCGAATTGCGCCTCGCCGGCGTCTAACGCGCACCCGAATTGGCGATCCCCGCCAGACTGACCACCCATCCCTCGTATTCCTTGGGACGCTGCTCGGGACGCAGCAGACGATAGTAGGCGGTCAGACGCTGGCGAACATGCAGATCGTCAGGCCGCTCCGCGATGCATTTCATCCATAGAGCAACTGCTTCATCGCGATGGTCTGAGGCATAGAGTACATCCCCCGTCAGCCGGTCCGCATCGTAGGTGTTCCCGGAACTGCGCAGATCGGCGGCGGACCGCGACGCGCGGTTGAGGTCGCCGCTGACGATATCGGCCATCGCCAGTTCAATCAGCGTCTCGCGGCGAGCTTCGAGTGCGGGTACTCCGTCCATCAGATCCCAGGGATTCGCGGCATGTGCCAGCAGCGCGCGACTGTTTTCGTGCGACAGTTCGCGGTACAGGTTGGCCAGCGAATCGAACTCGACAATCCCGTTGCCGTCGGAATTTTCCGTCGCGTTGCCGGCCGTTTCCCGAGCCTCGCGCGTTCCGAACAGCATTCGCGACATGAGCAGGCCGCGCCCGCTGGCGGCGGTCGGGTCGGTACGGATGCGGCCGGATTGGTCCCAGTTGACACGCAGCGGGACGGACGATCCGAACAGCACCAGCTCTCCCTGATCCTTGGCTGTGGCCAGCACCAACACCTCCGGAAAAGCGGTGGTAAAGGTCCGCAGGACGGATTGAATGGCCGCGAGACTCAGCCGCCGCGTGGGAACGGTCTGCGCGAAAATCCCGGATTTCCGCAGACGCGTCCGCGCGATGGAGTACATTTCGCGAGTCGTCATCTTGGCTCCAGCCGGGGTCCATAGCGGCGGATCGTCGCACACAATCAGGTCGAAGGATTCCACAGGCGACGCCGCCAGCGCGACACGCGGGTCCGCGGTTTCGATGCCCACGCGGGAATCGGAAACCAGGTTGCGAAAACGCCGCGCGGCGGCGATGACGGCGGGCTGTGGCTCGACCACGCGGATGCTCGACAGCGGCTGCTGCGCCAGCACTGCCGCGGTGGTCCCGGAGCCGAGGTAGCCAACGAAGGCATCGTGCAGCGGCCGGCCGAACACGCCCGGAAGATTGGCCATCAGGACCTGCGCGGTCAGCGTTTCATCCTGCGTCGCGCCGTCCACCCAAAGCAGGCGAGCGGAGCCGACGCTGTTCACCACCACGGTCGAGCCGAAATCCTCGCGATAATCCTGGACCGCGCTGCGCTGGACGATTTCGAAATGCGACACGGGAGCCAGTTCGGAGATCGATCGCGCGCCGGAATACACGCCGGTCGCAAAGACGCGGGGGGCCCAGGCGCGCGCGGCGAATAGCGGCGCCAAGGCAATGGCAGCCATCGCCGCGCCGACCACCCACCGGCGCGGACCGGTCCAGGGCGTGAGTCCGGCGGGAGCACTGACCGCGGCGATGGCCGCAATGGCGGCGTTCAGTGCGATTCCCAGCATCAAAGCTCCGCGCAACCCGATCAGCGGGATCAGGGCCACGCCGCACACCAGGGCTCCCGCGACCGCGGCCAACGTGGCGATCGAATAAAGGCGGGCGGCGGTGGAGGCGCGGCGCTCGCCTTCAAGGCAACGGATGGCCAGAGGAAGCGTCGCGCCGAGGGCGGCCGCCGGCGGAAAGATCGCGAGTCCGCACAGCACCGCCTGGGCGAGCAGAAAAAGCGGGAGGGGCTGTCCCATCTGCCCGTAGAGCGCGACGAGCCAGCGCGGCATCAGCGGCAGCAGATAGATTCCGCCCGCGACCAGAAACCCGGCCAGAACGTTCGTGAGCGCGAGCGCGAGTCCGGGATAGTGAGCCTTCGGGGCGAGCAGAGCCGACAGAGCCAGTCCGAACGCGAATCCCAGGAGCAGCGTCGCGAACATCGACGCGAAGGACCAGGCCGAGGTCCCGGCGATGGGCTCGAGCGATCGCATCCACACGAAGCCGTACAGAAGCGCGCAGAATCCGGAAAGCGCGGCAATCGCGAAGACCGCCCCGGAACGCTTCGCGGGCGGCTCGGCGACAGCGGGCGCGAATTGCGGAAGAGCCAGCACGGATCCCGCCGCGGATGCGACCAGTCCCGCGCACGCGAGATCGAGCAACCCGGCGGCGAGCGCGGACAGAACCAGGCCGGCGTAGGGAAGCAGGACGAATCCGGCGAGCAAGGCACCGAGCGCGGCTCCGGCGATGTAGATCGCGAGTGAACCTCCGGCGACGCGCGCGAGGCGATCGGGCGCGCCGGGACGTGGCCGGCGCGCAAACGCCGCGGCGAGGAAGAGCGGCGTCGTGGCTCCCATCAGCAGCACGGGAGGCAGCAACAGCACCAGAAGCAAGGCGGGTTGCGCGATCCGTTCGAGGTGCGATCGTGCAGCGAGATTGTAGAGGTCCGCGGCAGGATCCATCGCCAGGATCGAGACCGGGAACAGCACAGCCAGGGCCAGGTGCAGAGTTCCGAAAAGACGGGCCGGCTGCTGGACGCGGTCGATCCACCGGGTGGCCCACAGCGCGCCGAGCGCAAGTCCGCCGAGGCCGATCGATAAAGTCAGGCCGAGCGCAAGCGTTGTCGACCCGAAGACAAAACTCAGCTTGCGCAGCGCGTCGATGGCGTAAATGGACGCGGCGATGCCGCTCAGAAAAAAACAGGACGACAAGGCTCGGCGCATTTCTTGATTCTAGTGGCTTGTCGCAGAAGACGTGGTTACCGCCGGCATCAGACCAACAGCTTGGTCAGGATCGCTACGCGCCCGCGGGAACCTGGTCGAGCCCCGCGATCGCCTCTTCGAGCTGTTCGAGTCCGCCCGCAAAGAAATGATCTTTCGCTTCCACCAGGATCAGCCGCTTCGGCTCCGGCAGCGCCGCGACAATCGGCTCTATTTCGTTCACCGG
>JAIQFJ010000504.1 GCA_020073325.1 Terriglobia bacterium | reverse complement strand
ACTCCTTCCATGTTATCGGCATCTCCTACAATGAGGAAATGTCTCTTGTCGTTGTGGGCAGTGTCGCGTATGACGGCGTCGAAACGCCGCATGGACGCGTGGACCGGATGCTGGGCGGTGCGGCGACCTATATTTCGCTGGCTGCAAGCTTTTTCACCAAGGCGCGGCTGGTGGGCGTGGTAGGCGACGATTTCGCCGCCGGAGACACCCGGCTGCTGTCCGATCACGGCATCGACCTGGAAGGTCTGGAACGCGTGCCGGGAAAAACGTTTTTCTGGGCCGGAAAATATTCCGACGATATGAACGATCGCGAAACGCTCACCACCGACCTGAACGTCTTCGCAAACTTCGATCCCAAGCTGCCCGAGAGCTACAAAACCGAAAAATATCTTTTGCTGGGCAACATCCAGCCCGGGCTGCAGCGCAATGTCCGCGGCCAGATGAACGGCCTGCGCCTGGCCGGCGGCGACACCATGAATTTCTGGATCAAGGATTTTCGCGCTGAGCTGCTCGAAACCATTCGCGAGTGGGATTTCCTGCTGATCAACGACAGCGAAGCCCGCATGCTGGCCGGCGAACCGAACTTGAAGAAGGCCGCCGCGAAGATCCTCGACCTGGGCCCGCACACGCTGGTCATCAAGCGCGGCGAATACGGGGCGATGCTGTTCCGCCGCGATTCGTTCTTCATCGTGCCCGGCTACCTGCTCGAAGACGTCTTCGATCCCACCGGCGCGGGCGATTGCTTTGCCGGCGGCTTTGCCGGCTATCTCGCGTCGCAAGGCTTCGATCTGCACGCCGGCCACATCGCCCGCGGCGATCTGAGCCGCGCCGTCATCTACGGATCGGTGATGGGCAGTTTCTGCTGCGAGAAATTCGGCGTCGACCGCTTCCGGACCTTGACCCGCCGCGAGATCGACGGCCGCTTCGAGGAGTTCCGCAGGTTCACTTCTTTTTAGCCGCTAATAAACGGCCGATTATTTCTTTTTCAGCGGGACACGCCGAGGTTTCACCTCGATTTGCAACTCCGCTAAATTCTGTTCGAGCTGTTTCCGAAACTCCGCGTGCTCCGGATGCGATTCATCGAGCGACGCCAGCGCCTGTGCAAATAACCGCGCCGCGTCCTGCTTGTCCCCATGCGCCTGCCGGGCTGTCGCTTCCTGGCTCAAACCTGTGGCGAAAAAGATCGCCCGCAACGCGTTCGCGCTTTCCGCGGCGGCCGTACCCTCCTCCCATCGATCCTGCGCGCGATAGAACACCGCCATCTTGTCGTACGTCATCGCGACCATCGGATGCGTCGGATCGCCCGTCGAAAGCGCCCACAGCCCCAGCAGCCGTTTGTACCCCGGCTCCGCCTCGGCGTATTTCTTTTGCCCGAACTGCGCGTAGGCGAGCCCTTCCACGGTTGAAATCAGCCCCGCGTCGTTCGGACCCAGCAGCCGCTCCCGAATGATCAGCGCGCGTCGAAACGTATCTTCGGCCTTGGCATATTCGCGCAGCGCGATCCAGATGGCGCCCAGCCGGTCGAGTTCCCCGAGGATTGACGGATGCTCCGCGCCGAGCACCTGTTCGCGAATCGAGATCGCCGTTTCGAGCGGCGGCGTCGCTTCGGTGGGCTTTTTCTGTTCCATGTAGATCAGCGCGACCCGGCTCAAATCGTCGGCCATCTGTACATTGGGAGGATTCTGCCGCGAATGAATCCGCAGCGCCGATCCCAACAGCTCCAGCGCCCGCGCGAAATCCTTCTGCCGCTGGCACAGCGACGCCAGTTCGATGTATTCATCGGCGATCTTCGGATCGCTCCGGTCGATGTTTTCGCGCCAGCGGATCGCCAGCTCGACATAATTCTGCGCCGCCGCATAATCGCCCGCCGCCGAAAGCACGCCGGAAAGCTGCTTGAGCGTGTCGTATCGCTTGGGCTCGGACGGGTCCGTCTGCTGCACCATTTCCCAAGCCTGCTCGAGCGCCTGGCGCGAGGACGCGTAATCGCCCTTCAGATACGCCGCATGCGCAGTCTTGCGGAGCGCATCATAATCCGGCAATTCCTGCGCGGCAAGAGCGGCGGCGATCAGCAGCAAGACTCGCATAGGAACGAGCATACTATAACCTTCGTACTATTAAATGATGTGGGACCGGCAGCATTGCCGCAAGCCGGTCGCCCGACCGGCTGGTCTTGTTTTTCTGTCAAACGTCCGATAACCCCAGCCGGCAGGGCTGCCGGCCCCAGCAGCGACCTACTGGACCCAAGCCATCCCATCCGGCCCGCGACCCGTCTGCACCTTGCCGGTCACCTGCAGCGTCTTCAAATCCAGCACCGCCAGAAAATTGTCGCCATTCACCGCAATGTATGCGCGCGATCCGTCGGGCACAATCAGAATCCCCTCGGGAGCCTTGCCGACCGGAATCCGCTTGATCTCCTTGCGCAAATTGCGATCGAGCACCACCACCTCGCCCGCGTCGAGATCCGAAATCAGCACATGCTTGCCGTCCGGTGTAATCTTCAGGCGATTCGAGCGTTTCGTATGTACGTCGATCGTCCCGACGACTTTCTTCGCCGCGACATCGATGATCGAAACACCGCCGTCGCGCGAATGCGCGGTCCAGATTTCTTTTCCGTCCGGTGAAACCTCGATCGCTTCGGGACCCTTGCCCACCGGGATCACCGTAAGATTCCAGTTCGCCGGATTCTGCCCGCGCTCGAACATCGCGATCGCGTCGGAGCCGATGTTCGACGTGAAAATTTTATTGCCGTCGCGCGTCACCATCACCATGTGGGTGGTGATCAGGCCGGTTCCCATCATCCAGTCGATCTTGTTCGACGCCGGATCGTAGCGCGCGATCAGCCGGTTCGTTTCGGCGGTGAAATACGCCTTGCCGTCGTGGACGAACACTCCGTGCGGCCGCTGCAGCGGGCTCACGTCGACCCGATGCAGCTCCTTTTTTGCTGCGATATCGATGACGGAAATCGTGTTCCCGGGCGTCTGCGCCCCGTAGTTTCCGACAAACGCGAGCTTTCCGTCGGTGGCGACCTCGTGCGGACCCGCGCCCGTCGCGACCGTCCCGAGCACCTTGCCCGATGCAGGATCGACGATCGCCATCGTGGCGTCTTCTTTGTTCAGCACCAGCAGCGTCGCCGCCGAAGCGCCCATCGAAAGGGCCAGCAAAGCGCAGGCAAGTTTCATGGAAACTATTGTGACAGCGATTTCACCAGCTCATACAGGAACGTCTCGCCCTCGTAAAACGAATCCATGGCAAGCCGCTCGTCACGCCCGTGTGCGCGGAAATCGTCGGTGGGAATAAAGATCCCCTGAATCCCGTAGCTCTGAATCCCCGACGACCGCAGATAGCGCCCATCGGTGCCGCCCATCACCATGATCGGAACCGTGATCGTGCCGGGCCACATCGTGTCGCCGATCCGCGCGGCGGCTTTCATAATGTCCTGGCGCAGCGGCGAAGCCGGAGCCGCGATAATGTCGCCCGATACCGTGATCGAAACCTGGTCGTCGGCGACCACGCGCTTCAGCGTCGCCTGAACTTCCTCCGGCTTCATGTCCGGCTGGACGCGGCAATTCACCGTCGCGATGGCCGTCTGCGGCAGCGCGTTGATCGCGTGGCCGCCTTCGAGCATCGTCGGGATACAAGTGGTGCGCAGCGTCGCATTCAGCGCGATGGTGCTGTCGGCGAGTTTGTCGATGGCGGGCTGCGACCCCTGCGAAGCGGCCTTCATCACCGCGGCCTGCGCCGGCGGAGCCACCTTGGCCATCTCCGCCAAATATGCCCGCGTCACTTCGTTGGTCTGCGCCGGGAACTTGAATTTTGACAAACGAATCAGCGCTTCCGACAAGCGATAGATCGCGTTGTCAGGCACCGGCAGCGAGCTGTGCCCGCCCTTGTTCTTCACCTCCAGCTTGTACGTCGCCAGATATTTTTCGCTGAGCTGGACGTTGTTTGAGACTTTCTTGCCATTCGCCAGATCGCCCCAGCCGCCTTCGTTCAACGCGAACTCGGAGTCGATCAGATCCTTGCGATTCTTCAGCAGCCAGTCGACACCGTTATACGGTCCGCCGCCTTCTTCGTCGGCCGTCAGCGCCAGAATCAGGTCCCGGTCCGGCTTGTACCCTTCGCGCTTGAAGCGAATCAGCGTGGTCACCCAGATCGCCGCCTGCGCCTTGTCGTCGCTCGCGCCGCGCGCGTAGAACGTGCCGTTCTCCTCGACCAGCTTGAACGGATC